>DATDBB010000481.1:0-14797 GCA_036525085.1 Allobosea sp.
CGAGCACACGCTCCAGCTCATCCTCGCCGACGAGAACCACGTCCCGCATGATCCGCCGATCATGTCGGAGCGCATCACGGTGCTGGTCGCACCGGGCGGCAAGAGACCGGTGAGGCGTCGATGAACCCGCATCACTCCCTGGCGGCTCCGGCGCATGATCCTGCCGCAAGACCATTCCACCGCGGCGCGGCGGCGCTGCTGGCAGCGCTACTGCCCCTGTCAGGCGTTGCCTGGGCGCAATCCGCTCCCCGTCAGCCTGCCCCCAAGGGAGCCCTGGTCTATTTCCACTACCCGCTCGACGGGCTGCGCGTGCCCGAGCGCTTCACCGTCCGCTTCGGCCTGAAGGAGATGGGCGTGGCCCCGGCCGGAACCGTCTGGTCAAACACCGGCCATCATCACCTGCTGATCGACACCGATCCGGGCCCGCTCGACCAGCCGATTCCCGCCGACTACAACAACGTGCATCTCGGCAACGGCCAGACCGAGGTCGTCGTGACCCTGCCCAAGGGCAAGCATACGCTGCAGCTCCTGCTGGGAGACCATAACCACGTCCCCCATGATCCCCCGGTGATGTCACGCAAGATCACCGTATATGTTCGTTGAGGCGATGAAGATTCGAGCGAGGAGCGTCCCGAGCGGAATGAAGAGCGTCATGTCCTGGTTGCGCCATTTGTCGCTCGCCCTCTGCGCACTGCTGCTGTTGGCCGCCCCGGGCCTGGCACAGGATGGCGCCGCCCGGCCGGATCGCGTTGCGCTCGTGATCGGCAATGCCGCCTATCCGCTGGCTCCGGTAGCCGATGCAGTATCCGATGCCGGCGCCGTGGCGGCAGCGCTTCGCGACGGCGGGTTCGACATCGTCATCGCCGAGGATGCGAACGGCCCGGGCTTGCAGGACGCCATCGCGACCTTCGCCGGCAAGCTCAGGCACGGCGTCCACGCGGTCGTGTTCTATTCCGGCCATGCCGTGCAGCTGCGCAACCGCAATTTCCTCGTGCCCGTCGATCAGCGCCTGCGTTCCGCCTCGGAGGTCGCCCAGGCCGCCGTCGATTTGGACATGCTGATCGACGCGCTGATCGTGGCGAGGCCGGCGAGCGCGCTCGTCGTACTCGACGCCAGCCGCGACAACCCCTGGCAGGCCGAACTCGCCGGCAATTCGAAGGGTCTGCTGCCCATCGAGCGCATGGAGACCGTCAGCGTCATGCTCACCGCCGCGCCCGGTCGCACGGTCACTGACGCCGGCGCACGCGGCAACCCGGCCGTCGACGAATGGGTCAAGGCGATCCGCACGCCAGGCCTGGACATGACCGCTGCAATCGCCCGGACCCGCGATGCGGTGGCGCGGCTGACGCGGCGCGGCCAGCAAATCTGGACCTCGTCGGAGCCGCCGGCCGGCCTGATCGTCACGCCGGTCGCGCGCCCGGCCCAGATCGCCCAGACCAGCCGGGCGGTGATCCCGCTGCCGCCGATGGAATCGCCGGCGGCACGCCAGGACGCCTATGAGCTCGCCTTCTGGGAATCGATCCGCTCGAGCGAGAACCCGGCCGAGTATCGCGCCTATCTCAACGCCTATCCCAATGGCCGCTTCGCCGGGCTGGCAAAGACGCGCGAGCAGCAATACGCTGCCAGGCAGCCTGCTGTAGCCGCGCCTGCGCCAGCGCCACAGGCGGCACCACCACCCTCTGTCGCGTCCGTACGCCAGCCTGCCCGGCCGCCGGCGCCCGCGCCTTCGGCGTCCTCCTCCCGAACCCTGCGCGACTGCGACGGCTGCCCCGAACTGGTGCTGATCCAGCCCGGCAGCTTCGAGATGGGGGCGAACGAACTCTACGAATTCGAGAAGCCGGTCCATGCCGTCGCGATCCGCAACGCCTTCTATTTGGGCCTGCGCGAGGTCACATTCGAGGAATGGGACGCCTGCGTCGACCAGGGCGGCTGCACGCATCGCCCCAATGATCGCGGCCTCGGGCGCGGCAAGCGTCCGGTCACCGACATCCACTGGAACGATGCCAACGCCTATCTCGCCTGGCTCTCGACCAGGACCGGCCGCAAATACCGCCTGCCGAGCGAGGCGGAGTGGGAATATGCCGCGCGCGGCGGCACGACGACGACCTATCCCTGGGGCGCCACCCTGGTGAAGGAGCGCGCCAACTGCGTCGGCTGCAATGATCCGACGCGCCGGCAGGCGGTCGAGGTCGGCCAGTACCCCGCCAATGGCTTCGGGCTCTACGACATGGCCGGCAACGCCGCCGAATGGGTCGCCGATTGCTGGAGCGACAGCTATCGCACGGCGCCGCGCGACGGCAGCGCCTTTACGGCGCCGGGCTGCCGCGAGCGCGTGTTGCGCGGCGGCTCCTTCAACAACGACCCGCGCTATCTGCGCTCGGCGGCGCGCTTCAAATACGAGGCCGATGTGCGCTTCTACACCAATGGCTTCAGGGTCGTGCGCGAGCCGTAGCCGCAACCCAGACAGCTTCGTCTATTTGAACCAGAGCCGCAGCGGGATCTGTCCCTCGCCGCCGCAGGTCACGAAGGTATGGGCCGTCTCGGAGAGCGTGCCCGAGAACGAGCAGGCCGAGCCCGCCAGCGTCATCTGCGCGGAGTAGCGATTACCGCGCACGCTCATGCGGATACGGCCGGATTTCTCCGGTGTCTCGCCGGGGCCGCAGACCGCATTGTGCTTCATCAGCAGCGATCCTGCGAATTCCGTAGCCGAGGCACGGCCCGCCTTCTCCTCGGACAGAACCGCAGTGACATCCCATTCGCCGAGATAGCCGAAGCGCCCCGCGAGTTCCCGCGACTCGGCAACGCTGCCGAACCCGACCGGCAACACGATCGCGATCGCCCAGGCCACCCGCATGCCGCTCTCCCTGCTGACGCAGGGTAGCCTATCATCGCTCGTCACACGGACAAGACCGCACCAGGCCGCTTAGCCCAGCCCCAGCATCCTTCGCGCGAGGCCCGGGTCGCCACCACCGACGAAATCATCGAAAGCCTTGTCGGTGACGCGGATGATGTGCTCGGCGATGAAGGACGCACCCTCGCGCGCGCCATCCTCGGGGTGCTTCAGCGCACACTCCCATTCGAGCACCGCCCAGCCGTCGAACCCATATTGCGCGAGCTTCGAGAAGATCGCCTTGAAGTCGACCTGCCCGTCGCCCAGCGAGCGGAAGCGCCCGGCCCGCTCGACCCACGAGGCGAAGCCGGAATAGACGCCCTGCCGGCCATTTGGACGGAATTCCGCATCCTTCACATGAAAGGCGCTGATCCGCTCGTGATAGATGTCGATGAAGGCGAGGTAATCGAGCTGCTGCAGCAGGAAATGCGAAGGATCGTAGTTGATCCGGCAGCGCGGATGCCCGTCGAGACGGTCGAGGAACAGTTCGAAGGTCGCGCCGTCGAAGACATCCTCCCCCGGATGGATCTCGAAGCCGATATCGACGCCGTGCTCCTCATAGACATCGAGGATCGGCCGCCAGCGTCGCGCCAGTTCGCCGAAGGCCTCGGTCACGAGCCCGGCGGGCCGCTGCGGCCAGGGGTAGACGAAGGGCCAGGCCAGCGCCCCCGTGAAGCTGACCGACCCGCCGAGCCCGAGCCGCCGCGACGCCCTCGCCGCGAGCTTGACCTGTTCCACCGCCCAGGCTTGGCGCTCGGCCGGGCGACCGTGAAGGGCGGCGGGCGCGAAGGCATCGAAGGCGGCGTCATAGGCCGGGTTCACCGCGACGAGCTGGCCCTGCAGATGCGTCGAGAGTTCGGAGATCGCGACGCCGTTCTCGCGCGCGATGCCGGCGATCTCGTCGCAATAGCCTTGAGATTCGGCGGCGCGGGCGAGATCGATGAAGCGGCCGTCCCAGGACGGCAACTGCACGCCGCGATAGCCGAGGCCGGCCGCCCAGGCCGTGATGGATGTCCAGCTATCGAACGGCGCCTTGTCACCCGCGAACTGCGCCAGAAAAATTGCGGGGCCCTTCATCGTCGCCGGCATCGTCTCGTCCCTTTTCGTTTCGCCGCAGGATGGCGCGGGAGGGTGCGATCGGTCCAGAGCACGACGCTGCCAGGCCAAGGCCTGCTTCATCCAGACATCCGCCTGATTTCGGCTGAAGTTTGGTCTTGAGCAGGCGAGCGGTTCGCTCCTAGCCTTCCGAGCAACGGCCGGGACAGGCCGATCGAGGAACGCAGGAGGCTGCCATCGCGCTGCCCTGGCATGCTTTGAGTCCCGACGAGCTCGCGCTGCTGGAAGCGGCGTTCTGGGCCGGCGGCGCCGCGCGCCACGCCTTGTCCGATACGCTCCAGTTCTCGCGCAGCAAGACCAATGCGCTCGCGGCCGGTCTGCTCGACCAGGGCCTGCTCGACGAGGCAGGCGTCCAGCATTCGACGGGCGGGCGGCGTCCCGAGACGCTCCGGGTCCATGGCCGCATCGGCGTCCTGATCGGCGTCGACATCGGCGCGACCAGCCTCGATGTCGCGCTCCTGCGCCCCGATCTCGGCATCATCGCACGCCACTCCCAGGAGGTCGACGTGCAGGCAGGCCCAGGGCCGATCATGGCACGTCTGCGCAGCCTGATTCCGGCCATGCTGGCGCAGCACGGGATCGCCCGCGAACGCGTGCTCGCCGTCGGAATCGGCGTGCCCGGCCCGGTCAATTTCGCCGTCGGCCAACTCGTCAATCCGCCGCTGATGCCCGGCTGGGACAGCTATGCCATTCGCGACGACCTGCGCGAGATCACCGAGGCGCCGGTCTTCGTCGACAACGACGTGAACCTGATGGCGCTCGGCGTGCTCTGGCGCCAGCGCAAGCAGATCGAGAACTTCCTCGTCATCAAGGTCGGCACCGGCATCGGCTGCGGCATCGTCTGCCATGGCGAGCTCTATCGCGGCGCCAGCGGTTCGGCCGGCGATGTCGGGCATATCTGCGTCGATCCCGAGGGGCCGCTCTGCCGCTGCGGCAATCGCGGCTGCGTCGAGGCGATGGCGGCCGCGCCCGCGATCGTCGCGATGGGCCGGGAAGCGGCGGAGACGGGCCGCAGCCCAGCATTGGCGCAGCGCCTCGCCGAAACGGGGCGGCTCGAGGCCAGCGACATCGGCGCCGCCTGCCGCGCCGGCGATGCCGAAGCCGATGCGATCGTGCGCCGCTCCGGCCGCCTGATCGGGCAGGTGCTGGCGGCGCTGGTCAACTTCTACAACCCGTCGCATATCTTCATCGGCGGCGGCGTTTCGCAGATCGGCCCGATGTTCCTCGCCGCGATCCGCCAGAGCGTGAACCAGCGCTCGCTCGCGCTCTCCACACGCCATCTCGAGATCAACTCCGCTCCGCTCGGGCCGGAGACGGGCCTGATCGGCGCCGGCGTGCTGGCGATGCGCGAGGCACTGCGCAGCGGAGGCACGCGATGAGCGCGCATGGTCGCGGCCTTTCCGTCGCCTTCGACGGCATCGTCAAGCGCTTCGGCCCGGTCGAGGTGCTGCACGGGGTCTCGTTTTCGCTGGAGCCCGGCCGCGTCTACGGTCTGCTCGGCGAGAACGGGGCCGGCAAGTCGACGCTGATGAAGATCCTCGCCGGCTACGAACAACCGAGCGAAGGTCGCGTGCTGGCGGAAGGCGGGCCGGTCGTCTTCTCCGGCTCGCGCGACGCCGAGGCGCTGGGCATCGTCCTGATCCATCAGGAGTTCAACCTCGCCGAGGATCTGACGATCGCCGGCAACATCTTCCTCGGCCATGAGCGCCGCAAGGGCTGGTTCCTCGACGAGGCCGCCATGCAGCGGGAAGCGGAGGCCGCGCTGGCCCAGGTCGGCCTCGCCCGCGCTCCAGACACACCGGTGCGGCGGCTGATCGTCGCCGAGAAACAGCTCGTCGAGATCGCCAAGGCGCTGTCGCGCAAGACCCGCCTGCTGATCATGGACGAGCCGACGGCGACCCTGACGCCGTCCGAGGTCGCCCGCCTCTTCGCATTGATCGAGCGGATGCGCGCCGACGGGGTCACCATCGTCTACATCTCGCACAAGCTCGACGAGGTCGAACGGATCACCGACGAGGTCATCGTGATGCGGGACGGGCGCCTCGTCGGCCGCGCGCCGACAGCCTCGATGACCCGCCACGATATGGCGACGATGATGGTCGGCCGCGAGATCGCGGACCTCTTCCCGGAGAAGGCACCCTTCGACGCGTCCGCGCCGCCGGCTCTGAAGGTCGAGGGCTTCTCCGTGCCGGGCTGGGCCAGCGACGTCTCCTTCGCCGTGCGGCCGGGCGAAATCCTCGGCTTCGCCGGCCTCGTCGGTGCGGGGCGGACCGAACTGTTCGAGGGCATTCTGGGCCTGAGGCCCGGCGCCGGCAGCGTCGAGGTCGCGGGGCGGCCTGTGACGCTGCGGACGCTTCAGGACGCGACCCGGCACGGGCTCAGCTATCTGAGCGAAGATCGCAAGGGCAAGGGGCTGCATGTCGACTTCCCCCTTGCGCCAAACCTCACCCTGATGGCGCTGGAGCGCTACGCCAGGCCATGGCTCGATCACGGCGCCGAGCGACAAGCTCTGGCGCAGGCCGTCGAGGCCTTCGGCATCCGCGCCGGCTCGCTTTCGGCACGCGCGACCTCGCTCTCCGGCGGCAACCAGCAGAAGCTCGCCCTCGCCAAGGTGCTGCATCCCGAGCCGAAGGTGGTGGTGCTCGACGAGCCGACCCGCGGCGTCGATGTCGGCGCCAAGCGCGAGATCTATTTCCTGATCCAGCGGCTCGCCCGGCAGGGCCTCGCCGTCGTCGTGATCTCCTCGGAGCTGGTCGAATTGATCGGATTGGCCCATCGCGTGGCGATCATGCGCGCCGGCCGGCTCGTCGCGACCGTCGAGGGCGCGGATATGACGGAGGTCGAGATGATCGCTCATGCCACGGGGACGCGTCATGTCGCAGCCTGAGACAGCCGGCGGCGTCGCCGCCGATCTGCGCCGCCCGGCGACCGGAACGCCCTGGGCGGAAAGGCTCGCCAGCGTCGGCCCCGTCCTCGGCCTCGTTTTGCTCTGTCTTGCCGGCGCAGCTCTGAATGGCGACTTCGCGACGCTCGACAACGCGCTCAACGTCCTGACCCGCACCGCCTTCATCGGCATCATCGCGGTGGGAATGTGCTTCGTCATCATCCTGGGCGGGATCGATCTTTCGGTCGGCTCGATGGCGGCGCTGATCGCCGGTTGCGTCATCATGTTCATCAACTGGGCGGCCGGCGCGCTCGGATCGCCACTGCTGGCCGTGATCTGCGGCGCGGGACTGGCGATCCTGCTCGGCGGCGTCTTCGGGCTGATCCATGGCTTACTGATCGCGAAAGGACGGATCGAGCCCTTCATCGTGACGCTCGGCACGCTCGGCATCTACCGGGCGTATCTCACCTATTTCGCCGATGGCGGCGCGCTGACGCTGCAGAACAGCCTCGCCGACCTCTATGCGCCGGTCTATTACGGAAGCCTGCTCGGCGTGCCGATCCCGGTCGTCGCCTTCCTCGTCGTCGCGCTGATCGGCGCGGCGATCCTGAACAAGACGGCCTATGGTCGGCATGTCCAGGCGATCGGCTCCAACGAGACCGTCGCGCGCTACGCGGCTGTCGATGTCGAGCGCGTCAAGATCCTCACCTACATGCTGCTGGGCATCTGCGTCGGCATCGCCACGCTGTTCTATGTGCCGCGCCTGGCCTCGGCCTCGCCGACCACCGGCCTGCTCTGGGAGCTCGAGGCGATCGCGGCGGTCATCGTCGGCGGCGCCGCGCTCAAGGGCGGCCACGGCAGCATCATCGGCACGGTCGTCGGCGCGATCCTGCTCTCGGTGATCAGCAACATCCTCAACCTGACGAGCCTGATCAGCGTCTACCTCAACGCCGCCGTCCAGGGCTTCGTCATCATCACCGTCGCGTTTTTGCAGAAGGGCCGCCGCTAAGGCGGATCCATAAAGGGAGAGAAACGATGTCGATGCAGACCAGACGCAGCCTCATGCTCGCCGCCACGGCAGCGAGCCTCGCCTTCGCTGTGACCAGCGCCGCCGCCGAGCCCGTCAATCTCGGCGTCTCCATCCCCGCCGCGACCCACAGCTTCATGGGCGGCATCAACTACTGGGCGAACCAGGCCAAGAAGGACCTCGAGGCCAAGCACAAGGACCTCAAGATCACCATCCGCACCGCCGCCAACGCGACCGAACAGGCCAACCAGTTGCAGGACCTCAGCACGGTCAACAAGATCAACGCGCTTGTCGTCTTCCCCTTCGAGTCGGCAGCGCTGACGCGGCCAGTGGCGAATGTGAAGGCCAAGGGCGCCTATGTGACCGTGGTCGACCGCGGCCTGACCGATACCTCGGCGCAGGACGCCTATGTCGCCGGCGACAACACCGCCTTCGGCAAGGTGCCGGCCGAATACATCGTCAAGGCGCTGGGCGGAAAGGGCAATGTGGTGGCGCTGCGCGGCATCCCGACCACGCTCGACACCGAGCGCATGGATGCCTTCAACGCCGTTCTCAAGGCCAATCCGGACGTCAAACTGCTCGACGCGAAATTCGCCAACTGGAACCGCGACGACGCCTACAAGGTCACGCAGGACTTCCTGACCCGGTTCAAGGAGATCGACGCCTTCTGGGCAGCCGATGACGACATGGCCTTCGGCGCCATGCGCGCGATCGAGCAGGCCAACCGCAAGGACATCAAGGTGATCTTCGGCGGCGCCGGCGCGAAGGACATGGTCAAGCTGATCATCGACGGCAAGGATCCGCGCATCCAGGCCAATGTCAGCTACTCGCCGAAATTCATCTACGACGCGATCAAGCTGACGGCCGAAGCGCGGCTCAAAGGCGAGAAGCTGCCGGCGACGACGATCATCCCCTCGGTGCTGATCGACAAGAGCAACGCCAAGGACTTCTACTTCCCCGACTCGCCGTTCTGAGGCGGACATCGTTTGCGGCCGCCCCTCACCGGGGCGGCCGCCTGCACGCTTCACGGAGGAGCCGATGAAGGACGAAACTCAGCACCGGCTGCGCTATGCCATGGTCGGCGGCGGCCAGGGCGCTTTCATCGGCGCCGTGCATCGCCATGCCATCGCACTCGACGGGCTCGCTGACCTCGCCGCCGGCGCACTCTCCTCTTCCCCCGCGCGAGCCTTGGAATCCGGCCGCGCGCTCGGACTGCACGACCAACACAACCACAGAAGCTGGCAGGCGCTACTCGAGGCCGAGTTGAAGCGCCCGGCGCATGAGCGCGTCGATGCCGTGGTCATCGTCACGCCGACGGACAGCCATTTCCCGATCGCGCAGGCCTTCGCCGAAGCCGGCTTCAACGTCGTCTGCGACAAGCCGCTGGTGCATACCAGCGAGCAGGCCGACGCGCTCGTCGCGGCGGTCTCGCAGCGCCGCACGGTCTTCGGCGTGACCTACAACTACACCGGCTATCCGATGGTCCGGCAGGCCCGCGAGATGGTGCGCTCCGGCGTGCTCGGCGCCGTCCGCAAGGTCGTCGTCGAGTACAATCAGGGCTGGCTTGCCACGGCGCTGGAGACGACCGGCAACAAGCAGGCGGGCTGGCGCACCGACCCGGCGCGCAGCGGCATCGCCGGCGCGCTCGGCGACATCGGCTCGCATGCCGAGAACCTCGTCTCCACCGTGACCGGGCTTGCGATCGAGGAACTCGTCGCCGATCTCGGGACGATGGTTCCGGGCCGCGCGCTCGACGACGACGCCAGCATACTCATGCGCTTCAAGGGCGGCGCGCGCGGCGTGCTCGTGGCCTCGCAGATCAATGCCGGCTTGGAGAACGATCTGAGGCTGCGCGTGGCCGGCGAATTGGGCACGCTCGAATGGCGGCAGGAGGACCCGAACCGCCTCCTTCACCATCGCAGCGACGGCCCGCTGCAGATCCTGACGCGCGGCACGCCCTGGCTCTGCGAATCGGCCCGCCGCGCCGGCCGGATTCCAGCCGGCCATCCCGAAGGCTTCATCGAGGCCTTCGCCAATATCTATCGCGGCGTCTTTGCCGATATCCGCGCGCGAAGCCGGGGTATCAGCGCCGATCCGCTCGACGCTGATTATCCAACCGTGGCGGACGGCGCGCGCGGCGTTCATTTCATCGAATGCGCCGTCGCATCCTCGGCCGAGCGGGTTTGGCGGCGTTTCGATAGCCCGGGCGATCGGTAGACCGCAGAACCGCTTCGTCATCCCGGACAAGCGGCGAAGCCGCGCCGATCCGGGATCCATCGTAAAGCTCCGGAGCCCTCCGATGGATTCCGGGGCAAGCCCAGGATGACGGCGAGGGTCGGCATAAAACTTGGCATGTGGGAGATTGGAGCGGGTACCGGGAATCGAACCCGGGTATTCAGCTTGGAAGGCTGCTGCTCTACCATTGAGCTACACCCGCGCTGCCTCCGAAATTCCCCACCCGTCGACGGAAGTCAACCCGTCGCGCACAGACGCCCCCGAGTTTCCTGCATCACGCCCCGCGCGTCGTCTTGTCTCCGCTGAAATAGCCGAGCAGTCGCAATGCGTTCAGCGTGACCAGCACGGTTCCGCCGGTATCGGCGAGGATCGCGACCCAGAGGCCCGTCGCGCCGATGACGGTGGTGACGAGGAACAGACCCTTCAGCCCGAGCGCGATAGCAATGTTCTGGCGGATATTCGCCATCGTCGCCCGCGCCAGCGCGATCAGCGCGGGGACATCGGTGACGCGGTTGTGCAGCAGCGCCGCATCGGCCGCTTCCAGCGCGACGCTCGTGCCCGAACCCATGGCGATGCCGACATGGGCGCTCGCAAGTGCCGGCGCGTCGTTGATCCCGTCGCCGACCATCGCGATGCGCGCCGAGCCAGCCATATCCTTGATCGCCTGCGCCTTGTCGGATGGCAGCATCTGCGCCTTCGTCTCGATCCCAAGGGCGAGACCGATCGCGGCGCCCGCACGCTGGTTGTCGCCGGTCAGCATGATCGGACGGATGTCGAGCGCCCTAAGAGCGGCGATGGCCGCCGCCGAATCCGGCCGGGGCTCGTCCAGCAGCGCCACGATGCCGATGGCCTGCGCGCCGTTGACGATGACCACCACGGTCTTGCCCTCGCCCTCCAGCCGCGCGATGGCGTCCGTCGCCTCAGCAGGCAGCGGCGCCCAGTCGGACGCATGGCGCGGCGCGCCGACGAAAACGGCGCGATCAGCAATGGTGCCGGCCATCCCCTTGCCCGGAACGGCCGAGACATCCAGCGCCTCGATCTCCGCGAGACCGTCGGCATCGGCCCGCCCCACGATCGCAGCCGCCAGCGGATGGCTGGAACGGCGCTCGACCGCCGCAGCCAGCGATAGCACCTCGGCCTCGCTGCCGCTCAGCGCAACGACATCGGTCACCGCCGGCTTGCCCAGCGTCAGCGTGCCGGTCTTGTCGAAGGCCACGGCCTCGATCGCAGCGAGTCTCTCCATCACCGCCCCGCCCTTGATGAGCAGCCCGCGTCGGGCAGCGGCGGCGAGGCTCGAAGCCACGGCGGCCGGCACCGAGATCACCAGCGCGCAGGGGCAGCCGATCAGCAGCAGCGCCAGCCCGCGATAGAGCCACTCGCTCCAGTCACCACCCGCCAGCAGCGGCGGCAGGACCGCGACCAGCACCGAGAGGCCGACGATGAAGGGCATGTAGAGCCGCGAGAAGCGGTCGATGAAGCGTTCCGTCGGCGCCTTGGCATCCTGCGCCTCCTCGACCAGCGCGACGATGCGGGCGATCATGTTGTCCTGCGCGGCGCGCTCGACACGAATCTTCAAGGCCGCATCGTGGTTGATCGTGCCGGCGAAGACCTCGGAGCCGGGCTCCTTGGCGCGCGGCACGGATTCGCCGGTGATCGAGGCCTCGTCGACGCTGGATAGCCCTTCGATCACCGATCCGTCGGCGGGAATGCGGTCGCCGGGCCGCACCAGAACGGTCTGGCCGATAGCGAGCGTCGCGGCCGGCACCTCGCTGAGCCGCCCATCCACCTCCAGCAGCGCCGTCTGCGGCACGAGATCGCCCAGCGCGCGGATGCCGGCGCGCGCCTTGTTGGCCGCGACGCTCTCCAGCACCTCGCCGACGCAGAACAGGAAGACGACGATGGCGGCCTCCTCGGCCGCGCCGATGAACAGCGCGCCGATCACCGCGATCGACATCAGCATCTCGATCGTGAAGGGCGCTCCCGCCCGCGCCGAGGCGATGGCCTGGCGCGCCACCGGCGCCGCTGCGATCAAGCTGGCGGCGATGAACAGCGGATCATGCCAGCCGGGCGCGACGACGGAGGTCAGATAGGCCAGCGCGACCAGCCCGCCCGAGACGATGACGAGACGCCCCTTGGCCTGGCGCCACCAGGCGACCGGCGCCTCGCGGATGACGGGCGCCGCACCGCCCGGGGCAGCGTCGAGGCGGCTCGGCTTGTAGCCGAGCGTCCCGATCCGGTCCTCGATCGTGGCAGGCGTGGTCAGCCGTTCGTCCAGGACGAGCGCGAGCGTCTCCTTCGTGATCGAGATCTGGATGTCCGACACGCCCGGCAGGCGCTCCAGCGCTGTGCGGATCGTGTTGGCGCAGTTGCCGCAATCCATGCCGTCGACACGCCAGACGACGGAGCCAGCCACCGGCGTAGAAGACGCGGCGGCGGGCTCCGCATGGTCGTGATCGCAGGACGGCCCATGGATGTGCTCTGTCGCCGCGGCCGCAGGCGGCGTGGTGTGATCCTGCGCGTGATCATGTCCGCCGCAACAGGACGAGCCCGGGCCATGATGGTGATGGGAGCTGCGATCATCGGATAGGGTCATGGGGCACCGGCATTGTGAATCTCGAACCGGCAGGACCATAATCCCTCTAGCGACTAGAGGTTCAAGCCCTTTCTTGCGGGATTGCAAGCCGCATCATCCGGTTCATCTCGGAACCACCGCGTCATCCCGGACGCAGCGAAGCGGAGCTCCGGGATCCATCGTAGGGAACTGCGCTCGACGATGGATCCCGGATCAGCGCGGCTTCGCCGCTTGTCCGGGATGACAGCGTGTTTCCGTGCGAAATCAGCGTGGCCAGGAAGCCGCCTCGCTCGCGCGGCCGGCATGCGCCATGAGCGGCGGGCGAAACCGCTTCAGCCGCAAGGCATTGGCGACGACGCTGACGCTGGACAGCGCCATGGCGAGGCCGGCGAACATCGGCGACATCAGGATGCCATAGGCCGGAAAGAGCGCGCCCGCCGCGACCGGGATCAGAACGGCATTGTAGCCGAAGGCCCAGAACAGGTTCTCGGCGATGTTGCGGATCGTCGCGCGCGACAGCGCCACCGCATTCGCCACATTGCGCAGATCGCCCGACATCAGCACGACATCGGCGCTCTCGATGGCGATGTCCGTGCCGGTGCCGATGGCGAGGCCGACATCGGCCCGCGCCAGCGCCGGCGCGTCATTGATGCCGTCGCCGACGAAGGCGACACGGGCGCCTCCGGCCTGCAGCCGCTTGATCACCTCGACCTTGCCCGCCGGCAGGACCTCGGCGACGACCTCGTCGATCGGCAGGCCTGCGGCGATCGCTTCGGCCGTGCGGCGGTTGTCGCCGGTGATCATGACGATCCGCAGGCCGAGCCCCCGCAGCGCCTCCAGGGCCTCCAGACTGGTCTCCTTGAGCGGATCGGCGACGGCGAGCACAGCAGCGAGCTTCCCATCCACCGCCGCATAGAGCGGCGACCGGCCCTGCCCGCCGAGCCTTGCCGCCACCGCAGCGAAGGGTGAGACATCGATGCCCTTCGCCGTCAGCAACCTGTCGGCGCCGACGAGCAGCGCGCGTCCCTCGACCATGGCCGAAACACCGAATCCGGGCTCGGCCGCGAAGGCCTCTGGTTCGAGAACGACAGAGCCGCGACGGTGCGCCTCCGCGACGATCGCCTCGGCGATCGGATGCTCCGAGCGCGTCTCCACCGCGGCGACGAGGCGCAGCACCTCGGCCTCGGCGAAGCCCTCGGCCACTACGATGTCGGTCAGCTCCGGCCGCCCCCTGGTGATCGTGCCGGTCTTGTCGAGGGCGACGATCGTGACGTCCCGCAGCGCTTGCAAGGCCTCGCCGCGCCGGAACAGCACGCCCATCTCGGCAGCCTTGCCGGTGCCGACCATGATCGAGGTCGGCGTCGCCAGCCCCATGGCGCAGGGACAGGCGATGATCAGCACCGCGACCGCGTTCACGATCGCCAGCGAGAAGGCCGGGCTCGGTCCGAAGACCATCCAGACGATGAAGGTGATGATAGCCGCCGCGATCACCGCCGGCACGAACCACATCGTCACCTTGTCGACGATCGCCTGGATCGGCAGCTTGGAACCCTGCGCCGCCTCCATGGTCCGGACGATCTGCGCCAGCAGCGTGTCGGCACCGATTTTTGTGGCGCGAAAACGGAACGAGCCGGTCTTGTTGACGGTGCCGCCGACAACCGTATCGCCGGCCCCTTTTTGGACCGGGATCGGCTCGCCGGTGATCATTGACTCGTCCACGAAGGAGGAGCCCTCGACGACCTCGCCATCGACGGGCAGCCTCTCGCCGGGCCGCACGACAACGACGTCGCCGAGCCCTACCTCTGCGATCGGCACATCCTGCTCCCGGCCATCGCGCAGGATGCGGGCGGTCTTGGCCTGGAGCGTCAGCAACTGGCGGATGGCGTCGCCGGTTCGCCCCTTGGCACGCGCCTCCGCATAGCGGCCGAACAGAACCAGCGTGACGATCACGGCGCCCGCCTCGAAATAGGTGTAGTCGAGCCCTGGCGGCAGCAGCCACGGCAGAAACGTCGAGACGACCGAATAGAGATAGGCCGTGGTCGTCCCCAGCATGACCAGCGAGTTCATGTCCGG
>DATDBB010000482.1:0-11438 GCA_036525085.1 Allobosea sp.
CCCATCGCATCGAGCGCGATTGTAACCGGTCGTGTCATGGAGTGATGGTTGATCCCAGGAGCGGCCGACCTTCATTCCGGGGCGGCTCGATGCGGGCGGGACAATAGCGAGTTAGGCGTGAGCCGCAAGCCATGGTTAAGAAGGCAATCGCCCTTACTCGTCGCGCTTGAGCCGCGCAAGCGCCGCGAAGGGCGATTCCGGCGGCTCCTCGGGAACGGGTTCGGCGAAGGCGGCGCCGGGCTTGCGGGGATAGGGGTCGAGCGCCAGAGCGAGGAACTCCAGCGTCACCGCGCCGAGATCGATAACCCCGTCGACGATCGGCTCCGGCGGGTCGTCCTCGTTGAGGCGAACCTCTATGTCGATCTCGCCTTCGTCCTCGTCGGCGCTCTTGCGGCGCGGATTCTCGGGGGCTTCAGGCGCGAAATCGAGCTTCAGCGGCACGGAGAGCGTGACGGGGAAGGCATCGAGCGTGACGATGCAGTTCTGGTGCAGCGCCGCCTCGATCTCGCCCTCAAGCTTGACCCGCTCGCCATTGCGCGTGAGCAGGTAACGCGCCTCCAGCTTTTCCACCGACGGCAGGGCGAGCATGCCGGCGATGCCGGCGAGTTCGCCCGCCTCGGCGCGGACCGCGATCCGGGAACCGCGCTGCTTGATGTCCTCGATCCGGACGGGCCGGTGCAGCGGCAAGGGCGATGCGGCATCAGGCGCCATGGCTGGCCTCCGTTTCGGCCGGTGCGGGAAACAATGCGGCATCTTTCAGGATGCCGTCCAGGTCGAGCCCGGCCAGATGGGCCTGCGCGCGGCCGGCATAGGCTGCGAGCATGATTGCGCCCTCTTCCGACGCCTGCGTCGAACTCGCATTGCGGCGCAGCGCCTCGACCAGGTCCTCGGCGCGCTGGTTTTCCAGTGCCGTCTCATAGGCGCGGATGCGACCATAGAACATCTGGCCGATCTTCTTCATGCGCTTGGGAACGGCGATGTCGCTGATGCCACCATTGCGGAAGCCAAGTTCGAGATAGGCGAAACAGGCATCGACCAGTTCCTGCGCGAGATCGGCGGCCGGCGCGGGGAGTTCGCGCAGCCGGCGCAGCACGAGGAAGACATGCAGCGTCAGCGATTCGAAGCGTCCCTCGAAATTGTCGGGAATGCCCCCGGCGAGATAGAGCGCAGGCTGGCGCGACGCCTCGGCGATGCGCTTGAACAACGCATCGACCGGCGCCTGCCTGTCTTTCCGCTTGCCGAACAAACCAAACATTCGAACCCGTATCTCCGGCTGGCGGCCGGGACGACGTCCTTGCCTTGCCAAAGCCATTCTCGGGCGTTACGCCAACCTCCACCCGTTTGACAAGCGGCGCGGGCCCTGGGCCCGAGCCGCAACGCCACTGGATGCTGTCCGAATGATCGCCGTCTCCCGCCGTACAGCCCTCCTCGGCCTCCTCGCGACAACCTCCCTGACCCTCGCAGCCTGCGGCCCCAATGCCGGCGGCTTCAAGCTGGCGACTTCGGCCGGCATGAACGAGGAATTCCAGCGCGGCTTCGTCGCCGACGCGGCGCTGATCGCGCAGGTCAAGGTCGGCATGGACGTGCAGCAGGTCCTGTCGATCCTGGGCACGCCCTCGACGACCTCGACCGTCGGCAACCGGACCTTCTACTACATCAGCCAGACGGTGCGCCGACGCTTCCAGTTCCAGGACCTGACCGTCATCGACCAGAAGGTGCTGGTGGTCTATTTCAACAAGGGCTTCAAAGTCGAGCGCATCGCCCATTACGGGTTGCAGGACGGCGTGATCTTCGACTTCATCAGCCGCACGACCGCGACCGGCGGCGAGGAGCAGAGCTTCCTGCGCAACCTCTTCCGCGGCGTAACGAAATTCACGCCGTTCGGTTCGTAAGGCGGTACGCTGAAGCGGCAACGACAAGGACCCCGCGGCTCGCGCCGCGGGGTCTTTTTTGCCTGGATCACCGCTCTGCGTCAGGAAGACGCCCGCGGCCTGCGCACCGGCAGCGTCATCGCCAGGACGCCGCCGACGACGAGGACCAAGCCCGCCCAAGCCGTGGGAGCCAGTGCCTCGCCCAGAAAGACCATGCCGATGAGAACGCCGGTCGGGACGCGCAGATAGGCGACGGATGTCGTCGCGACCGAGCCCAGCCGCGCGATCAGCCGGAAATAGATCACGAAGGCCAGCGCGGTGGAAAACACCGAGAGCGCGATCAGCGCCTGGATCGATTGGGCCGAGGGCGCGAGCGTCCAGGGCCGGTCCAGGACGAGGCTGAGCGGCAGCAGGAGGAGCGCGCCGCAGACGAGCGAACCCGCGGCCGGCATGATCGGGTCGAGCCCCTTGAAGTTCCGCCCGAACAGAGCCGCCCCAGCATAGCAGAGGCTGGCCACGACCAGCGCCAGTTGAGCCGCCAACTGCTCGCCGAAGCCGGACATGGCCTGCATGCCGACAACCAGGACAGTGCCGGCGAGGCCGGCTGCGATTCCGGCCAGCCTGAGCCGCGACAGACGCTCGGCGGTTCCCGCCAGGCAAGTCATCAGGACGACGAAGATCGGGCTGGTCGAGCTCAGGATGGTCGCGAGCCCGGCATCGACGCTGCGCTCAGCCCAGGCAATCAGCGTAAACGGCACGACGCTGTTGAGGCAGGCCTGAACGAGGAAGAGCCGCCATGTCGCGAGATCGCGGGGCAGGCTCACGCCGCGCCAGCGCAGCACGGCGAGCAGGATCGCGCCGGCGATCAGTGTGCGCGCCGCGATCAGGGTGACTGGCGGGATCGTCTCGACGCCGATCTTGATGAAGCTGTAGGAGCCGCCCCAGAGCGTGGCGAGGAGAAGCAGGAGACAGAGTTCGGTCGTGCGGTTTCCTGCCGCGACCGGGCTGACAATGGCTTGCGTCGTCATGGCTTTCTCCTTGGCTGGAGAGACCATGTCACGAGCCGGGCAGAGGGGCAGGCGGGAACGCTACGGTCCCGGAGGTAGCTTTCCAGGGTGTTTCAGGAAGGTCGCAACCTGATTCAACAATCCGGAGCAACCGTTTGATGTCTTGAGTCTTTGGTGGTCCGTCAGCGCGAACTACAAGCGCTCGACGATGGTGTCGACATCGCGCGCAGCGTGCAGGATGCGGAGGATTTCGACGGTTGTTTCGCGCACCCGGTAGAAAACCAGATAGTCTCGAAGAGCCGCGCGCCTAACACCCCGCTCGGCATGGCGCGGCGAGAGCGGATATCGCTCGGGTTGCGATAGCAGCTTGCCACAAAACCGTTCGAGAGCGATCACGAAACGCATTGCCTGCCGCCGACTGTCGCGTGCGATGTAGTCACCGATCTCCTGAAGATCCCGGCGAGCAGTCGGCGTGAACGCGAGTTTCATTCCGTTTTGCCGGCCCGATCGCTGTAACGCGCGCGGAGTTCGGCAAAGACATCATCGCCTGCGGTCAGATGCCCGTCATCGGCCTCCGCCAGGCCGGCTTCGAGTGCGCGGTCCAGAACCATGAGGCGCTTCTCGCGTTCTTCGACGAGTCGAACGCCTTCGCGCAGTACCTCGCTCTTGGAGTTGTAGCGGCCCGAGGCGACCAGCGTCTCGACAACGTCCTCGAGGCGCTGCCCGAGCTCCGCACTGACGGCCATAAGCTCCTCCTCTGCTTGCTCCAAGCCAATATCTATTATTGACACCACCTCCACGCAAGCGCGGTCGGCGAATGCGGAACTTAAGGAAAAACCCCGCGGATCGCTCCGCGGGGTTCCTGTCGCCGGACTGTGCTGCCGTCTCAGCTATGCGCCAGGATGGCCAGCAGCAGCAGCGCGATGATGTTGGTGATCTTGATCGCGGGGTTCACGGCGGGGCCGGCCGTGTCCTTGTAGGGGTCGCCGACGGTGTCGCCGGTGACTGAGGCCTTGTGCGCCTCCGAGCCCTTCATGTGACGCACGCCGTCCTTGTCGACGAAGCCGTCCTCGAAGGACTTCTTGGCGTTGTCCCAGGCGCCGCCGCCCGAGGTCATCGAGATGGCGACGAAGATGCCCGTGACGATGACGCCCAGCAGCATGGCGCCCACCGCCGCGAAGGCCTGGTTACGGCCGGCGATGGCATTGATCGCGAAATAGGTCACGATCGGCGCCAGCACGGGCAGGAGCGAGGGAACGACCATCTCCTTGATCGCCGCCTTGGTCAGCAGGTCGACGGCGCGGGCATAATCGGGCCGCTCGGTGCCGTCCATGATGCCAGGCTTCTCCTTGAACTGGCGGCGGACCTCCTCGACGACGGAGCCAGCCGCGCGCCCCACCGCCGTCATGCCCATGCCGGCGAAGAGGAAGGGGATCAGCCCGCCGAGCAGCAGGCCGACGACGACATAGGGGTTGGACAGCGAGAAATCGACCGTGACGCCCTTGAAGTACTGGAAGGTCGTCGAGCCCGCCTTGTTGGCTTCCGCGATGAAGAAATTCAGGTCGGAGGTATAAGCCGCGAAGAGCACCAGCGCGCCGAGACCGGCGGAGCCGATCGCATAACCCTTGGTGATCGCCTTGGTGGTGTTGCCGACGGCGTCTAGCGCATCGGTCGACTGGCGCACCTCCTTGGGCAGGCCGGCCATCTCGGCAATGCCGCCGGCATTGTCGGTGACCGGGCCGAAGGCGTCGAGCGCCACGACCACGCCGGCCAGCGCCAGCATCGCGGTGGTGGCAATCGCAATGCCGAACAGGCCGGCGAAGCCATAGGAGACGATGATGCCGGCGACGATCACGAGCGTCGGCAGCGCGGTCGATTCCAGCGAGACGGCGAGGCCCTGGATGACGTTGGTGCCGTGGCCGGTGACCGAGGCCTGGGCGATCGAGACCACCGGGCGCTTGCCGGTGCCGGTATAGTATTCGGTGATGACGACGATCAGCAGCGTCACGGCGAGGCCGACCAGCGCGCAGGCGAAGAGCCCGCCCGAGGTGAAGGTGACGCCCTGCCCGGTGGTGAAGGAGGCCGAGAAGCCGCCGAACATCAGGTGGTTAACCGCCGCGATCGCGCCGACCGAGAGCACGCCCGCCGCGATGAAGCCCTTGTAGAGCGCGCCCATGATCGACTGGTTGGCGCCGAGCTTCACAAAGAAGGTGCCGATGATCGAGGTGACGATGCAGGCTGCGCCGATCGCCATCGGGTAGAGCATCATCGTGCCCAGCACGGGCTGGCCGGCGAAGAAGATCGCCGACAGCACCATGGTCGCGACCAGCGTCACGGCATAGGTCTCGAACAGGTCGGCCGCCATGCCGGCGCAGTCGCCGACATTGTCGCCGACATTGTCGGCGATCGTCGCCGGGTTGCGCGGATCATCCTCGGGGATGCCGGCCTCGACCTTGCCGACAAGGTCGGCCCCGACATCCGCCCCCTTGGTGAAGATGCCGCCGCCGAGACGGGCGAAGATCGAGATCAGCGAGGCGCCGAAGCCGAGCGCCACCAGCGAATCGATGACGACGCGGCTGGAGGGGCTGAAGCCCAGCATCGAGGTCAGGACGCCGTAATAGACGGCAACGCCGAGCAGGGCGAGACCGGCGACCAGCATGCCGGTGACGGCGCCCGCCTTGAAGGCGACGTCGAGGCCGTCCCCCAGCGACTGCATCGCCGCCTGGGCGGTGCGGACATTGGCGCGCACCGAGACGTTCATGCCGATGAAGCCGGCCATGCCGGACAGCACGGCGCCGATCAGGAAGCCGACGGCGACCCATTTGCCCAACAGATAGGCCAGCACGACGAACAGGACGACGCCGACCATCGAAATGGTGACGTATTGGCGCTTCAGATAGGCCTGTGCGCCCTCGGCGACCGCTGCGGAAATCTCCTGCATGCGCTGGTTGCCGGCATCGCGTTTCATGACGTCGGCATAGGCCCAGACGCCATAGGCGATCGAAAATGCACTTAAGACGATGATGATAAGCAGGGCTGACATTCGGTTTCCTGTCCTCGAGCTTCCGACCCATCGGGAGCGCTATCGCTCCTCATTTGCCGCTTTGGACGCCAGGCACAGGAAAAGCGGGCCAAGAAACATCAAGGCCCGCTTCGCGTCGCCAGTGTCAGGCGAATTTGTGGCAAGTTTCGCGAAGAAGCGCAAACGCGGCGATGTGCTAGTCGCTCGCCTCGCGCATTGCGTGGCGGCCATCGATGACATTGTGTTAGGTTGTGTACCTCAAACTGGAGAGCGTCCATGGCCAGCGCCACGATGACCATCCGCCTGAACCGCGAAACCAAGGACGCGCTCGGTCGCATCGCCGCCGTAACGCGCCGGACAAACTCCTACCTCGCGGCCGAGGCTATCGAGGCCTATGTGGCGCGGGAGCAGGCTATCGTGGATGGCGTCCAGGCTGGCCTTGATGATCTGCAGGCCGGGCGGACTGTTGAGCACGATCAGGCCATGGCCCGGCTTGAAGCGACCATCGCATCCGCCGAGCGCGCCAAGGGATGAGCCGACGGATCGAATGGTCGTCCAACGCGCTCGACGATCTCGATCAGACCATCGCCCATATCGCACGGGAAGATCCGGCGGCTGCCCGCAAGGTCGTGGCCGGAATCACCCGGTCTGTCATAGCGCTTAGTGCCCGCCCGACCGGACGACCCGGACGCGTGCCCGGCAGCTACGAGAAAAGCGTCACAGGCCTGCCCTATGTGATCGCCTACGCACTGCCGGACGAAGCGCGGATCGTCGTCTTGCGCGTCATACATACTGCTCGCGACTGGCCTCGCGGGGGCTGGCCGCGCCCATGACGCCATGGGTTCCGCAGTGGGTCAGGCAGGCGGCCGTCCCGTCTACAGCGCCACGTCGCGGTTGACGTTCTTGTAGAGCAGGTAGCAGGCGTCGTCGAAGCCAGTGGGATAGAACTGCTGCGGGCAGTAGCCACCCATCCAGATGAAGTCCCGAGCCCAGATCTCGTGCCAGTCCTGGCCGAGGAAATAGAGCCCCTGCCCTTCCAACATGTAGAGCCCATGCTCCATCACATGGGTCTCGACATCGGGAAAGCAGGTGCCCGGCTTGAACCACATCAGGTTCATCTCGAAATCGAAGCGCAGATCGCCATAGGGCAGCAGAAACTGAAAGCCGCGCCCCTCCATGCCGGTGTGGTTGGTCACCGGCACCGCATCCTGATGCGAGAGGATCGGCTCGGGCACGCCCAGCCCCGGCGCCGGCTCATAGCGCTTGCGCAAAGCGAGAACGCGAACCGGCTCGGCGCTGTCGTTGCGCAGGCTGAAGGAGGTTCCGGGCGGGAGGTAGGCGAAGCTGCCCTTCCGGAACGCGACCGGCGCGACACCCTCGATCGCGAAAGCGGCCTCGCCCGACAGCCCGTAGTAGAAATGCTGGATGCCGTCCTCGGCGAAAGGCGCGCGCGTGCCACCGCCCGGCTCGATCTCAAACACATACTGCGCGAAGGCGGCGCCCAGAACCGGAGCGGCGAGGATGCGGACGATCGTCTTCTCAAGATGCGGCAGGCGGCTGACGAGAACGCCTTCCGGCGGCATGAAGGCGTAGTTGCGTGCGACGACGCCGCGGTTATGCCCGATCGCGCCGACGGCCGGGCGGCCGGGGGCCTGGGGCAGGTGGTGAGGGCGCATCGTTCTGTCTCCCGATTGCTGGCCGGTTCCGCGTTAAGTCAGGCTGCCACGGCGCGGCGCCCCCGTCCCTGCCAGGCGACGAGCGCCAAAGCGATCACGACGGGCGGGAAGACCAGCCAGTTGACGCTGTCCCAGCCGCCGGCATGGAGCAGGCCGCCCGAAGAAAAGGAGGCAATGGCGACCGAGCCGAAGACGAGGAAGTCGTTGGCGGCCTGGACCTTCACGCGCTCCTCGGGCCGGTAGCAGTCCGTGACGAGCGCCGTGGCACCGATGAAGCCGAAATTCCAGCCGATCCCGAGCAGGATCAGCGCGGTCCAGAAATGCACGACGCTGAGGCCCGACAGCCCGACGACCGCCGCCAGCGCCGTCAGCACCAGGCCGGTCATGGTGACCTGCGCCTTGCCGAAACGGGCGATCAGGCGCCCCGTGAAAAAGCTCGGCCCGAACATCGCGAGCACATGCCACTGAATGCCGAGCGCCGCATCGCCGACCGTATGGCCGCAGCCGATCATGGCGAGCGGCGCCGCGGTCATCAGGAAGCTCATCAGCCCGTAGGTGACGAGGCCTGCCGTGACCGAGGCGATGAATTTCGGCTGCCGCATGATCTCGGAGAGCGGGCGGCCGCCGGCGGAGGCAGCCTTGGCGACGGGGGGCGCACGCAATTGCAGGATCACCAGCATCGCGATCAAAGCGAGGCAGCCCTGGGCGACGAAGCTCGCTGCAAAGGGCGCGTCGGGGGTGAGATCGCGCGTCCAGTAGACGGCTTGCGGGCCGATGACGCCGGCCGCGATGCCGCCGATCATGACCCAGGAGATCGCGCGCGGCCTGAAGCTGTCGGTCGCGGCGTCGGCCGCCGCGAAGCGATAGCTCTGGACGAATGCGCCATAGAGCCCGCAGGCGAAGGTGCCCAAACAGAAGAGCCAGAACAGGCGCATGCTGGTGCCTGCGGCCGCGACGCTGGCGGCGGTGGCGCCGATCAGCGCGCCGATCAGGTAGCCGTTGCGCCTCCCCAGACGCCGCATCAGCATCGCGGCCGGGATGACGCCGCAGGCGATGCCGAGCTGCATCAGGCTGACGGGAACGGTCGCAAAGGTCTGGTCCGTGACGAGTTGCGAGCCGACGATGCCGCCGAGCGAGATGACGATCGGCGGGCTCGACCCGCCCAGCGCCTGGGCGCAGGCGAGGACCACGGAGTTGCGCTTGGCGAGCGCATCGCCGTCACCGACCGGAACATGCTGGTTCATGCGTCTGCCGCCCTCGACCTGACGGCACTAGGCGGCCGCCTTCAGAAATGAGCGAAGGAGCCCTGCGCAAAACTGCGCGGCCTGCCCCCTTCGCGATACGTCGCCACGCCGGCCGCATCGGTCACCTGGCCGATCCGGGTCAGCGCCACTCCAGCGGCCTCGGCCGCCGCGACCAGAGCAGGATATTCCCTTTCAGAGGCCGTGCAGAGAATTTCGTAGTCGTCTCCGCCGGTCCAGGCCAGTTCCGCCAATGCGGGATCGGCCATGATCGCAGCGCGCGCCGGCCGCGACAGGGGAACGGCGTCGAGATCGATGTCCGCTCCGACGCCGGAGGCCTTGAGCAGCTTGGCGAGATCCCCGACGAGCCCGTCCGAGACGTCCATCGCCGCGGAGGCATGGATTTGAAGCGCGGCGGCAAGCGCAAGGCGCGGCTGCGGATGGAGATAGCGGTCGGCCAGGAAGGCGCGCTCGCCCTCACCCAGGCGCGAGACCCAGCCCGGCTTTGCCGGACCATGCACCTTCAAGCCCAGCGCACCATCGCCGATGGTGCCGGAGACCAGCACGAGATCGCCGGGCTTGGCGCCGGAGCGCAGCACCATGCGGCCAGCGGGCACGCTGCCGAAGGCGGTGATCGAGAGCATCAGCGGGCCAGACGTCGAGACCGTGTCGCCGCCGATCAGGGGGCAATGGTGCTCAGCCGCGATGGCGGCGAGGCCCGCGGCGAAATCCGCCAGCCACGGCTCCTCCCACCCCTGCGGCAAAGCGAGCGAGAGCACGAACCCGTCCGGCTTCGCGCCCTTGGCGGCGAGATCGGAGAGGTTCACCGCCAGCGCCTTGCGGGCGATCGAGGCGGGCGGGTCATCGGGGAAAAAATGGACGCCGGCGACCAGCGCATCCATTGTGACGACGACCTCGTAACCGCGCGCCGGCCTGAGCAACCCGGCATCGTCGATGAGACCTAAGCCCCCCGGGCCGGCGATCGGCGCGAAATGGCGGGCGATCAGCTCGAATTCGCCGGGGCGTGACGACTCAGTTTCCAAGGACACGCCCTTCCCTACCCCGCGCCGTCATCCCGGGCGACCGCAGGGAGACCCGGGATCCATTCCGGAACCTCACCTGCAAATGCTCCGGAATGGATCCCGGATCTCCGCTTCGCTGCGTCCGGAATGACGGCGGTGTTCTATCGGTATGATGACCTCACGCCGCCGGGGCGTCGAACTCGTCGGAGCGGAAGTCGCGGGCGAGCTTGTCCAGCACCGCATTGACCATGCCGATCTCCTCGCCGTCGTAGAAGGCGCGCGCGACCGCGACATATTCCGAGATCACGGCGCGCGCCGGCACATCCTTGCGGAACGCCAGTTCGTAGGCGCCGGCGCGGAAGATGGCGCGAACGACGGCCTCGATCCGCTTCAGCGGCCAGCCCTCGGCCAGGAGCTGGTCGACGGAACGATCGACGATGCGCTGCTCGCGGACGACGCCGCCGAGCAGGTCGCGGAAGAAGGCGATCTCGGCCTTGGGGAGCTCGATGTCCTCGACCTCCTTGCCGATCCAGAACGCCTCGAACTCGGCCATGGCCTCGACCACGCCGCGCCCGCCGATCTCCATCTCGTAGAGCGCCTGCACGACGGAGAGCCGCGCGCCCCGCCGCATCTCGGCCCGGCTCATGTCGATGGCTCCCCGAGGGAGCGCTTGTAACGCAGCACGGCCAGCGCCGCTTCCGCCGCGCCGCCGCCCTTGTCCATCTGCGAGCGGTTGGCGCGGGCCCAGGCCTGCGCCTCGGTCTCGACGGTCAGGATGCCGTTGCCGAGCGGCAGGGCGAAGGCGACCGAGAGATCCATCAGCGCACGCGAGCTTTCGCCGGCGACGATGTCGTAATGGCCGGTCTCGCCGCGGATGACGGTGCCGAGCGCGATCACCGCCTCATAGGGGTCGACCGCCTCGTCGGCGGCGCGCAGGCCGATGACGATCGCGGAAGGAATTTCGAGTGCTCCGGGCACGGTGACGACATCGACGCGGCACTCGGCCTTGTCGAGCACGGCGAGCGCGCCTTCCAGCAGTTCGTCGGCCAGCTTGTCGTAGAAGCGCGCCTCGACCACGAGCACGCGCGCGCCATCCAGCGGGACGGCAGGAGTTGCGGCCTTGTCGGCCGAGATCTGCCGGGGTCCGGCCATGGTTCTTGTCCTTCTCGAATGCCTGGCGCGCGGGCACCGAAGCCCGAAACACCGACAGCCCTCATCCTGAGGAGCCATTTCGCCAGAAATGGCGTCTCGAAGGATGGTCCAGTGCGCTCTGGAGCATCCTTCGAGACGCCGCGTTCCGCGGCTCCCCAGGATGAGGGCTGAGTTGAAACCGGCTCTTAGCCCTGCGGGCGCGCCTCCGCAAGCCGCGCGGCATAGCGCGCCATCAGATCGACCTCGACATGGACGGGGTCGCCCTCCTTGCGCTCCCCCCATGTGGTGACGCTGAAGGAATGCGGAATCAGCAGCACGGTGAAGACATCGTCCTCGACGGTGTTGACCGTGAGCGAGGTGCCGTCGAGGCAGATCGAGCCCTTGGCGGCGATGAAGCGCGGCAGGCCTTGCGGCGCGCGGATATGGAAGCGGGCGGTCGCGCCCCAG
>DATDBB010000483.1:0-43311 GCA_036525085.1 Allobosea sp.
CGCATGAGCGCGCTGCCGGCGTTCGTGTCCGCGGCGCGCGGCGGCGCGGGTTTTGTCGAGATTGCCAACAGGATCTTGTCGGCGCGTGCCGGCGGTGCAGGGAAAGGCTAAGCGCAATGGCCGCTGTCACGGTTCGCAACATCAGGAAGAGTTTCGGCGAGCTGGAGGTGATCCACGGCATCGACCTCAATATCGAGGATGGCAGCTTCGTCGTCTTGCTCGGCCCCTCCGGTTGCGGCAAATCCACCTTGCTGCGCATGATCGCCGGACTGGAGCCGATCAGTGCCGGCGAGATATCGATCGGCGGGCGGGTGGTGAACGACCTGCATCCGAAGGATCGCGACATCGCGATGGTGTTCCAGAACTATGCGCTCTATCCGCATATGACGGTCGCCGACAATATGGGATTTTCATTGAAGCTGCGCGGCGCGAGCGCCGAGGAAATCTCCACCGGCGTCAAGCGCGCCGCGGAGATCCTGGCGCTGACGCCGCTGCTCGAACGCTATCCGCGGCAATTGTCCGGCGGCCAGCGCCAGCGCGTGGCGATGGGCCGCGCCATCGTGCGCGACCCGCAGGTGTTCCTGTTCGACGAACCGCTGTCCAATCTCGACGCCAAGTTGCGTGTGCAGATGCGCACCGAGATCAAGGAGCTGCATCAGCGCATCGAGACCACCACGATCTACGTCACCCATGACCAGATCGAAGCCATGACCATGGCCGACAAGATCGTCGTCATGCATGATGGAATCGTCGAGCAAGTTGGTGCTCCGCTTGAGCTCTACAACAATCCCGCAAACATGTTTGTAGCCGGGTTCATCGGCTCCCCAGCAATGAACTTCCTGAAAGGTAGCTGCGAGAGGGGCCGGTTCCTGCTCGAAGATGGATCGGCTCTGCCTCTGCCGCCGAACCTGGGGCATCTTTCATCCGGCGCCGTCTACGGTGTCCGGCCGGAGCATCTCATTAGGGGCGACGAAGGATTGGCTCTCACCGTGGCGGTTGTCGAACCGACGGGAGCTGAGACCCAGGTCATCGCTCGCCACGGATCTCAGAGCATCGTTTGTATTTTCCGGGATTCGGATCTGCCGCAACCGGGCGAAACCATTCGAGTCAGGCCGGATGTTTCGCGCGTTCACGTGTTCAGCGAACGCGACGGCCTCCGCCTCTCCTGAGTACCGAATTTGCTCCCTGGCTGCACCGAAAGCGCCGCCATGGTCGAGAAAATCATACGGAACCAAAATGTCAGCAAGCCGCACACAGGCCGTGGCCGACTCCTCTGGAGCTAGTCTCCTAAACGAGACGCCGGAGACGCACCGCGGAGATCGTTCCTTCTGGATGCCCTATCTCTGGTTTGCACCAGCGATATTGGTCCTGTTCCTGGTAACGCTTTACCCCACGTTCTTCGTCGGTTGGTTGAGCTTCCAGAAGACGAGGTATTACGAGCTCACGGGGTTTGTGGGGCTCGCCAATTACACCGAGGTCTTCAGCTCCTCGGCGTTCTGGAACACGGTGTTCGTCTCACTGACCTATGTTGTCGGATCGCTTGCAGGCGCCCTGGTTCTCGGCATGGCGGCCGCCCTTGTCCTGAACAACGCCGGCCCGACCGGAACGGCCTTGCGCGTGTTCATTCTGTTCCCCTGGACGTTGTCCATGTCGGTCGTCGGCAGCATCTGGCTTTGGCTTCTGAACCCGTCCTTTGGCCCCATCCCATATCTGATGCAGGTCGCCGGGATCGACCCCGGCCTCATGCTGGGTGATCCCGGCCTTGCACTGCCCCTGATCATCGTCGTCACCGCGTGGTGGTCATTCCCCTACGTCATGGTCATGGCCACCGCTGCCATGCAGTCAATTCCACAGGAGCTTTACGAAGCCGTGGAAATTGACGGTGGTGGGGCGCTCGTCAAGTTCCGATATGTCACCCTGACGCATATCCTCCCGACGTTGGGTAGCACTGCGCTGACCCTGTCGATCATGTACCTGACCCTCATGACGCTGATTATCGTCATGACCGGCGGCGGCCCGCTGGGATCAACGACAACGTTAAGTTTCGAAGCGTTCCGTGGAACCGTCCAGGCCGTCAATATTGGGCCTACTGCTGTCATCTCGATCGTTGTTCTTGTGATCAACGTTGCGCTCGGTGTGGTCTACACCCGGCTCACTGGTCGCGTCACCGGATAGGATTTGTCATATGAGCGCCGCCATAGCCTCTGGCCGCCCGCATGGGCGGGTCTCCGCAATCCTTCTGTCCTTCGTGTTCGCGGTCATTGTGCTCGGGCCTGTGGCGTGGGCGCTGGCGACTTCGTTCAAGACCGAGGTGGAAGCCGTGGCCGTTCCACCGACCCTCTGGCCCAGTAACGCCACGTTGGAAAACTACTTCAAAGTCTTCCGCGACCAGACGTTCCTCCGGGATTTCTGGAACTCCGTCGCCTACTCAGTCGGCGCCGTGGCGCTCGCGCTTCTGGTCGGGATCCCCGCGGGCTACGCGGCCGCGCGCTTCTCCTTCAAAGGCAAGCGGGCTCTGATGCTGACCATTCTGGCAACCTCGATGGTGCCCGGCGTCGCGCTCCTGGTTCCGACGTTTTACCTGCTCGACTCGGTCGGCCTGCTCAACAGTGGGATCGTTGTGACGATCATCCTGGCGGCCCGCATCATTCCGCAGACCGTGTGGTTCATCGCCAATTTCGTCGAAGCCGTCCCGATCGAGATCGAAGACTCCGCCTTCATGGATGGCGCCAACCGCTTTCAGATCATCTGGAACCTCATCCTTCCGCTGATACGGCCGGGCATCGCCGCAGTTGCGACGATCGGCATCGTGACGACATGGAACGACTACATCACGGTTGCGGTGTTCGCGCCCGAGGTTGCGAAGCGGACGCTTCAGGTTGCCCTCGTCAACCAGGTCTTCGACGCGGTCGGCATCTCGTGGTCGTACATGATGGCCTTCGTCGTCATCGCGTCGATGCCGGTCATCCTCATGTTTGGCCTTGTTCAAAAGTGGTTCATCTCCGGCCTTACGGCGGGAGCTGTGAAAGGCTGACCGGCAGGAAATCCATCCTGCACGCCAGCACTACCAACGAGAGAGAGGGGAAACACCCATGCATGCCATGTCACGACGCGCAGTGTTCAACGCGGCAGCGGCTTTGACCGTCTGCGCTGGTGTGTCCGCTTCATTCACGGAGCGTGCCGCCGCCCAAGCAACGGAAATCGTCTACTCGACGTTTCTCGACCCCAATAATGCCAACGATCCTCGGGCCGCCGCCCAGACCAAGATGATCCAGGCCTTCGAGAGCAAAAATCCGAATATCAAAATTCGCCTCCTGGTTGATCCGACGGGCCAGTCGGTCACGAGGGCCGTCAAATCCCGGAGCGATACGCCAGACGTCATCCGAGTCGTCAGCTTCGGACTTCCGGAGTACGCGGCGACGGGTAATCTCGTCCCGCTCGACGACCTCGTCAAAAGGGATGGGATTTCGGACGATGATTGGTTGCTGCCACTGTCGACATCCAAAATCGACGGAAAGCTCTATGCCCTTCCTCAGGATTTCCGCATCCCCATCCTAGTTTACCGCAAGGGCGCCCTTCAAGAGGCGGGCGTGACGCCGCCGAAGACCTGGGACGAAGTTTGCGCGGCTGGCTCGAAATTCAAGCAGCCGAACGTGATTGGATTCGCCGTCCCGCTCGGCGCGACCGGTGGCATCGGCGGCGCTCAGAGCCTCGCCGAGTTCTTCCTGAGCACGATGCTGGTCGGCTCGAACGGTCAGTACTTCGCTCCGGACGGAAAGATCGCCTTCTCGAAGGAGAATTTCATCCGCGCCGGAGTCGCGATCAAGGACTTCTTCACGAAGTGCAAGGTCACGTCGCTGCGCGCCGCGCAGATGGGGATCAACGAGGTTCATGACGGCCTCAGGTCCGGGACGATCGCGATGACGAACTTCGGTCTGTATCGCTTCAAGACCGTTCAAACCCAGGGAGCGGGCGACGATCTCGGCTGGGCACCGGCGCCGTCCTTCACGGGTTCCGACAAGCAGACCATCTACAGCTATACCATCGCCCTCAACAAGAACTCGAAGAAGCAGGATGCTGCCTGGACTTTCATGAAGTTCGTCATCTCCCCTGAGGCGCAGGCGATCGCTGCGGAGGGCGGCGAGGTGGTATCGCGGAAGTCGGCCTACACGTCCCCCTATCTGCAAAGCGAAGCAGCCAGCAATCAGAAGCAGTGGGCTGAGCTGGTGAGCCAGCGCGGACAGGCCGTCGCTTATTCCCCCATTCTGTCGACCTTCCACACTATTCTTGGAGAAGCTTTCCAGAGGATGGTGCTGAAAGATGAGTCGCCCGAAAACGCATACGCGGAAGTCGTCAAGCGCTATGACGAGGCGCTGACCAAGGCGCAGTGATCGCACCAAAAAGCCAAGCGGGTGGGATGGAAGCGTTCTCCAGTCCACCCGCAGTTCATGGAGAGGCGAATATGAAGTTGTTGCGCTACGGACCGGCGGGTGAGGAGAGGCCCGCTCTTCTCGAAAGCGACGGTACAGTTCGAGATCTCAGCGGGATCATTCAAGATGTGAATGGTGCGTCTGTGACCCCCGATGCGCTTCGACAGATTGCAGCGCGCGATCCCAAAATGCTGCCTGTCGTCAGCCAAGTAGATCGGATCGGCCCCTGTCTCAGCGGCGTGGGCAAATTCATCTGCATCGGACTCAACTATATCGATCATGCGCGGGAGACGGGCAACCAGGCTCCCGCCGAGCCGGTCGTGTTCATGAAAGCGACGAGCGCGATCGTCGGCCCCAATGACGACATCGTCCAACCTCGCGGATCCACCAAGCTGGACTGGGAGGTCGAGCTCGGTGTCGTGATCGGAACCAAGGCGAAATACGTCGCGGAAGAGCGCGCGCTCGATCATGTCGCCGGCTACTTCCTCGCGAATGACGTTTCTGAGCGGGCGTTCCAGACCGAGGGGACGGGGCAGTGGACCAAGGGCAAGAGCTGCGACAGCTTTGGACCGATCGGCCCGTGGCTGGTCACCGCCGACGAGATCCCCAACCCCCAGGGGCTGCGGCTATGGCTCGATGTCGACGGCGTCCGCCGCCAGGACGGCACGACTGGAAACATGATCTTCAGCATCGCCCGCATCGTCAGTTATCTCAGCGGGCTCATGACGCTCCATCCAGGCGACGTGATCATTACAGGAACACCTGCAGGTGTCGCCCAGGGCATGAAGCCACCCGCCTATCTGCAGCCCGGCCAGGTCATCACGCTGGGCATAGAAGGACTGGGCGAACAGAGGCAGACCGTCGTCGCGGACGCAGCCTGATCGTGCCACGCCCGCGATGAGTGGGCGGCGCCCCGCAAGCGCGGTGTCGGTACGACCGCCCACCGCGCGGGCTTCCGCGTCGGCAGTTGTCTCTTCGTGTCGGAACCGGCTTGGATGGGCTTTAGGTAACGAGGTCAGGATGGTTTTTGAGAACTCTCCCCATTCCGAAACGGACTTGCTGGCGGATGCATTGGTCCGCGCGCACCTCACGGGCACCGGACTTGATGCGCCATCCCTGCCCGTGCCGCCGAGTCCCGCGGGAGCCATGCAGGTACAAGCCTTGGTGCAGCAGCGACTTGCCCGTCCCATAGGGGGTTGGAAAGTGGCGATTGGACCCCAGCAACTACCTGTGGCGGCCCCGCTCTTGGCCGTTTATCCCGACGACGCCGCGATCGGCCTTTCGAGCAAATTCACCGTCGAAGTCGAACTTGCAGTTTTCCTACGTAACGATTTCCCGCGTCGTAAGGCCGGATCCTATGTGCGCTCGGATGTTCTCGAGGCGATCGACAGGGTCGTATTGGGGATCGAAGTGATTGGCGGGCGGTTCGAGAACCCGGCAGATGTGCCTTTCCTGTCGTTTCTGGCGGATAATCTCGGGAACCGGGCTTATGTCGTCGGCGACAGCGTTCCGCTCGCCGCCCTCAACGATATCGACGGTCTCGACTGTGATGTGACGCTGGACGGACGAGCACTTTATCGGGCCCCTGCATCCCATCCTGCCAAGGACCCGCTCTTGCCGCTCCTGGCCTATGCCAACGCGCAAAGCGACGATCTCGGGGGACTGAAGGCCGGGCAGGTGGTTACCACGGGGAGCCTCTGCGGTGTGCTGCCCATCGAGACCGCGGGGCTGCTGGAAGCTCGTGTTTCGCAAGTCGGCCAAGTGCGCGTACGATTTTCCGATTAGTGCCGCTTGCGCTCGCCTGCGTCACGCACGGACGTCCATCGTGCGCCTACTCCGCTGACAGGGTTGGCAGTAAAAGCGCGGGTTCGACGCCGGCAAAAAGGTGTTCGGCCGCCGCACCGACAAGGAGCCCGGCTTCAAGGTGTTGCCAAGGCGGTGGGTCGTCGAGCGAACCTTCGGCCGGATGACCCGTTGGAAGCGCCTCGTCCGCGACTACGAACAGCGCCTCGACGTCTCCGAGGCCATGATCCACGTCGCCTCGGAAGCCTCATGCTTCGGCGTATCGTCCATCCGTGAGCATTCTCAAATGGACTCTGAGAGACCAATTTTCCTTCAGTTTTCGGGAATCAGCCTGATGCGTAAGCTGAGGTGGGCTTCCGTAGGGAAGCCCACCTCATGCCTGCCGTTCAGCGGCCAGCTCGTCGCTGCCGGCCCTCAGGCAGCCTTCTCATTTGAAGTGACCTGCATTGTCGGAAACGTAATCGACGAACCGGCGTGGGGGCCGGCCCGTCAGGCGCGCGGTCTCGCCGCTGTCGGCGCTCGTCCAACCCTGGGCCACGGGGTAGAAGATCGACGCAAGCATTTGTGCATGCCCACCGGACAGGCCAGCCTGTGACGCGAAGGCGAGGAAGCCATCGGTATCAACCGTCTCGTACCGAATGGTCCGGCCGAGCACGGTGGACAGCACTTGGGCAGCTTGGGCGTAGGTGAAGCTTTCTGCGCCGGTAAGCGTCACGGCTTGGCCATCGAAATTTGCGCTGGTGAGAGCGGCGATAGCGGCGTCGGCAATGTCCCGGGCATCGATGAAGCTTGTGCTGGCGTCACCTGCCGGGAGAGCGAGTAGCCCGTGATCGAGGATACCCCTTAGCCAGTAGTGATGAAAGTTGTCGAAGAACCAGTTCGGACGCAGTAGCACATAGGGCGTGCCGGAATTCTCGACTAGCCGCTCCAGCTTGCGATAGGGAATTTCCTCGCTAGCATCCACGCCAATGGCCGTCTGCAGGACGAGTTTCACACCAGCAGCAGCCGCTGCGTGGACGAAAGTGCCGAGTGATAATGGATCGGTCGTCCCAGTGGGGATGACTAGATATGCGGCGTCCACGCCGGTAAGCGCAGCGTCGAATGTCGCCGGATCGGCAAAGTCCAGCAGAACGGAATTGCCTTTGCCGGTCGCGCCAGTTCGGGAGGCCGCGCGCACCGCATGCCCAAGCGCAAGCAGTCTGTTTACCAGATGCCGGCCAACTGTGCCGGTTGCCGCAGTAATCAATATTGTCTTTTTCATGGGGGGCTCCGTTGTTGAGCCTCTATCTTGCGTGGGTATGCGAGACGGGCAATGATAGCGAAGCGCGATAAGATTGCTGATCGTCTCAACATGCAGTGGGCGCCCGATGGACGTGTTTGACGATTGGCTGCGCATGTTTGCCAGGCCAAAATATCGGCTAGCCCGTAGCCTCACTTCGGGACGATGGGGCTTCCGGCTGGAAGCCGGCTCGGCTCTGGCCTTCCATCTGATACGACGGGGTGGCGCTTGGCTACGAGTGGAGGGGCGTCCCGATACTCAGCTGGACGAGGGCGATCTGGTCGTCTTGAGCGACGGGTCAGCACACGAAGTCGTTGACGCTCCGCACACGCCGGCGGAACCGGTCGAGAGTTTTGCCAGGCGGACCTTTGACCTGGCCGATGCAACAGCAACTACAGAAATATTCTGCGGACAGTTCCGGCCGGACGCGATCCGCGGGCAAATTGGCGTGGCCGCCTTACCGCCATTCGTACACCTCAAGGCAGAGGAGATTGCCGCGGATCGCGGCATAGCTGGTCTTTCGGCATTGCTTACGGCCGAGTTGGATAGCCCTCAGCAAGGCAACGAAATGCTGGTAGAGCGACTGGCGGACGGCCTGCTGATCTATGTCCTCCGGCGAGCCGCCGCCCAGGCCGGGCACACAACCGGGTGGCTTTCGGCCATGCATGATCCTCACCTGGCGCGGGTGTTCCGGGCCATCCATGCTGCCCCGCAATTTGATTGGACGGTGCGCGATATGGCGCGAGAGGCCGGCCTGTCGAGAGCCGCCTTTGCTCGGCGTTTCACCGAGCGTGTCGGCGAAACGCCTCTCGGCTATCTCACAGCGTGGCGCATGACATTGGCGGCCCGGCGTTTCGAGGGCGGCAAGCTCCTGCTCCAAGTCGTTGCGACCGAGGTTGGCTACCAGTCGGAGGCCGCCTTCAGCCGAGCGTTTCGGAAGTATCACGGCGTGGCGCCAGGCAAATACAGGATGGCGAGCAATGCCGTGTAGCACGTCCATCGTACCCCTCCGCTGAGCCTTTCGATTGGCGTCGTAGGCCTTGTCGGCCATCAGCATCGCGCCGGGAGCGAGATGGCCGATCAGGTCAGCGGCGCTGGCGATGTCGCTGGCTTGCCCCACCGTCAGCTTGAGCTGGATCGGGCCGCCCTTGCGCATCGACAAGGGCATGGATTTTGGTGGTGAAACCCGACGCGGTTCACTTGGTCTTTAAGGCCACTTGATAGGCTCGCTCGGCCCAGTCACACAGCTTGGCACCATCCTCGATCACGTCGGCGGGAACTTCCCAGTAGGATTTGAGCGTATAATTCTCGCCACTGCTCACATAGCTCAACGCTTTGGATCCCGCCGACTCGTATTCCTTTTGCGAAACCCGGTCGACCTTGAAGTAGAGTGCCCCGTGCCAGACCATGGCGAAGACCCGATCCGCGCGATACAGGGCGACAGCGCCGAACAGGGGCCGCGTCGTCACATTCGCCCAGTCCGCCAGCAGTTCCACAAAATGGTCAGCGAGATGTATTTCCTGGCTTGATCGTTTTTTCATCCGTTGATTTCCTAGGATTCGAGACGCGAAGGGTACGGCTGATCGACCATGCAAACGCTTGCTTTGCGTGTCGCAAGACGGCCGGCATGAGGCTGGCGGCGTGCCATCTGCGATCAGGCGAGCGATACGAGCTTCGTCACCAGGTACGGCTCCACTGCTTCTCGACCTCCTTCGGTGCCGTAGCCTGAATCCTTCACGCCGCCGAACGGCACTTCCGGCAGGCCGATCCCGTTGTGGTTGATGGTCAACATGCCGCTCTCGACGCGCGAAGCGAGTGCGGAGGCTCGCCCGGTCGAACGGGTATAGGCATAGGCGGCGAGCCCATATGGCAACCGGTTCGCCTCGGCGATCGCGTCGTCCAGTTCCGAAAAGCGCGACACAATCGCCAGCGGGCCGAAGGGCTCCTCGCACATCACCCTCGCTGCGAGCGGCACGTCCGCGATCACGGTCGGTTCGAAGAAATATCCCTTGTTGCCGATCCGGCGCCCTCCGGTTTCGATCGTTGCGCCATGCCGCGCGGCATCGGCGACGAGATCCTCTATTGCCTGCAGCCGGCGCGCACTGGCGAGCGGTCCCATCGTCGTAGTCACCTCCATGCCGGGGCCGACCTTGCGTGCACGGGCCTGCTCGGCGAGCCGGTCGAGGAAAGGCCGGTACACCGCGTCCTGGACCAGAAAGCGCGTCGGCGCGACGCAAACCTGGCCGGCATTGCGAAATTTCGCTGTGGCAAGGACAGCGGCCGCCGCATCGAGATCGGCATCGTCGCAGATGATCGCGGGCGCATGGCCGCCGAGCTCCATGGTCGCCCGCTTCATGTGGCTGCCGGCCAGCGCCGCGAGATGCTTGCCGACCGGGGTCGACCCGGTGAAGGAGATCTTGCGGATTACGGGGTTGCGAATGAGGTAGTCGGAAATCTCGGCGGGATCGCCATAGACGAGATTGACGACGCCGGGCGGCAGGCCGGCATCGGCAAAGCAGCGGATGAGTTCGGCTGGAGAAGCCGGCGTCTCTTCCGGCCCTTTGACGATGATCGAGCAGCCCGCAGCAAGCGCCGCCGAGAGCTTGCGAACGATCTGGTTGATCGGGAAATTCCAGGGCGTGAACGCGGCAACGGGCCCGACGGGCTCCTTGATCGCGGATTGCTGTACGCCGGCGGCACGGGCCGGCACGATCCAGCCATAGGTCCGCCGCGCCTCCTCCGCGAACCAGTCGATCGTGTCGGCGGCCGCCAACGTCTCGGTGCGTGCCTCGGCCAGCGGCTTGCCTTGCTCCAGCGTCATCAGCGGCGCGATCATGTCGACGCGCGAACGCAGCAGGTCGGCGGCACGGCGCATCAGCTTGGAGCGCTCGAAGGCGGAGACCTCCCGCCAAACGGCAAAGCCTGCCGCGGCGGCCTCCAGCGCGCGGTCGAGATCGGTGATGCCGGCATGAGCGACGCAGCCGATGCGCTCTTCGGACGCGGGGTCGGTCACGTCGATGCTACGGCCCGTCACGGCGGGGCACCATTCCCCGCTGACGAACAGTTTCACGTCCCGATAAGTCATGTCAGGGCCTTGGTCATGGGTGATGCGGCTATTTGAGCCAGGACAGCGGAACGAGCGTCAGCGCCGGGACATAGGTCACCGCAACGAGCGCGATGAGATAGATCAGGAGATATGGGACGACGCCACGATAGAGCGCCGGCAATGGCGTCCCGAACATGGCGTGCGCGCCGAACAGGTTCAGTCCGAAGGGCGGCAGGAACATCCCGATGGCTAGGTTGATCGTGACGATCATGCCGAAATGGATCGGGTCAATGCCGACGCTCGTTGCAATCGGCACGAGCAGCGGGGTCAGCAGCAGGATCGCGGCCGGCGGCTCGAGCAGACTCCCGACCAGGAGGAGGAGCACGTTCAGCAGCAGCAGCAGCGCGACGGGTCCGAGATCGAGACCGGCGACGAAGGCCACGATCTTCGCGGAGATGCCGCTCGTCGTGATCAGCCAAGCATAGGCCCCGGCCGCGGCGACGATGATCATGATCTGGCCGATCAGCCGAGCGCTGTCGAAGAAGATGCCCCAGACCTGCGCCCAGGTGAGCTCGCGGTAGACATGCACCGAGACGATCATGGCGTAGAGGCAGGCGATGCCTGCCGCCTCGGTCGGCGTGAAGACGCCGCCATAGATGCCGCCGAGGATCACGACGGGTGCCATGAAAGCCCAGAAGGCGCGCCGGAAGGCCGGCACGATCAGGGCAACCTCCAGCGCTGCGCCAGCCGGCATGCCATCCATTCTCGCCCTGACATGGACATAGAGGGCAAGCAGGCCGGCGATGAGGAGGCCCGGCGCGATTCCCGCCAGGAAGAGATCGGTCACCGAGACCTGCGCCGCGATGGCGTAGATGATCATCGGGATCGACGGCGGGATGATGACGTCGATCACGCCGGTGGCGGTGACCAGGCTGACCGCGCCGGTCCGCTTGTAGCCGGCCTTTTCCATCGAGGGGATCATCAGCCGGCCGATCGCGGCGACGCAGGCGAGCGCCGAGCCCGACATCGCGCCGAAGACGGAAGCCGAGGCGATCGTCGCCAGCGGCAGCGAGCCGCGCACCCCGCCGATCAGCGTCAGCACGAATGCGACGAGCCGCTGCGCCATGCCGCCGCGTGCCATCAGCTCGCCGGCGACGATGAAGAGCGGTACGGCGAGCAGCGGAAAGGAATCGACGCCGCCGAACATGGCGGTGTGGACCGCCGTGAGCGGGATGCCGCCGAGATAGACAATCCCTGCAACGGAGGCGAAAAGCAGCACGAGGAAGATCGGCGTTCCCGCGACGAGGAGGCCGATCGGCAGCGCACCGAAGACGAGGAAGCCGGTCATGGGATGCTCTACTCCTCGCCGAGATGGGATTGCGGCTCGGGGTCGTAGACGAACAGGCGAATGGCGATCATGGCCGCGATCATCACCAGGCCGATCGTCAGCACCGACTGCGGAATCCACATCGGTGCCTCCAGCGCGTCGCTGAGCTGTCCGAACTCGTACATCAGCTGCACGACATCGAAGCTCTGCAGGGCGAGGCCGCAGAGCAGCACGACCGATGCCAGCCCCCCCGCCCGCGCGATCGCGCGGCGCGTGCTTGGCGAAAGGCGCATCACCAGAGCCTCGATCCGGATATGGCTTTGCCGCCAGGCGACGGTGACGGCGCCGGCGAAGACCGCCAGCACCATCAGGTAGAGCATCAGCTCCTCGGCCCAGGCGATCGGCGCGCCGAAAGCGTAGCGCCCGACCACGTTAGCGCCGTTGATCGCGACGATCGCGCCGATCGCGAGCGCCGCGATCCAGTTGGAGGCCAGCGAGACGCCGTTGCCGCAGCGGCGCGACAACGAACGTTCGTCCTCGGGATGGGCCGCTGTCGCGACGATCGGCTCGGCGATCATGCGACGGCCTGCGCGGCTTTGACGAGAAGGTCGTACATCGCCTTCTCGGCGGGTTTGTCCTGCGTGATGCGCTGGGCGATCGGAGCGAACTCCGCCTTGAGCCGCGCTTGGTCGGCCGCGGAAATCTTCAGGACGGTTCCCTTGTTCTGCGCCCAGATCCTGTCCTGCTCGGCGACGAAGGCGGCGGTCGGCCCGACGATCTCCCGGCTCGCGAGACGGCCGGCCTCGTCGACGGCCTTCTGCAGGGCCGGCGACAGCCCCTCATGCCAGCGCTTGCTCGCGACCGCGACGACATTGACTTCGGCATGGCCGAGATCGATCGCGAACGGTGCGGCATCGTGGAAGCGCAGCGTCGTGAACTGGCTGATCGAGCTCATCACGCCGTCGAGCGTGCCCTGCTGGAGGGCGGGCAGCACCTCGGCCAGCGACATCGGAACCGCGGTCGCGCCGAGGATTTTCAGCGGCTCGGTCTGCCAGGCGGAGGCGAAGACGCGGATCTTGCGACCCTTGAAACCGGCGAGGTCGTCGATCTTGCTGCGCATCGCAAACAGCCCCGGCGACGTCGCAAACATGCTGATCGCGCGCAATCCCTTGTTGCTGCCGAGATGGGCATAGGCATCGGCGAAGTCGGGGTTCTGGAGCGTGCGCTGGGCATGGGCCGTGTCCTTGAAGACGTAAGGCGCGCCCAGGACGGAGAAGCGCGCATCGATGCCGGTGAGAAATTCGGGCGGTCCGATCCAAGCCTGCACTGTGCCGAGCTGCGTGCCCTCGATCATGCGCGGGATCGCACCCAGTTGGCTGGCGGGATATAGCTCGCATTTGATCCCGCCGGAACTCAGCGCCTCGACATGCTTGGCGTAGATCCGCATCCATTCGTGCTGCGGATCGTTGATCGGAGCCGAACCGATCTTCATGATGACGGGCGTTTGGGCGCGGGCGACGTGCGGCATCGCGAGCGTGGCTGCGACGCCGGTCGACGCCGCGAGAAAGGCTCGGCGGTCTATGCTGATCATGATGGTATCCCCTCGTTATCGTCTTGGTCGATCCGCGCGGGGCCAGAGTCTTGCTGCTCAATGCGCCTGTGCGGAGAAATCCTGAGGTATCCTGTTCTGCGCGACGCGGATGGCCCGGATGGTCTGCGGGGTGTTGCGCGACCGCCCGACGAAGCGGGGCACGCCGTCGCTGATCACCGCGCCCACAGCGGCGATGTCGCCATGGGCGAGCGCCGAGAGCGCGTCGTTCCGCGCGCCGCCCGCGCAGGCGTCGATCAGCACGATGTCGGCATCGCGACCTGTTGCGATGATGCCGCTGCTGAGGCCGTAGACGCGAGCGTTGCTGCCGGTCGCAGCGGCGATGGCGCGCTCCACGGCGACCCCCCCGAGGCTCGCCAGATGCGAGATCGTATAGAGCATGCCGAGCGGCATGATGCCGCTGCCAGTCGGCGTGTCGGTCGCGATCAGCAGCCGCTCGAACGCTCCCGCCTCTTCGAGGAGCCGCGCGCAGAGCAGGGTCGTGCGCAAATTGCCGGCGGTGCAGACCTGCAGCGCCATGTCCGATTCATTGACGAGCCTCGGGAAATCCTCGTCCGGCATCGCCACCGGGCCGCCATTGGTGTGGAACGAAACATGCGGGCGCATGCGCAGCAGATGGTCCGCCCAGATGCCCGACGAGCCCGGGATCGACGATCCGCCGGTATGGGCCAGCGTCACCATGCCGAGTTCGCGGGCCCAGCCCATGGTCTGCTCGTAATCGTAAGGCGTGGGGAAGGCACCGAAGCCGGCCTTGGCCAGCCACACGCCTTGCTGCCTGACCGAAGCCAGATCGTCGCGCGTCAGTCCGGGTTCGAGAATGATCGCGCCAGCATGCACCCTCATACCGCCTGGACGGTAGGTTAGAAAGCACTTGTGCGCCGCGACCGCGAGCGCCTTGACCCCGTCGGCATCCTTGGGGCGGCCGGGGACATGAACTTCCGAGGCGCTGATCGCGGTCGTCACGCCGCCATGGAGATAGCTTTCGAGAAAGCCGACCGTGCGCTGACGTGGCGTGTAGTCACCGAAGGTGATGTGGACGTGGCTGTCGATCAGGCCGGGGATCGCCGTGGTGCCTCCGGCGTCGATGACGACGTCGCAGTCGTTCAACTGCTCGCTGTCGGCCCAGCCGACATGAACGATGCGTCCGGCCTCCGAGACGATGCAGTCGCCGTCGATAAAGGGCGCGGCGAGGTCGCCAGTGACGATGCGTCCGATATTGACCATAGCTGTCCGCATCACCGTCTCCGCGTCATACGCCCTAGAGCGCCCCGACCTTCACCGATTCGTCGTAGCTCATGCCGCCGACCCGCGCATTGAGGCGCCCGCCGCTGGAAAGGCAGAAGATCAGCGCGATCTCGTGCGGCAGCGGCGCGTCCGGCAGGAACAGGCTCATTCCATCGTAATGCGAGCGCACGTAGACGTCCGTCTTCGCGTTCATCGGAATATCGATCGGCGTGCCGGGAGCCGCGACCTTGGTCATCGAGGAAATCCAGGCCGAGGCGCCGCCGATGCGGTCGCGGAACGGCGTCGCGAAGGTCGTCGTCAGCAGCGCGTTGGCATGCTCTTGTTCGCCTGCGAGACCGACGATGCCGCCCTTGCCGTAGCCCTGCGCCTCGTGGGAGCCGAGCGCGTGGATTGCGGCGTCCGCCATCTTCGCTCCGATGACGGCACTGACCTCGACCAGCGGACTTAGATCCTCGACATAGCGGCCGACGAACGGGTTTTCGACGATCGCGACGACGGCGACCTTGCGCAGCGTGCGATCCGCGACGCGGCCGGACTCGGCCGACTTGTCGTCGATGATGGTGATCAAGCGCCTGATCGGCAGGTCCATGTCGGGCTCCGGATATTGACTTATCCCTAGACATTCATATTGTCAGACAATCATGTCAAGGGGGTTACGATGAGATTAGACGGCGAAACGATTCTGTTCTCCGAGATGACGCCTCCAGCCTCACTGGAGCCTGCTTTCAACCAATGGTACGATGAAGAGCACATTCCGCTTCGCATGGGCGCTCCGGGCTTCCGCAGCGCCCAGCGCTATCGGGACGGGAATACGTCGAATTATCTGGCTGTGTACGAGATGACGGGGCGCGACGCCCTCGCGACGCCGGAGTACGGTCAGATCAAGAACCGGCCGTCGGAGACCACGAAGGGCATGCTGACCGCAGTGACCGGCTTCACGCGCTACATCGGAAATAGGATCGCGCAGGCCGGCGCTCCCGCGGAGGAATTGATGTCTTCGCCCGTGCTGTACGCGGTGTTCTTCACGGTGCCGCAGGAGCGTCTGGCTGATTTCGACACGTGGAATGAGGACGACCATCTGCCGCTGCTGCTCGAAGACGAGCGCTGGCTCGGCGTCAGGCGGTTCGAGATCGTCGACGGCGCCCCGCAGAGCTTCAATCGCCTCGCATTGCATCACCTGTCGGACCGGTCGGCGCTCGATTCCGACGCCCGCAAACGGGCGCGGGCGACCCCATGGCGCGCAAGGCTTGCAGCAGAGTCGTGGTTCCAGGGGCACTACATCGTCTTCGACCGGCTCGGCGACCGGCAGATTGGGAAGAGTGCCGCCTGATGGGGGATACGCAGGATTTTCTCACCCTCGTGCGGCCGCCTGTCGCATTGCGCGAACTTGCCGCCCAAACGCTGCGTGACGCCATTATCACCGGGGCTCTGGGTCCGGGCGAGCGGCTCGTCGAGGCCACCCTTGCCAAGCGCATGGGCGTTTCGCGCCCGTCGATCCGCGAGGCGCTCAGCCAACTCGCGGCGGAAAAGCTGGTCACGATCACCCCGAACAAGGGGCCGTCCGTCGCAGCGATCAGCTGGCAGGAGGCGCAGGAGATCTATCACGTCCGCAGCATGATCGAGGGCGAAGCGGCATTTCTTTTCGCGACACGAGCCGAGAAGGACGAACTCGCGCGGATGCGCAGGGCGTTGCGCGATTTCGATCGCGCGGTCCCAAAGGGCGACACTGCAGCTTTGGTGGCTTCGACCGAGGAGTTTTACGCGGTCATGCTGACCGGCTGCGGAAACAGGATCATCGCCGAGATACTGCGCGGGCTGAACGCGCGTGTCGGCGTCCTGCGCGCGAGATCGATGTCTCGCCCGGGACGCGTCGCGCATTCGCTGCAGGAAATGGTTGCCATCCTCAAGGCCCTCGAACGGGGCGATTCCGAGGGCGCGCGGGCCGCGGCGCATACGCACGTGCGCGCGGCCGCCGCCGCCGCACGCGAGAGTTTCGACAGGTTGAGCGCCGAGCGCGAAGCTGGGTGAGACGGGCGAGCCAAGCCGCCGCGACGTCGCCCTATGCCTCGGTATCGAGCATCTGGCTGAGCTCGCGCCGACGCAGCTCCGCCAGGGCATTTTCGCTGTTCAACAGCAGGCGCTGAAAGATCTCGCGCAGCCGGCCCATATCCTCGCGCGTCACGTCCTGGAAGAGTAGATCGTTGACGCTGCGCATGAACGGTGCGAGCCCGGCCACCGCCCCCTCGCCTTGCTTTGTCAGCCGCACGAGGACGGAGCGGCGATCGGCAACATTGGGCCTCTTTATCAGCAGGCCCTTGCGCATCAATTGCCCGACCTCGGTCGTAACATGGGTCGCGAAGAGGTGGACGTGCTCGGCGAGGTCGCGGATCGAGACGCCATCCTCGCCTTGTCGATAGGCAACGCCCAGCAACACGGCGAATTGAGAGCCGGTGAGCCCGATGGTCCGGCCGAAAGCCTCGCGGCAGGCCTGGAGCCTGCCGAGCGACAGCACCATCAGATAAAGGGTGTCGCGGAAGGCGAGGTCGCTTTGGTCGGTCAGAAGCGCGTCGTGAGATACCGTCAACGGAGGGCGGAACGGCAATGCAGCCGTCTCGCCGTCCTCGATCTCCGGCCATTTTGGGTTGCTTTGCGCCTTGGTCACGAGCCCGTCCTCCTCCCGGAAAAGCTGCCCTCAAAAGCGTCGGCTGACAAGCCTTGACAGGTACATTATTTAGCTACAATATGTATATATCGAGATCGGCGGCGCGGCCGCCGTGTCCTGATCCGACTTTAACGGAGGGTCCTCATGTCGACAGCAATTTTGGCAACGACTGAACACAAAGACAGCGCCGGATCGCTCCGTTCCGGAGCGGACTATCTCCGCTCGCTCGACGACGGCCGCGCCGTTTATGTCGATGGCGAGCGAGTCAAGAATGTCACGACACACCCGGCTTTCGCCGCCGCAGCCAGGTCGGCTGCGAGGCTGTACGACATCGCCGCCGAGCCGGCGATGCGTGAGCGGATGACCTACACCTCTCCCACCACTGGGAATCCGGTTCTGCGGGCCTACCAGATCCCGCGCAGCCATGAGGATCTCAAGGCCAAGCGCCTGGCGTCGGAGACCTGGTCGGAGGCAACCTTCGGGATGATCGGCCGCACGCCGGACCATGTCGGAGGGTACTTCGCCGGTTACGCCGCAGTGCCGGAGCTGTTCGCGGCCGGCGGCAAGCACTACGCCGAGAATGTCGTGTCGTTCTACGAACATCTTCGCGAGAACCACCTATGGGCCACCTATGCGATCGTGCCGCCGCAGATCGACCGCTCAAAGCCGGCTCACAAGCAGAGCGACCCAACGCTTTATGCGGGCGTCGTGCGCGAGAAGGAAAACGGCATCGTCATCAAGGGCGCGCAGCAGCTCGCCACGGCCGGCGTCTATTCGGATTACCTGTATCTGAGCTGCATCCATCCCCTTCAGCCGGGCGACGAGAACCATGCGATCGGCGTCGCCATCCCGATGAACGCGCCGGGGCTGAAGCTCTATCCGCGCCGCCCGTTCGCATTGCAGACCAGCAACGCCTTCGATCATCCGCTGTCGGCTCGCTTCGATGAGAGCGATTGCTTCGTCGTGCTCGAAGACGTCTTCGTGCCGTGGGAGCACGTCTTCATCTACCGCAACCTCGAGATCTGTCGCGACCAGTGGTGGAAGACGCCGTCGCACGCCTATGGCAACCTGCAGGCGCAGGCACGCTATGCGACGAAGCTGCGCTTCATGATGGGCCTGGCCAAGCGCATGAACGAGATGACCGGCAACGATGCAGCGCCGCCGGTGCAGGTCCAGATGGGCGAGCTCGCGGCCCTTGTGCAGATCGTCGAGACGATGCTGGAGGCGCAGGAAACGACGGCGACCATCGATGCGAACGGCGTCGTCTGGCCCTCCAAGACGACGCTGTACGCCGTCATGGCGCTCCAGTCCGAAATCAACCCGCGCATGATCGACATCGTCCGAGAACTCACCGGTTCGGCGATGATCACGATGCCCTCGTCCGTCAAGGACCTGGACAGCCCCGAGACAGCCGCCGACATGGAGCGTTACATGGGCTGCGCGACGGCCGGGGCCCGCGATCGCATCGCGCTGATGCGCATGGCCTGGGATTTCATCGGCTCGGAGTTCGGAAACCGCCATCAGCAGTACGAGAAGTTCTATGGTGGCGCTTCGTTCCTCGTGAAGCAGAACATGTTCCGCAACTACGACTTCGGGCGCGCGGCCGGCCTCGTCGATAAGGCCCTCGCGCTTTCGGCCTGATCCATGCTTGCCCCGGACCGCGCTGACTGCGGCCCGGGCTTGTCCTCGGGCAACCGCGGCTGGACGCTGCATGACCGCCCGTCCTTGCCATGGGGAGACATCCGATGAGCATTCAAGAGAGCGACAAGACGGAGGCAGGCTTCACTCCGCGGGACCTCCGCGACGCACTCGGGCTGTTCCCGACCGGCGTCGCCGTCATCACCGCGACGACATCGAGCGGGGAGCGCCTCGGTGCCACGGTGAGTTCTTTCAACTCCGTCTCCCTCGATCCGCCGCTGATCCTGTTCAGCCTTGCGCGGACCGCCAAGTCGATCGCGGCCTGGGAAGCGGTCGAGGCCTTCGCGGTGAATGTTCTAGGCGAGAACCAAAGCGAGATCTCGACGCGCTTCGCCAAGGCACTCAGCGACAAATGGGATGGCATCGCGCCGCTCCGCGCCAGCACCATCGAGGCGCCGCTGATTCGGGACGCGATTGCGACTTTCGAATGCGAGACCTGGCAAAACTATGACGGCGGGGACCACATTATGTTTCTCGGATTGGTCAAGCATATTGCGCGTACCGCCAGCGCGGCGCCGCGACCCTTGGTCTTTTCCTGCGGCCGCTATCGTCAACTGGACATGCAACACACGATCGAAACGCCGTACGATACGACACAGTGGATCCATGGCTGGTGAGCCCTTCAGAGAGCTCGCTCGCTTTGTCTGAACAGTTTTCGGGCCGTCGTTAAGTAGATTTGGCCGGCGATATGCCGCATCGGAATTGGCTGTCGTGCGTTGAAGGAAGCCTTTTTCGGCATCAGCCGTCCAAGGCCCTGATGAGGCCGCCAACCGATGTAAAAGGTCGACCGGCGGATTACGCGGAAGGCTCGGACACTCCCGCTCAGAAGGCCGGCCTTGCCGAGCGCGCCGGACACTAATCAAGTTCCAGCGTTAGCTCCCTGATCGTCGCATGAAGCGTCTCGACGTCGATCTCTCCACGTCGATCATCGGCCCGCCTGCATCGCCTTCGTCTCCGATTCGAAAACGCCGACGACCCCTCCAAGAATCTGGCTGCGCCATTGGGTGCTCTGGTTAGGGCGGACGTCAAGCCGCCGGCCAACTCGGCCAGGGTCTTCTCGCCCGTGACGGCTGCCAGTGCCGCCTACGCCTTGAGGGCCGTCGTGTGGTTTCGCCGCGGTCGCCCCCTCATGGTCTCCCTTCGTGGCAATCGGGCCCATTTCAGGCAGAAAATCGCACTTATCCGATCTATCCAGCTTCCCCGGGTCGGCTCTATGAGCTCGCAGGCAGCCCTGCGGATCGGAGAGAGGTGCGCCCCATTCATTGACGGCCGCTTCGCAGGGATTATATATGCGTTATGTTATTAACTTGTAGGTCCAATCGCGGACTGCCATTCCTGAGTCGCTGTTGCGCTCAATCTCGAAATCGAAGTGGCAAATGAGTATGCAAATGAAGGCAAAGCGTTCAGAAAGTCAGCCGCGCCGTGCCGTGGCTGCCGCGACACTGTCGCCTGAACATATTGACCTGAAAAGATTGCGCCGAAGAGGAAACGCCGCCCAGAAATCCCGCGAAACTGACGACAAGCATACCTATTTCATCGGAGTTGCGGAAGCGCGCTACGTCTTGCGGAAAGCTTTCCGTATCGTGGAGGATCAGGCGAAGGAATTCGGACTGGACCCGCTTGCTCATCAGGCACTGATTCAGATTTACGGCAGCCAAGGAATGCAGCTGCAGGTCAACCAGATTGCCAATCGGCTGGATATCGCCCCCGCCTTCGCGTCCAGTCTCGTTCGGGCGCTCTTTGAAAAAGGGTTGGTTTCACGCGCGCGTGACAAACAGGATCAAAGAATTACTTATGTCGCGATTACCGGAGAGGGCAGGGAACTCGTCGACGCCATAGATGAGAAGGTCAAATATCATGTCGATTACTTTGCAGGACAGCTGACGATAGAGGAAAGAGAGAGCGCTCTTTCCATCCTGATGTTCTACGTCGGCGCGAAGATATAGTTATGTTTTTGATTTCTCGGGGATGGCTGCCATGGGAGCGGGTCGGCATATTTCCGACGTGCACCGCGCGCCCGCCTCGACCGGCGGCGCGGTTCAGGTTGGCGCTACGGGGAAAGCTGATTGGGCGCCGAGCTGCGGCCAGGCGACTGGCGCGGATGCCTCAGCGAGGCGGTGTTCCAGCGGCGCTTCAGCGTTCCACTTGTTGGCGACCACGCGGATCCCGTTGATCCGATCGGATTCGTTCGAGCAGAACCAGACCAGGGGCTCGCACATCTGATCAGGCTGGATCAGTTCGTCCTGGCTGAACCCGTTTTCGGGAGAAACCATTCGGGTATTGACCGGACCGCCCGGCACCAGGACATTTGCCGTGACGCCCGTCCCCTCGAGGTCTTGCGCCATGACCCTGGTTGCAGCCTCGAGAGCTGCTTTGCACGGGCCATAGCCGCCAAGACCTTGCCGGTACATCGTGTCGAGGCTTGTCGTGATATTGACGATGCGGCCCCATCCCTTATGGATCATCCCCTCGACGAATGTCCGCGACATCAGCTGCGGTCCGAAGACATTCACGCGCAGCATTGCGAGCCAGAGCTGGTCGCTGACGTTCCAGAATTTCGTCGGCTCCTTCAAATATCGAGGCGAAATGCTTTCGGCGCCGACGGCGGCGTTGTTTACGACCACATCGACGCTTCCGAAGAGGGCCTGTGCCTCGTCGCGCAGATCTTGAGCCGCAGCGGCATCGGTCACGTCCATGATTTTGGAAAGAACGCGCGCACCACGGGCTTGGGTTTGTGCTGCTGCCTCGTTCAAAGCGCCGGCATCGATATCGACGATGATCAGGTTGGCGCCTGCGTCGGCCAATCCCAGAGCCAATGATCGGCCGATCCCTTGGCCGGCGCCCGTTACCAATACCGATTTGCCCTTGAGCACGTGCATCGTCGTCCGATCCTCAGGTTCTGGAAGAATAGCCGGGTGGAAAGCCCTTGTGCCTTTGCGCTTCAATGCCGGCGAGCGCATTTGTGGCAGGGTGCTGGTGGCCGATCGGCTGTCAGTGATGTGAGGCCAGGTGGCGCTGCAGGAAACCCAGCACGCGCGTGCGGGCGAGCTGATGGGCTGCTTCGTCGAAGCGGTCGGTACGAAACCGATTGTAGAACGCGTGCTCCGCATCTGGATAAGTATAGAACTCGTCAGCGGATCGCCCGCGCTGTTGAACGAGTTCTTTCACTTTGAGGATCGTCGACATTGGATTGTGATCGTCATTTTCGCCGAAGTGAACCTGAAGCGGGCAGGGCGTCTTGTTGATTTCTCCAGCGAGCGCGTCCAGTTTGATGCCGTACATGGACACGGCGCATGGCGGTTCAGCCGTGGCCGAAACCTGAACGGCAAGGCGGCCTCCTAGGCAAAAGCCGAGCACGGCAGGGCGCTGCCGCAGCCCGCCCCATTCGACGAGCCAATCCATGCTCCTCGCGATGTCGCCTGTTCCAAGCGCATCATCGAAGCGCCGTGAGACGTCCACGGCGATCTGTCGCTGAACCGGATCCTCGCCGTTGCCAAGCTCGAGGTTGCGTTCGATCCGCCAGTAGATGTCGGGTACCAGTGTTAGATAGCCCTGATTGGCGAAATCGACCGCGATCGCTCGCATCGCTTCAGTGACGCCGAAAATCTCCTGGATGACGATGAGTCCCCCACGCGTCTCGATCTCGGGAACCGCAAGGTATCCGCCCATGTACGCCTCGTAGGTGTCGTCGAGGTCGATGCGAACGAGGGTCGACAAAAGGGGCATCTCGCGGTCCTTCCTCGGCGGAAAATATGTATCTAGACAAAGGTAGTTAACCTATCTAACATCAAAAAATTGTCATTGTCAAAGCCAAGCCATTTGCAGGTGCTCATGAAAACAGATGCGCAGGGCCCGCTCGCCGGCGTCCGAATTGTCGAACTCACGGCGATGATCACCGGTCCGCTCGCCGGCACCATGCTCGCGGACCTCGGCGCGGATGTCATCAAGGTCGAGAACCCGCCGGATGGCGACGCGTTTCGCTCGTTCCGCGGCGGAAATTACAGTCCCTATTTCTGCACCTATAACCGCAACAAGCGGAGCGTCACTCTCAACCTGAAGAACCCGGCGGGACAGGAGGCTTTCCTGAAACTGGTCGAGACGGCTGATGTCCTTCTCGACAATTTCCGCTCCGGCGTCATGGAGCGATTGGGGCTTGGCGCCGGGCCTCTCAGAAAGAGGAATTCCAGGCTCATCATCTGCTCGATTACCGGTTTCGGCGATGATGGGCCTTATGCCGACAGGCCCGCCTACGATGCCGTTGGCCAGGCCATCAGCGGCATCTCGGGACTCATGCTGGGTGCGGATGCCCAGATAACCGGGCCGTCGGTCGTCGACAATCTGACGGGAATGTATGCGAGCCACGCCATTCTCGGCGCGCTGTTCGAGCGCGAGAGAACGGGCTCGGCTCGGACGATCCAAGTCAACATGCTGGAGTCAGCGATCGCATTCATCAGCGATCCGTTCGCCAACTACACAATGGCGGGGGTTGTCCCGGAGCCTCTGATGCGGGTGCGGGCGTCGCAATCCTATGCGTTGCGATGCGGCGATGGAAAGCTATTGGCCATCCACATGTCGTCGCCGACCAAGTTCTGGGTCGGAACCCAGAAATCATTCGATCGACTCGATCTGGGCGCCGATGCGCGGTTCGCCGACCGAGCGGGGCGGATGGAAAACTACGAGCAATTGGCTGTCGAACTCAACAAGACCGCGAAGCTGCGGACACGCGATCATTGGATCGAGCGCCTGGTCGAGAACGACGTTCCCCATGCGGCGATTTTGACGCTCCAAGAGGTGATGGACGACCCTCAGGTCCGCCATCTTGAGACGTTCGTCGACATCGCTCACCCGAAACATGGGTCGCAGACAGTGGTCCGCCGACCGGTTCGCTACGATGGCAGCCGCGCCGACCAGCCTTTGAATGCCGCGCCTGATCTGGGTGAGCATTCAACGGAGATTCTTTCGTCGCTCGGATACTCGGACGCACAGATCGCTTCGCTTAGCCGCGGCGAGTAACGAGCGCGAGAACTTCGGCTCACATTCAAAACAGGGCGGATCGTATGACTGGAACACGGATCGGCACGCACCCCAACGATGCCGAGCGCCTTCGGTTGAGGGGGCACGACACATTGACCGAGGTCATCGGAGAGATGACCTTTACCGAGGGGTTCTATCTCGTCGTGACCGGCCGTCGCCCGACCGGCATGCAGCTGAAGGTGTTCGACGCCGCGCTCCTTCTTCTAATGGATCACGGATTGACGCCCAGCGCGCTCGTTGCGCGGCTTGTCGCCGACTCGAACAGGGATGACGATCAGATTGCGCTGGCAGCTGGACTCCTGATGGTCGGCAATCGTTTCGTGGGCACCATGACCGGCGCCGGCCGAATACTTGCCGAGGGGATGGCGGCCGAGGGAGACAAGGCCGCTTGGGCACAGCAACTCGTGCAGAATTTCAAGAATGACAAACGCCGGATTCCGGGCTTCGGTCATCAGGCCTACAAGGAGGTCGACCCGCGATCGGCGAGGATCTTCGAAGTCGCCCAGAATGCCGGCGTCAAGGGTGACTATATCAGGCTGGTCAAGACGCTTAGCGCTGCGGTCAACGCCGATGCGAGGCGGAGCATTCCACTCAATGCGACCGGTGCGTTGGCTGCGGTACTTCATGAGATCGATTTCCCGACGGCAGGGATGCGTGCCGTTGCCGCGGTGGGCCGCTGCGCGGGGCTTGCCGGACATATCCAAGAGGAGCGGGAACTGCCTATTGCTCCGCTGCTGACACAATTCAGCGAAAGTATCGCTTACGAAGACTAGCGACTGGTCAGCCAACTGATCGAAGCATTTTAGCCGATCTCTATGGCAGGGATTGGCTATGGAGCAGGTACTTTACGTCATCGCCACAACCACGCACGTCATCGAAATCGTGATGGGCGGTTGATTCCGCTTGGAGAACAAGCTGTTGATTAGCGCGACGAAACTGGCCCGTCTTGGGGTTTGAAGTCTTCCCCTCTGGCTTGAGGCGGACGATGTCCGCTTCCGGCGGGACAAGGCTGCAGCGCTCGTCACTTTTCAAGCGCCGGAAATGAGTTGGCCACAATCACCTCTGAGCTAACCCTGTGTCTCCGGCTCGCATGCTTCATAGCGTCAGGCGGACGGCGGCGACCCCGTCAAGTCAGGGCAAAGCTGCCGATCGACCGCCTCAGCTGACGCACGTCTCGCACCGGCGGCGCCCCAAATTGGCGAAGATACTCGCGGCTGAACTGGGAAGCGCTTTCGTAGCCGACCGCGAACGCAACGTCCGAGGCGCTGCGGTCGCCGGAAAGCAGGAGCTGCCGCGCTTCCTGCAGCCGCAGTTGCTTCTGGTATTGGATCGGGCTTAGGCCGGTCAGCGCCACGAAGTGGCGGTGCAGGCTGGCGCGGCTCATGCCGCTTGCCTCGCACAGGGCTTCGATCCGCAGCCTTGTGTCGTGATGGTCGCGGATCCATTGGACGGCGCGCCGGATCCGGCCGAGCGCGCCGTCCGGCCGGGCGATATGGCGGAGCAGGCGACCCTGGGGGCCCTGCAGGAGACGATAGAGCAATTCCCGCTCCGCCATTGGGGCCAGCGCCGGAATGTCGCCTGGCGTGTCGAGCAGTGACAGCAGGCGCAGTAGCGTGTCGCGCAGCGGCGGCGTCATCGCGTTGATCGCGATCCCCTTGCCGGGCGTATCGGCCTCCCTAACGGTGGGCATCGCGGAGGCGACCTCGGCGAGCAGGGCAGAATCGATAACCAGCGACACTGCTACATAGGGCTTGCCATCATCGGCATCGTGAATCTGGCCGCTCAGCGGCAGATCCAACACGCTGACGAGATACTGCGCCGAATCGTAGCGAAAGAGCTCGTCGTGGATCGCCACGTCCTTCGAGCCTTGCAGAATGAAACAGATCATCGAGCGATAAAGGCATGGCGATGTCCCATAAGTGGCCTGGCCGATATTGATTGCAAGGCGCGGAATGGGCGTCAGCGCCGAGCCCTTGGGCACGTGGCGCAACGCGATGTCGAGATGAGGAAGGAGATGATCGGTCATGATCCTTCTATTGCACCATCTCGCCGCCAGTGAAAGAGCTTGAGACGATCAGGCAAGAGATTGAGAGGATCGGAGGGGCGCGCTCTGCCCGGGCTGCGTATCTCGGTTGCATCGGAAGGATGCCGCATCGAGCGGCGTTCCGGCGAGATCGTCACGAGGCAGATCATGATCAAGAAGATAGCAGTCATCACCGGCGCCAGCCGCGGCCTGGGGCGCAGCATGGCCCTGAACCTGGCCAAGCGTGGCGTCGACGTCATCGGCACCTACCGCAGCGGAGTCGCTGAGGCCGACACGCTGCGCCGGGAAATCGAGGCGCTCGGCGGCAAGGCGGTCATGATCGCGCTCGACGTCAGCAAGTCGGCGAGCTTTCCGGCATTCGCCGCGACGGTCGCCGACACGCTTGAGACGCAGTTCGGCCGCGAGCGGTTCGACTACCTCGTCAACAACGCCGGCCACGGCCTCCATGCGATCCTGAAGGATGTGACCGAAGACCAGTTCGACTCGCTGATCGACACGCATCTGCGCGGCCCGGTTTTCCTCACGCAGAGGCTACTGCCTCTCATCGAAGACGGCGGTCGCATCCTCAACGTCTCGTCGAGCTTCGTCCGCATCACTATGGCGGGCTACGGCCTCTACGCGGCGGCGAAGGCCGCAATCCAGACGCTGACCAAGTTTATGGCGGTCGAGCTCGGTCCCCGGCGGATTCGCGTCAACGCGATCGCGCCGGGCGCCATTGCCACCGATTTCGGCGGCGGAATGGTCCGCGATGACGAAAACGTCAACGCCTATGTCGCGCAGACCATCGCGCTCGGTCGCGTCGGTCGGCCCGACGATATCGGCGGCGCGGTCGCGGCTCTGCTCTCCGACGAGATGAACTGGGCGACCGGTGCGACTTTCGACGTGTCGGGCGGCCAGTCCATCTGAGCCAGTCGTCGCCCTTCGAACTTCCGACCAATAGAGGGACGTTGCCATGTCCGTTACCCGCCTGACGCTCATCAGCCATCCGCTGTGCCCGTTCGTTCAACGTGCCTCGATCGTCCTTTCAGAGAAGGAAGTGCCGTTCGAGCGGATCGATGTCGATCTCGCGGCCAAGCCCGACTGGTTCCTGGCCTTGTCGCCGGCCGGCAAAGTCCCGTTGCTCAAGGTGCGCCAAGGTAGCGGAGAGGACGCGATCCTCTTTGAGAGCATGGTGATTTGCGAGTATCTCGATGAGACGCAGGGCGGCGCGTCGATGTATCCCGACGATGCGCTGCTGCGCGCCCGCCACCGTGCGTGGATCGAGTTCGCCACGCAGGCCCTGGCCGAGGCGTGGCAGTTCCTCAACGCCATCGATCAGGCGACGGCGGATCTGAAGCGGGTTGCGTTCCGCGATCGGCTCGAGAAGATCGAAGAGGAACTGGGCTCAGGGCCGTGTTTCAGCGGCGCCGCCTTCGGCATGGTCGACGCGGTTTACGCCCCGCTGTTCCGCTACTTCGCGATCATCGATCGCGCAGTAGCGCTGCCGATCTTCGATGGCCTGCCGCGCGTCGCTTCGTGGCGCGTGGCGCTGGCGGCGCGCCCGAGCGTTCAGCGCGCGGTCGGCGGCGATTACCCCGATCGCTTCCGCGACCATCTGCGCCGGCAGGGCGCGCTCATCGCCGCCTGATGCCTCTGACAACAACCCCGCCTCCCATCACTGATTAAAGGAAAGCATCATGACCGACCTTGCCAAGGACACCGCCGAAAAGAGCGCGCTCATTCTCATCGAATACGTGAACGACTGGATGGCCCCCGCCGGGGGCATCAACGGCCAGTTCCAGGACCGCGAGCAGTTCGAGACCGCTGTCGCCAATTCCAAGAGAATCCTCGGCGAGGCGCGACGCCGCGGCATGGAGGTCATTCACGCCTCCCTGCGCTTCGAACCGACCTTCAAGGTGCTCGGCGCGGGCAAGTACGGCCTGCGCAGGATGATGCGCGACTACAGCTCGTTCCTCGGCGAGCAGGCCGATTTCTTTCCCGGATTCGAACCGCAGGACGGCGAATACGTCGTTCGCGAACGGACCGGCAGCAGCAGTGTCTTCACCGGCACCACTCTCGACAGCTATCTGCGCAACAACCGCATCTTCGACATCTATCTTTCCGGCTTCGCACTACGGCAGTGCGTCGAGTCGTCGATGCGCAACGCCCATGACCTCGGCTATCACACCAACGTCATCTACGATGCGTCTGCGGCCTTCACCAGGGAGCAGCAGACCTCCTTCCTTGGCGAGATCGCGCCCTTCTACGCCAGCGCGATCACGACGCAGGACTTCCTGACGCGGGTCTGATCCCGCCGTCACGCCCGGCGCACGCGGTGGCGCCGGGCGTCGGATAGCTGGCTACTGGGATTTGATGTTGTGGGTGCGTACGAACTTGCCCCAGAACTCAGTCTCCGCGGCGATGAATCGGCCGAAGTCCCTGCCGTCCTTATAGTCCACAATCGCACCCATCTGAGTCAGCCGCAGTCGTGTGCCGGGGTCCTTCAGAGCCTCGGCGAGTGCTCCCTCCAGCTTGCGAAGCACGGGCGCAGGTGTGGCCGCCGGCGCGACTAAGCCGAACCAATAGCTGGCGTCGAGGGCAAAGCCGGCCTCGGCCATTGTTGGCACGTTCGGGAGAAGCTCGGAGCGTTCCGGAGCCGCGATCGCCAGCGGGACCAGCGCGCCGGTTTGGAAATGCTGGAGGCCGATAATAGGCGAGACGAACATGCTTTTGATGTGGCCCGCGACAAGATCATTCAGGGCGGGGGCGCCCCCTCGAAACGGGACGTGTCGGATTGAAATGTCGGCTCCCGTCCTTAGGACCTCCCCCGCGAGGTGACTGGCACTCCCAAAGCCTATGGACCCGTAGGTGAGCGAGTCGGGTTCGGACTTGGCGAGGCGTATGTACTCTTCGACGGAGCGCGCGGGCACGGAAGGGTGAACGGCAAGCAGCATCGGCGACTTTCCTATGAAGCCGACGGGTACAAAATCTCTGACCGCATCGTAGCTGAGGCGATCGAAGAAGCTCGGATTGACCGCGTGCCCCTCCACCGTGATGAGTAGCGTGTATCCATCAGGCTCGGCACGTGCCACTGCGGCGCTGGCCACGGTGCCGTTTGCGCCAGGCCTGCTCTCGAGCACAAATTGGCCGCCGAGATCGCGGGCCATCCGCTCCGTCAGCACCCGCGAAATCGTGTCGGCCAGTCCACCGGGGGCGTAGGGGACGACGATCTTTATCGGCCGATTTGGGAAATTATCCTCAGCAATGGCGTGAGTGCCTGCAACCGCTAGCAAGCCTGCGATCATTCCGACCCAGAAACGTCTCATAGTCCCCTCCGCTCACATGACGGGCCAAGAGGGTAGGGCCGTTATATAGCTTTTTCAAGTAAGGTAATTTGCACCAAGCAGCCTTGCCTACGCACGCCCCAGAGCGCGATCGGGCGTCAGCGTCACGCGCTTTCGCGTCTTGATGAGCTTTACGACATACCATGTCTGGAAGCGCATCGGCGATGACGAGATTGCCGAGACGATCCGGCCGACGTCGGAGGCGCAGCCGAGGAACGCGACGCATCGATCCTTGTGCGCGATGGCGAGTGCGGTGGGGCATTTGCGCTCGACTGTATATCGAGCCTACTTCAGAAGATCGACGGCGCGGCGCTGCGGATACGCGAGCGGACGCTTGGCGCTCAAGCAACGCGGCTCGATGTTTTGAGGGCGGTCAAGGCCCGAAGCCAGCGGGTGGCTGAGAGCTAGCCATCAAACAAGCTCGCCGCGAGATTCTGGCTGCCGGATGGCTGTCGTCGTGCCGCTCGCCTCGCGTGTCGTTTTCCAGCTCGGATTCGCCAAAATCCGGAGGTGGGCCGACAGCCCGCAAATTAGGCATTGACAAGATCACAGCGCCCAATAGTTTTGCTAACTAATCCATTTGACAGACATATATGTCGGACATATAAAAGGTGCGGCTGGCATAAGTCCGGCCCTTTGAAGGGGAGCGTTCAATGTCGACTACTCGCAGGTCGTTCTTGTCCACTGCAGCTACTGTTGGTGCCGCCGGCATCCTGCCTGCGGTTGTCAGGCCTTCGTTCGCGCAGGCCAATCCCATCCGCATCGGTGTGCCGACCGGCATCACCGGAAACTGGGCCGCGCTGGGCTCGCAAATCCAGCGCTCTTGCCGTCTGTTTGCGAAGACGATCAACGCGAAGGGCGGCATCATCGGTCGCCCGGTCGAGTTCCTCTACGAAGACACGCAGGGCGATCCTGCCACCTGCGTTCGCAAGACCGGCGAACTCGTCGAAGGACGGGGCGTCAATCTGATCTCAGGGGTCATTTCGAGCCCTGAATCGCTGGCAATCATGCCGCGGCTCAACGACTGGAAGGCCCTGTACGTCTGCACGATCAGTGGGGCCGGTCCGATCACGGCCGCCAGTTATGTGCCGAACGCTTTCCGCTCCTGTACTTCGGGGCCGATGCGCGCCAGGGCCATCGCGCTGTGGCTGTCTGAATCCAACGGCAAGCGCTTCTTCTCAATTGCCCAGGACTATGCATGGGGCAAAAGCAGCGTCGCGACGTTCGAAAAACTGATCTCGGATCTCAAGAGGCAGACTGTCGGAAACGTCCTCTCGCCGCTGGGAACGAAGGATTATTCGAGCTACATCGCTAGGATCCGAGAGGCCAACCCGGATGTGCTCTACATCGCCATGAGCGGCGAAGACGCGACCGCCTTTCTCAAGCAGGCCGCGCAGTACCGTCTCGCCGATCGCATGACGCTCGTAACCGAGGTCCTGGATCTCCTCAACGTCAAGCCGCTCGGAGACGCCGCGCTGGGGCTGCACGGCGTGACGCAATACAATTTTGCCTATGACACGCCGGCCAATGCCGAGTTCGTCGAGCTGTTCAAGGCGGAGTACAAGGATATTCCCGATACATGGGAGGGCGAGCAATGGCAGGCGCTCCAGCTGCTGGCCGAAGCCATCCGTCGCTCGAACTCGACGGAGACGGAGGCCGTTCGCGCGGCGCTTACCGGGCTCCAGATCGATGGCGTCAAGGGCAAGATCGCACTGCGGGCCTGCGACAACCAGGCCGAGAACCAGGTCTTCATGGGCCGCATGGAAAAAGACGACAAGGTCGGCTATCCGGTGGCCAAGATCATCAAGGCGTTCGCCCCGGATGCGATCATGCCTGGATGCCGAAAGGATACATTCTGACGTCTTCTTTTAGATATCGACGCGTCGTCGCGCGAGAATTTTAAGGGATTTCGGATGAGCTGGTATCTTTGGCTTAACTTGTCGCTGAATACGCTTGCGTTGGCTTCTCTCCTGGCGATGATTACGCTGGGTCTGACGCTGATCTTCGGCATTATGCGCATCATGAATTTCGCTCATGGCGCGCTCTACATGTTTGGAGCGTACACAGGCATATCAGCCGCGCGGCTGGTCGATAATTTCTGGATCGGATTGCTGGCGGCTCCGCTTGCCGCCGGCGTTCTCGGACTGATTTTCGAGTATTCGCTCCTGAGGCGACTTTATCGCCGCGACGGCGGCGCCTTTCTGCTGATCACCTTCGGCCTGAGCCTCGTTCTGACCGAGGCCATCCGCCTCGTCTGGGGTCCGAATACAAGAGATGTCGGCCTGCCGAATTTCCTTTCGGGCGTGGTCTGGCTGGGCGACGAGGCCTACCCGGCATACCGGCTTTTCCTCATCGTGTTCGGCGTGATCGTCGTTGGCGCACTGACATTTGTTTTCCTGCGCACGCGGCTTGGCCTGCTCGTCAGGGCGATCTCGCAGAATGCCGAGATGACGCACGCGCTTGGCATCGACGTTCAATCGATACGGTCGGTGACGTTCGCGGTCGGATGCGCCTTTGCAGGATTGGGCGGGTTCCTCGCCGTGCCGCTGATCACCGGATATATTGGCATGGGGAACGCGGCGATCATCGATTCATTCGTCATCGTGATGATCGGCGGGATGGGAAGCTTCATCGGCGCAACGGCTGGCAGCTTGCTTGTCGCGCTGACGCAAACATTCGGCAACTTCTTCATTCCCGACCTGGCGCTCGTAACGCCCTACTTGATCATGATCGCCGTTTTGCTGTGCCGGCCGGGCGGACTCTTCGGGGAGCAGGAGTGATGAGATACGCGTTGCCGATCGTCGCGCTTCTGGCGCTTGCCCCGCTGTTCCTGCCGGGCTTCCAGGTCAAGCTCCTGACCGAAGTGCTGATCTTCGCCCTGCTTGCGATGAGCCTGAATCTTCAGATCGGCTATGCACGAATGTTTTCATTCGGCCACGCCGCATCTTACGGCATCGGCGCCTATGTCTGCGCATTCGCCCTGCAGAGCGGGAACTTCTCCTTTCCGGTCGCTGTCTTGATCGCGACGGGCGCCGTCTTCATCTACGCCATTCCGATCGGGTGGTTGTGCACGCGGGTCGGTGGTGTTGCGTTTTCGATGCTCACGCTGGCGTTCGCCCAGCTCGTCTATGCGATCGTCTACAAGTGGAACGGCGTCACTGGCGGCTCGGACGGCATTGCCGGTCTCGTGAGAAACCCCGGCCCGTTCGGGTTGCCCGCGCTGGAGTCGAACGCATCCTTCTATCTTTTCACGCTGGCCGTGGTCGTCGGGTTGGCGTTGCTCGCAGTCGGCTTCGTGCGATCTCCCATGGGTACCGCCATCGTCGCTGTCCGCGAGAACGAAAATCGAGCAATCGCAATTGGTTACGAACCGCGGAAGCTGCGCCTGGCTGCCTTTGTGGCCTCCAATACGATCGGTGGGGTGGCGGGCGCCCTTCACTCCGGCTTCCTGCTTTTCGTCTCGCCTGAGATCCTTCACTGGATGCTGTCTGGACACATCATCATCGCCGTCATGTTGGGGGGAGCCGGCAGCATCGTCGGGCCGATGCTCGGTGCCGCCTTTATCATCATCGCCGGCCATGAACTGAGCGCGGTGACGGACAGCTGGCCACTCGTTATGGGGCTGCTGTTCATTGCGGTGGTCGTCGTGGCGCCGAAGGGCCTGTGGGGCATCAAGGACAGCATCTTGGGGACCTTCGCGGCGCGCAAGGCTCAGCGACTGGGGGTGAACCGTGCCGCTTCTTGAGTGTTCAGGTTTGACGAAGAAGTGGGGTGCGCTCGTCGCGGTCAGCAATGTCGATGTCTGCGTCAGTGCAGGTGAAGTCGTCGCGCTGATCGGACCGAACGGGGCCGGCAAGACCACGCTGTTCAATCTCATCGCCGGCATGTTGTTCAAAAGCGCGGGGACGGTGACGTTCGACGGTCAGCGGGTCGAACATCTGCCCGCTTCGGCCTTGACGCGTCGAGGTCTGGGCCGGACGTATCAGATCACGTCGCTTTTTCCCGAACTCACGGTCCTGGAGAATGCACGCCTGGCCGTGCAATCGCGTGGGGCGGGCCGCGTCAATCCGTGGTTCTCCAGCAAGTTGCTGCAGGAAACGACCGACGAAGCCTACCGATGGCTCGAACGCGTACGACTGCATGATCGGGCGGGCTCGCTGGCGGGGTTCCTGTCCCATGGCGATCAACGCCTTCTCGAGATCGCGGTCGCACTGGCGACCTGCCCGAAGCTCCTGCTCCTCGACGAACCCACTCAGGGCATGTCGATCGACGAGACCCGGGCCACGGTCGATCTGCTAAAGGACCTGCTGAAGGACAACGACATGGCCGTGCTGCTCGTCGAGCACGACCTGGAGGTGGTGTTCGGTCTCGCTCATCGGATCGTCGTTCTGGATCGCGGGAAAAAGATCGCCGATGGAGCACCGGCGGACGTAAAAGCCGACCGCGCCGTGCAGCAAGCTTATCTCGGAGCCGGCCATGTTGCGGACTAGGGGACTGGAAGCGGGGTATGGTTCGGGCCGGGTTCTCTTCGGGGTCGATCTGGATGCTCCGTCGGGCGAGGTGACCGCAATCATCGGACGCAACGGCGTCGGCAAGACGACGTCGCTGAAGGCGATGCTCGGCATCCTCCCGCTGAAGGCTGGCAAGGTCTTTCTCGGCGACGAGGAACTGACGGGCAAAGACGTTCACCACATGGTGCGCGCCGGCATCGGATACGTTCCCGAAGGCCGTCAGATCTTCCCCCAGTTGACGGTCATCGAGAACCTTCGCGTCGGCCAGCGGCGCCCGCCTCGGATCTGGACGGAAGACCGGCTTCTGGAACTTTTTCCGAACCTGCGGGAGCGCGCCAAGAACCTGGGCAAGGCTCTCTCGGGCGGAGAGCAGCAGATGCTGGCGATTGCGCGCGCTCTGGTGACCGATGCGAAGGTGCTCATGCTGGACGAGCCGACGCAGGGGCTGGCTCCCAAGGTCGTCGACCAGATTGCCGACGTCATTCGCCTTCTCACCGCCGAAGGCGTCGCGGTTCTCCTGGTCGAGCAGAACCTGGCTCTCACCGAAAACGTCGCCGACCGCGTTCTCGTCATGTCCAAGGGCAAAATCGTCGAGACGGTCGACGTCGAAACATTCCGCTCCGAGGGCGAAGAGATCCGTCATCGGTGGTTGACGCTCTGAACCGACAGGCTGCCGGGCCGATCAAGAAGGTGACTGGACATGTATCTCGACGGTAAGCCGCTTTTGGATGATCAGGTTGCTGTCGTGACCGGCGCGGGCCAGGGCATCGGCAGGGCTATTGCGCTGGCCCTGGCGAAAGCAGGTGCGCGCGTCTGGGCCGCGGACGTCAACGCTGAACAGGCCGCGAACACGGCCAAGAGCATCACCGAATCCGGCGGTACGGCGTGGCATGTCCAATGGGACGTGTCGAAAGTCGAAGAGGCAACAAGAGTCGCCGAGACGGTTGCGGAGATCTCGGGTGATGCGTCGATCCTGATCAATAATGCGGGTGTGCATCGCCGGGCCGCGATCGGATCGCCGAATTACGTCGAGAGCTGGAACGAGATCATGGCTGTCAATGTCGACGGCGTGATGCACGGGATCACGGCGTTTCTCGATCAGCTCAAGCGGACCAAAGGCTGTATCGTGAATACAGCCTCGATCAACTCCTTCACGGCCGCACCGAACGAGACGAGCGCGTATGTCACCAGCAAGGGGGCCGTCCTGATGCTGACGAAGGGGCTCGCCGTCGATTTCGCACCGTTCGGCATCCGCGTGAATTGCGTTGCCCCCGGCTTCATCGAGACGGCCCAGACGGCAGGCTCGCGCGCGAATCCGGATCGCGTCGCATTCGTCACGGCACACACGCCGATGAAGCGTTTTGGGCAGCCGGAAGAGATTGCCGGGCCGGTCGTCTTCCTGGCATCGCCGCTGGCGAGCTTCGTTACGGGCGTGGCCTTGCCGGTCGATGGCGGCTTCCTGACACTCTGAGGCAGAAGAGGAACCAACCCATGGCACTTGCGGATCGCATCGACGTTCTCTCGAAAACCGGACCTGGAACGAAGACGGGCGCGCTTTTCCGGTCGGTTTGGCTGCCGGCGTTGCTGGCTTCGCAGCTTCCCACGCCGGGCTGCGCGCCTGTCCGCATCAAGCTTCTCGGCGAAGAGCTTCTGGCGTTCCGGAGCGGAAACGGTGAACTCGGCATCGTTCAGGCGACCTGTGCGCACCGCCTGGCGCCGCTCTACTACGGCCAGATCGAAAACGAAGGCGTTCGTTGCTCGTATCACGGCTGGCTCTACGACAAGACCGGTCAATGCCGCGAAATGCTGAACGAAACGGACAAGACGATCTGCGCCAAGGTCAAGATCAAGGCCTATCAGTGCGTCGAGAAGGCCGACATCATCTGGATCTACATGGGCGAAGGCGAGCCGCCCGCCTTGCCGAAGTTCCCATGGATGGATCTGCCGAAAGACCAGCGCAACGCGACGGTCTGGCTGCAGGAATCGAACTGGCTGCAGGGGATCGAGGGCGAACTCGACAGCTCGCACGTGTCGATCCTTCACACCAATCCCGCGACGATGGCCACTTCGCCTGTTCACCAGCATTATTCGTCGAAGGATCTATCCCCGAAGATCTTTGCAAAGGACACGTCGATCGGCGTTCTGGGGATTGCGCGTCGAAATGCGGACGATAATTTTTACTGGCGCGTCAGCCAGTTCATGCTGCCCGCCTACAGTTCCATCCCGTCGGCAAACTTCCCGGTCGGAGGTCGCGGCTACATCCCGATCGACGATTACAATTGTTACACCTGGGACTTCAATTACGACCTGAAGGGCCCCTTGCCGCAAGCGCTGTTGGATATGCAGGCAAAGGGTTTGGTCTTCCCTCCGGAAAGCAATTACAAGCCTTACAAGCTCAATACCGGGTCGATCATCGACACATGGATCCCGGTTCGGACGGTCGCCAATGACTATCTGATCAACCGTGGCGATGAAACGCTGGCGAGCCCGAGCGGTATTCTCGGTCTGAACGATCAGGACCGGGCCATGCAGGAGACGATGCTTGCGATTGAAGGCACGGACGGACGCATCACCAATCGCAGTCAGGAGTTCCTGGTCGCCGCCGACATCGTGATCGTACGCATGCGTCGGCGCGTTCTCCTAGCGATGGAGACCGATGCCGCTCTCGCCAGATTCCGGGAAGCGATCGAAGACGGCAGCGCCTACAATGTCGAGCCGCTGGACATCGTTGCCGAACAGAGCGAGGTCAACGCGTTTCTGGAACGGTTCAACGACAAGCTCATCGCGCCACGCAAAGCAGCCAATTGATCGGATCGCTCGAAGATGACGTGGCAAAGCGTAGCGACAACCGCAAAAGTATCGCCGGATTCGCCGTTTCCTTTTACGATCGGGGAAAGGCAGTTCGCGTTATTTCAGGTCGACGAGAATTACTATGCATTGGACAATATCTGCCCACATGCCTACGCGTTGATGACGGATGGCTTCGTCGAGGGGGACACGGTCGAGTGTCCCCTGCATGGGGCGATATTTAACATACCAACCGGCAAGTGCCTCGGTCCTCCGGCGGATGCGGATCTGAAAACCTATCCGGTGAAGGTTGAAGGCGACGAGATCCTGGTCGACGTTTGATCATGTCCAGCGCTCGGCAACACTATGTCATCGTTGGAGGCGGCCAGGCTGGCGGCTGGGCGGCGAAGACCCTTCGCGACCGGGGTTTTGCCGGTCGGATCGTCCTTCTGGGTGAGGAGGAGCATCTGCCCCATGAGCGACCTCCGCTTTCGAAAGCGGTTCTGTTGTCGGGCGAAGTGCCTCCGAGTCTTTTTCTGTGGCCTGCCGAGAAGCTGAAGGAGTTGGATATCGACCTCCAGCTTGGTGCGCGGGTCGTTCAAATCGATCGCTCCAAGCGGGAACTCCTCCGTTCCGATGGCAGTCGAGTCGCGTATGATCGCCTGCTGTTGGCGACAGGCGCGCGGCCGCGAAAACTGAGTTGCCCCGGTGTGGATCTTGGCGGCATCCATTATCTGAGGACGATCGCGGACAGCCTGAGCATTCGGCGATCTCTTGAATCCGAGGGTCGCCTGCTCGTCGTTGGCGGGGGCTGGATCGGGCTCGAGGTTGCAGCCGCCGCCGTCTCGATGGGCCGTCAGGTCACCTTGGTCGAGGCAGGTGAGCAGCTATGCGGACGGTCGCTGCCCAAGGAGTCCGCTGCGTATTTCCACGCCATGCATGTCGCGCGCGGCGTTGACATTCGCCTCAATGCGCGGCCGACCTCGTTCGAGGGAACCGGGCGTGTCGAACGCGTGGTATTCGACGACGGAAGCTCGCTGGACATATCGATCGCCGTGATCGGCATCGGTGTCGAGCCCAATGTCGAGTTGGCTGTCGGCTGCGGACTCGCGGTCGACAACGGCATCGTGGTGGACCAGGCGACGCGCTCGTCCGACCCGACAATATTTGCCGCCGGCGATGTGGCCAGGCATCCCGCCGGACCGGGTGGGCGAATGATGCGGTTCGAATCCTGGCAGAATGCCCAAAATCAGGGAATCGTAGCGGCAAAAGCGATGCTCGGCGATGACGTCGCCCATCGCGATCTGCCCTGGTTCTGGTCGGATCAATACGACCTTAACTTCCAGCTCGTGGGTATTCCCTCGCTGTCCGACAGGGTGTTGTTCAAAGGCGATCTGCAGTCTGGACGTTTCATTCAATACTTCGTTGATGGCCCGCGTCTCAACGCGGCCGCGGCCTTCAACAGTCCTCGCGATCTTCGTGAAGCGAAGCGGATCATGCTGGACAATAGGCCGTTCGATGAGTCCGGTCTGTCAGCGATGCCGCATGGGCCGAAATGAAGTCGACGGTAGCATTCGTCTAGTGGAGATTGGTAATGGCAAATGCGTTTGCGGCGGTCCTTGAAGGTCCCAAGAATCTTCAGTTCCGTGAGTTTCCCATTCCCGAGGTCGTTGAGGACGATGCCATCCTGCGCGTGGAGGCGTGCGGCCTTTGCGGCACCGACTATGAGCAATGGCTTGGGAATTTCGAAGATTTTGGTGATGGCATGCCCATCATTCCCGGCCATGAAATCATGGGTTTCATCGAGAATATCGGCCCAGCTGCGTCGAAACGCTGGAATGTGAAAGAGGGCGATCGGGTCGCCATCGAGCCGATCATTCCGTGCGGCCATTGCGAGGATTGCGTCAAAGGCGCCTACACACGCTGCCAGTCCGACCTTGGCTACGGACTCTATCAGGGAACTGAACGGACTCCGTCGCTATGGGGCGGATATGCATCGCATGCGTATCTGCACCCGCGCACGATGGTGCATAAGCTGCCTGCCGACATCCCGACCGATCTCATGACCTTGGTCAACCCGCTGTCAAATGCCATTCGATGGGTCTACGAGGTCGGGCAAGCGGCGCTCGGCAAGACCGTCGTAATCGAAGGGCCAGGCCAACGCGGCCTTCTCGCCGTCGTGGCGGCCCGGAAAGCCGGAGCTGCCCATATCATCGTGACAGGGACAGGCGCCGATGCCGGCCGTCTCCAGTTGGCGCTCGCGCTCGGCGCGACGGCGATCATCGACGTTGAGAAAGAGAATCCCGTCACGCGCGTGTCCGAACTCACCGGTGGCGTCGGCGCTGATGTCGTGCTGGACGTGTCTTCCGGGGCTGTCGCCCCGATCCTGCAGGGGATCGACATGCTCAAGCGTGGCGGCCGTATGGTTCTTGCCGGTCTCAAGGGATCGAACAGGTTGAACGACTTTCCCGTAGATAAGGTCGTGCTCCGAGAGATCGAACTCGTAGGAGTTCTAAGTGCAGGTTGGCAATCGACGGAAATGGCGATTGCAATGATCCGGGAAGAGGGCAGCAAGTTGCAAGCGTTGTGTTCGCACACTTTCGCACTGAGAAACGTGACCGAGGCGGTTAGGATACTCGGCCGTGAAGTTAGTGACGGCCGGGACGCCGTCCATATCACGCTGACGTCGCCGTAAGACCCGATGTGTGCCCTTTGCTTTCAATTGGGCGAACGACGTCTTCGCTTGCCGTCGAAACCTGCGACTGAAACGGTAATCGATCAAGGCAAAAGGAAGACTTCGCCTTTACTGGCCTCCTATCCTGAAAATAACGCGATTGGGCTCTCAGATTTAAACGTGAGCGACGAGGTAGGTAAATCCAATGGAGGCGCCACCTTACGCTTGCGGTTGCGGTGACGACTGGGAGCACGCGCTCGCGATCGAGGCTGTCGATTACGCTATCCCAGGCTCGACTATACGGGTTTTATCGACGACGCCAACCGCGTTCGGCCCTCCGGTGTGTTTCAGCGTGCAAGTTTGGGTCTGACGCAATCTCGCTGCGGCCTGGGTCACCGTGCACCGACAAGGCGTGCCTGAAGCAGGTCCATTTTGCCACGGCCGTACATTTGGCGTTTGACGAGCTTGAGCTTCGTGATCTGGCCTTCAGTCTGTCCGTTCGACCAAGGTGAGGTTATGGTGGCGCGAACGGCCGCTTCATCCTTTCTGACGCCGCTGCAGAATGACGCCACCAGGCTGTCTGCAGCGCGCTCCATCCACAAGGTCATGGCGGCGACGGCCTTGTTGCGGATCATCTGGTGGAAGTCCGAGATGATCTCGCGGGCGACCACCAACTGCGGCAGGCCGTTCTCGATGGCGGCGATGAGAACGGTCTCCGCCTTCGAGAGCTTGTCCCGTCCGTTCGTCATGAAGCGAGCGATCGTGCGGGCGGAGGGGATGCGCGCAAGAGTACCGGCATCGGCCCTTTCGGCATGCCGCCGGCGGGTCGCCCACTCGGACACAACTCGCAGACTGCCGTGGAATCCGCGCGCCCGCATCACGCGCCAGAGCGCTGCGCCGTTGCGGTTTCCAGCGTCCCACTGGGCATCGAGCCAAGGCAACAGTTCATCCAGAGAACTCTGCCGCCTCCGGAACACGTCGGAGCGCTGACCGCGGACGATGCGGCGCACTGTGTCACGCGCCAAGCCGGCGCGCCTGACGATCTCCTTGATCGAAACGCCAGCTTCAAACAGCCTCATGACGACCGCGTTGGCTTCCTCGCGGCGCTGGTACCCGTCATATTGCAAACGCTCGGCGCAGGTCAGAAGGGCGGGGTCGATCACCGTTGCGCCGATGACGGAGCGAATCTGGCGCATGGACTTGCGCACAGCGTCCAGGAACGCCCGGCTGGCATTCTCCATCAGATGCCAGCGGTCCGCGACCTGCTCGGCGGCGGGCAAGGCCCTGGCCGCCGCTTCACCATATCCGCCGCCGCGATCCCGCGCGATGATGGCGACCGACGGATGATGCCGCAGCCAAGCCTCCGACGTCGCAGGCTCCCTGTCGGGCAGAAGCGTAACGGTTCGTCGTCGTTCGAGGTCGCAGACGATCGTGCCGTAGCGGTGGTTGCGCCGCCACGCGAAGTCGTCGATGCCGATCACAACCAATGTGTCCGATGGTACCTGCGCCTTGCGCCTGACAACGCGTAGCAGCGTATCGTTGCTGACCGGGACCATCAGCCGCTCGGCGAAGCTCGCCGCTGGCCGGCCGCCGAGCGCCAGGCCCAGATGATGCACGATCATCTCCAGTCGCCCCGTCCGGCGCGACGTCAGAGCCAGCACGTCGTCGCCAAATCGCTCCGCGAAGATGCGACGATCGCACAACACGGCATCGCACCAGAAGCGCCGGACCATGACCTCGAGTTGGACACGTCGGCCTGCAATCGGGAGATCGGAGGCCCGTCGCCAGTATCGGCTCTGGATGCGTCGCGAGCAGGCCCCGCAGGATGGGCAAGCGCCCGACGACGTCGAGGCACGAACCGTGACGATGGCGTGATCGCCGTCGATCTCAGACCGGATGACGGCAAAACCCGATGGCACAAGCCTAGAAGGCCGAACATCCTGATCCATCGCGCTGATTCCTTCTGGAAACCAGCGCCAGATCACCGCCCGGCGGTTGAACACCGACTTGCACCGCGTAGTCGAGGAGGCCCTGGCCGACCTCGAAGGCCTGGATCGGCTCGCGGCGCTATCGGACGCCTGCCAGCGGATCGACGGGGACAGCAGCCTTCCCGCGCCGGCGAAGGCCCATGCGAAGGAAGCGTGGAAGCGGGTCGCCAACCGGCAGATGCTTGCCGTCGTATGACGCGGGCAACGCCAGTCGTGCTCTGTTCCGAGCGTCGCCTGGGAGCCCTGCTCGCCGGGCCCTTTTCGTTGTCGTGGCCCCACTTGCGGCCCCAAACGAAAACGGCCTCCCCGGAGGGAGGCCGTAAACCCCAGTAAACACTGAGGAAAAATGGTGGGCGCGACAGGGATCGAACCTGTGACCCCTACGATGTCAACGTAGTGCTCTCCCGCTGAGCTACGCGCCCGTCTGCCGCGTCGGGATATCGTCGCGGCGGCCGGAACATGGCGGCGCCGTTTCGGGCTGACCATGTTGCGAGGTGTGCGGCTATAGCGGCTCGCCTCGCGGCTTGCAAGGCGCTTCGCGAGAAAATCCTCGCTCGAAAGACGCCGGTGGAAAACCCTTCAGGCCGCGAGCAGTTTCTCGACCTCGTTCACCAGCTCGCGCAGGTGGAAGGGCTTGGAGAGCACCTTCGCATCCTTGGGCGTCTGCGAATCGGGGTTCAGGGCCACGGCGGCGAAGCCGGTGATGAACATCACCTTGATGTCGGGGTCGAGTTCGGTGGCGCGGCGCGCCAGCTCGATCCCGTCCATCTCCGGCATCACGATGTCGGTCAGCAGCAGCTCGAAGGGCTCTTCGCGCAGGCGGTTATAGGCCGAAAGCCCGTTGTCGAAGGACGCCACGTCATAGCCCGCATTCTGCAGGGCTTTGACCAGGAAACGGCGCATGTCGTTGTCGTCTTCGGCGAGAAGTATCTTGGTCATGGGCCTGATTTGTCCGTCCCGTAAGGCCTGTCGTCACAGATGAGGGCGCGGCAGGCGACCCTCGTCCCGTTCTCTGGCGTCTGCGCCCATTTCCAGGGCCAAGCGCCGGCAGGGTTATCGGCCCATCCCCGTGCTTGGAACCCTACCGTTCTATAAGGCACCACTATGGTAAACAACGGGTGAATCCCCAGCCGGTGACGGCGTTGCGTGCGTGACGCTTCTACCTCGCCGTATTGTGTGCTTCTGTTCAGCGGCATGAGCGCCCTGTCCACCCCCTTTCCGCCCGGTCCCGAGGACGTCGTCGCCGAGATCGAGCGGCCCTTCACGCTGTACCAGCCGGCCCTCCACATCGTGCCGGTGGTGGTCGACGTGCCCCATGCCGGCCGGCGCTATCCACGCGCCTTCGTCGACCGGGCGCGGCTGCCGCTGCGTTCGCTGCGCCGCTCCGAGGACGCCTATGTCGACCGGCTCTTCGCGCGCAGCGTCTCGTTGGGGGCGCCGCTGCTCGTCGCCGAGTTCCCGCGCGCCTTTCTCGACGTCAACCGCGAGCCCTATGAGCTCGACCCGCGCATGTTCGACGGTCGCCTGCCGCCCTTTGCCAATACGCGTTCGATGCGGGTCGCGGGTGGGCTCGGCACGATTCCGCGCGTCGTCGGCGACGCGCATGAGATCTATTTCGGGCGGATTCCGGTCGAGGAGGCGCTCGGGCGAATCGACAGGCTCTATCGGCCCTATCATGCCGGCCTGCGTGACCTCGTGCAGCGCACGCAGCGCGCCTTCGGGACCTGCATCCTGGTCGATGCCCATTCGATGCCGTCGAGCGGGCTCGATCGCGACGGGCCGGTCAAGCCCGACATCATCCTGGGCGATCGATTCGGAACCAGCGCGGCGGCCTACATCACCGATATTGCC
>DATDBB010000484.1:0-8955 GCA_036525085.1 Allobosea sp.
GCACCACCATGGCCACCGATCTCGCAAAGGTCGCAAGCGAACGCGGTATCAAGTATTTCCTGATCTCCTATGTCGATCTCTTCGGCGGCTTGCGGGCCAAGCTCGTGCCCGCAAGCGCGATCGGCACGATGCAGCGCGACGGCGCGGGCTTCGCCGGCTTCGCCACCTGGCTCGACATGAGCCCGGCCGATCCGGACCTCTTCGCCGTGCCCGATCCCGACAGCCTGATCCAATTGCCCTGGAAGCCGGAGGTCGGCTGGCTTGCCGCCGACCTCATGATGGATGGCAAGCCGGTCGCCCAGGCGCCGCGCACGGTGTTGAAAGCACAGCTCGCCGCTGCCGACGGCTATGCGATGAAGACCGGCGTCGAATGCGAGTATTTCCTGATCTCGCCCGACGGCACGCGGATCTCGGATGCCGCCGACAACGCCGTGAAGCCCTGCTACGACCAGTCGGCCCTGATGCGCCGCTACGAGGTCATCCGCGAAATCTGCGACGCCATGCTGTCACTGGGCTGGGGCGCCTATCAGAACGACCATGAGGACGCCAACGGCCAGTTCGAGATGAACTGGAACTATGACGACGCCCTGAAGACCGCCGACCGCCACGTCTTCTTCAAGTTCATGGTGCGCTCGATCGCCGAGAAGCACGGCCTGCGCGCGACCTTCATGCCCAAGCCCTTCATCGACCTCACCGGCTCGGGCTGCCACATGCATGTCTCGCTGTGGCAGGGGAAGACCAATGCCTTCGCCGATCCGAAGGGCGAACTCGGCCTCTCAGGCCTGGGCTACGGCTTCATCGGCGGGCTGATCCACAATGCCGAGGCGCTCTGCGCCATCACCAACCCGACGGTGAACTCCTACAAGCGCATCAACGCGCCGCGCACCGTCTCGGGCGCGACATGGTCGCCGAACACGGTGACCTATACCGGCAACAATCGCACGCACATGATCCGCATCCCCGATGCCGGGCGCTTCGAGTTCCGCCTCGCCGACGGCGCGGCCAACCCCTATCTGCTGCCGGCGGCGGTGTTGGCCGCTGGCATGGACGGCATCCGCAACAAGCGCGATCCCGGCAAGCGCCTCGACATCAACATGTATACGGACGGCCACAAGGTCCGCGGCGCCAGGAAGCTGCCGCTGAACCTTCTCGACGCCCTGCGCGCACTCGACAAGTCCAGCGTGCTGCGGTCCGCGCTCGGGGCGCCGCTGGTCGACGGCTTCCTCAAGCTGAAGATGCAGGAATGGAACGCCTATTCGCGGCACCTCACGCAATGGGAGCGCGAGACGACGCTCGACATCTGATCGATCGAGATCAGGGATGATCCGGCAGGCCGGGCGCATCGTCAGGCCTGATCCCGAGCGGCCAGCGGAAGCGGCGATCCGCCTCGTCGATGGCGATGTCGTTGATGCTGGCCTCGCGCCGCCGCATCAGCCCGGCCTCTTCGAACTCCCATTGCTCGTTGCCATGGGAGCGGAACCAGGCCCCCGCATCGTCGTGCCATTCGTACTGGAAGCGCACGGCGATGCGGTTGTCATGGAAGGCCCAAAGTTCCTTGACGAGGCGATAGTCCAGCTCGCGTTGCCATTTGCGCGTCAGGAAGGCGACGATGGCGTCGCGACCCTGAACGAACTCGGAGCGGTTTCGCCAGATGCTGTCTTGCGTATAGGCCTGCGCGACCTTTTCGGGATCGCGCAGGTTCCAGGCGTTCTCCGCCATCCGGGCCTTCAGGGTGGCGGTCTCGCGCGTGAACGGCGGCAGCGGCGGGCGGCTCATCGCCTCACGCCTCCTTGAAGCCGTAATCCGGGATGCCCTGCTCGTTGCCGTAGTATTTGTAGGGCAGGAACTTGCCGGACATTCCGATCTTGACGCGGTCGCCCTTCGGATTGGGCTCGCGCTCGAATTCGATGTTGAAGTCGATCGCCGACATGATGCCGTCGCCGAATTCCTCCTCGATCAGCGCCTTCCAGGCCGGGCCATTGACCATCACCATCTCGTAGAAGCGGTAGATCAGCGGGTCGGTCGGCGGCATCGGCGTGCCCGTGCCGCGATAGGGCACCTCGTTGAGCATGCGCTTCTCGTTCTCGGTCAACCCGAACAGGGCCTGCGCCTTCTCGGCCAGCGGCTTGACCAGCTTCATCTGGCCGAGCAGCGCGCCGACGATCAGCACCTCGGACATGCCGCCGATCTCCTCGGTGATGTATTTCCAGCTCCAGCCCTTCTCGCGCTTGATGTCGAGGATCTTCTCGGTGAGCTCTTCGCGCTTCATTGATGGGTTCTCCTTGAGGCGTCTGTTTCTGGTCGGATTGAAAGGCGCGCCGTCATCCCGGACGCAGCGAAGCGAAGATCCGGGATCCATGCCTGAACCGCTCCGGCATGGATCCCGGGTCTCCCTCCGGTCGCCCGGGATGACGCCGCGGTTGTCTCGTTCGCCATCACGCCGCCTTGCGGCCGGCGCCAGGGCCATCGCCTCCCGCGCCGGGCCGCACAACGGGCGGGTGGCGGCGGTCGTAGCCGGCGGGCATGGCGTCCTTGAACGACTTCGAGCGCGTCACGAGGAAGTCAATCAGGTGATTGCGGATGGCGTAGTAGTCGGGGTGGCGATGCACTTCCGTGCGCAGGCGCTCGCGCGGCAGCGGGTTCTCGACGATCTCGGCGATCATCGCCTGCGGCCCGTTGGTCATCAGCACGATCCGGTCGGCGAGGTAGATCGCTTCGTCGACGTCATGCGTGATCATGAAGGCGGTCTGGCCGGTTTCGAGGCAGATGCGCCGGACCTCGTCCTGCAGCGTGCCGCGCGTCAGCGCATCGAGCGCCGAGAAGGGCTCGTCCATCAGCATCATCTTGGGCTCGATCGAAAGCGCACGGGCGATGCCGACGCGCTGCTTCATGCCGCCGGAGAGCTCGGAGGGCTTCTTCAGTTCGGAGCCCTTGAGGCCGACCTTCTCGATGAAGGCCATCGCGTGGGCGTTCACCCGCGCCCTCGACCAGTCGCGATGCCGCGCCTTCACCGCATAGGCGACATTGCCGAGCACGCTGCGCCAGGGCAGCAGCGAATGGCCCTGGAAGATCACGGCGCGGTCGAGCGACGGGCCTTCGATCGCGCGTCCATCGACGATCGCGGCGCCCTGGTCCGGCGCGTCGAGCCCGTTCAGGATGTTCAGCACCGTCGTCTTGCCACAGCCCGAATGGCCGATGATGCAGGCGAACTCGCCCTTCTTCATCGAGAACCAGAGATCCTCGAACACGGTGGTCGTGCCGCCGCCAGCCTTCGGGTAGCGTCGGGCGATGCCCTCGATGGAGATGAATTTCGGGGTTCCGGAACTGTCCTGCATCGCGTCAATCCGGATAGGTCACGGCGCGCTGGAGCCGCGCCAGCGTCTGGTCGAGCAGCATGCCCATCACGCCGATGACGAGGATCGCGACGATGACGTTGGTGATCGAGAGGTTGTTCCACTCGTTCCAGACGAAGTAGCCGATGCCGGTGCCGCCCACGAGCATTTCGGCTGCGACGATGACGAGCCAGGCGATGCCGATCGAGATGCGCATGCCGGTCAGGATCGTCGGAGCCGCCGCCGGCAGGATGATGGTGAAGGCGCGCTTCACCGGCCCGACCTCGAGCGTGCGCGCGACGTTGAGCCACTCCTTGCGGACGGCGGAGACGCCGAAGGCCGTGTTCAGCAGCATTGGCCAGACCGAGCAGATGAAGATCACGAAGATCGCCGAGATGCTCGAATCCTTGATGGTGTAGAGGGCGAGCGGCATCCAGGCGAGCGGGGAGATCGGCTTCAGGACCTGAATGAAAGGGTCCAGCGCCCTGGAGATCAGCGGCGACATGCCGATCAGAAAGCCGAGCGGTACGGCAAGCAGCACCGCCAGCGCATAGCCCAGCAGCACGCGGCCGAGCGAATAGGCGAGCTGGATGCCGAGCCCCTTGTCGTTGGGGCCCTTGTCGTAGAACGGGTCCTTGAGATGGCCCCAGATCGTCGCGGCCACATCGAGCGGGCCGGGCATGGCGGATTTGCCTTGCGTCACCTGCTGGCCCATCAGCTTGGCGTATTCCGGGTCGATATTCGCCGCCGGCCCTGCCCCGCCGGTCTGCGTGGCGACATGCCAGGCAGCGAGGAAGACGACGAGGATCGCCAGGGAAAGCACCCAAGCGCGGATGTTGAGGGGGAGGGTCATGGGCGGGCCTCCGCCGTCATTCCGGGGCGGCCGAAGGCCGAGCCCGGAACCCATGAACACAGATGGTCGATAGAGAAACGCAACGCCACGGTCCTGATCCTGCAACGTCGGCGGTTATGGGTTCCGGGCTCGCAGCTTCGCTGCGCCCCGGAATGACGGAGGAGGTTCACGTCCGCTTGATCGCGAAGCTCTTGATGTAGTCCTCGGGCTTGGTCGCATCGAAGGTCTTGCCCATCACGACGATCGTCTTGGAGCCGGACGGCGGGGTGAGGCCGACCTCCTGCATCAGCCTCGCGGTGTCGGTCTGGAGGAAGACCTCCTTCGCGACCTTGGCGTAATCGACGTCGCCCTTGATCTGGCCCCAGCGCTTCATCTGGGTGAGGATCCAGACGGCGAAGCCTTCCCAGGGGAAGGGGTCGAAATCGATGCGCTTGGGGTCGCGCTTGATGTTGCCGAGCCCGTCCGCATAGGTCCCGGTCAGCACCTGCTCGACCACGGTCACCGGCTGGTTGAGATAGTTCGCGGGTGCGATCGCCTCGGCGATCTGCTTGCGATTCTCGGCCTTGGAGGCGAAGGCGGTCGCGTCGATGATGGCCTTGAGCAGGGCGGCATAGGTGTTGGGGGTCTGCGTCACGAACTCGCGCGAGGCGGCGAAGGCGCAGCAGGGGTGCCCGTCCCAGATCTCCTTCGACAGGATGTGGATGAAGCCGACGCCGTCGAAGACCGCGCGCTGGTTCACCGGATCGGGCGCGAGGAAGCCGTCGATGTTGTCGGCGCGCAGATTGGCGACCATCTCCGGCGGCGGAACGGCGCGGATCTGGACATCGGTGTCCGGATCGATGCCGTTTTCGGCGAGATAGTAGCGCAGCAGGTAGTTGTGCATCGAATAGTCGAAGGGCACGGCGAATTTAAAGCCCTTCCATGACTTCGGATCGCGCTTGTCCTTGTGCTTCATAGCCAGCGTGATCGCCTGGCCGTTGATGTTCTCGACCGCCGGCATCGTGTAGGGGATCGGGTTCGAGCCGGCCCCCATCGAAATCGCCAGCGGCATCGGCGAGAGCATATGGGCGGCGTCGTATTCCTTGTTGATCGTCTTGTCGCGGACCACGGCCCAGCCGGCGGTCTTGATGACCTCCACACTGAGGCCGTGCTTGGCATAGAAGCCCATGGGCGAGGCCATGATGATCGGCGTCGCGCAGGTGATCGGGATGAAGCCGACCTTCAGGTCCTTCTTCTCCGGCGCGGCCTGCGCGAACGCCTCGGTCGCGGCGGCGAGGGGGAAGAGGCTGGAGATCGCCGCCATCGCGGTCGAGGCGCCGACCTGTTTCAGGAAGAACCGGCGCTGGGCGTCATGCGGAAAGAGTGCGCGCATCACCGCATTCTCGACGACGCGGGAATAGCGCCCGTCCTCCGAGGCCGAAACCTCGATAGCCTCGGCCTGCATGGCGCGCTCATGGGCGGACTGGCTCTCGTGCCGCCCGCAGTCGCAGCCCCGTCGGATGCGGCGCTCGCCATCGAAGGGATTCTTGAACAAGGCCATGCGCTGTCCTCCGGCTCGTCGGTTGGGCTGCTGGTCGTGTCGATTGGATTAGCAAGCGCTGGGCCAACCGGGCGGGTTCTCGCGAGCACTTGAAAATCAGAGGCTTACGGAAAATCATTGCTTGACGAAATCTCGTGAATAACGAAAATTCGTGTTTCAATTCACGAGATTTCGTGAGGACTGACCCTGTGAACGAGCATCCGCAGACGACCTGGCTGTTCGAGAGCATGGCCGATGCCGCGCTGGCCGTGGACGTGCTCTCGGGACTGATCCTGGCGGCGAACGGGCAGGCGCGGCGGCTGTTCGAGCCGGTCGGTGGCGAACTCGTCGGAACCTCGATCCTGTCGCTCTTTCCGGAACAGGCGGCGGCGCTGATCGTCTTCACGGAGGCGGTGCTGCACAAGGGCAGCTATTGGACGCGCTCGCTCTCGCCGCTGCGGGCCGATGAGGCGCCGATGCACGCCGAATGCATCGGCTCGCGGCTGCTGACCCGGCCGGCTCCCTCGATCCTGCTCACCTTCTATGATCTGGAGATGCGCCACCGGCGCGATCTCGACGCCGAGGCCGAGGATCATCTGCGCGCCGGGCTCGGCGAATGGCGTCGCACGGAGCGGCTGTTTCAAGAGTTGGAACGCAGCAACCAGCTCATCCTGCGTGCCGCCGGCGAGGGCATCTTCGGCGTCAATGCGGAGGGGCGGACGACCTTCGTAAATCCGGCGGGCGAGGCCATGCTCGGCTGGGAGACGGGCGAGCTGATCGGCCGCGACATGCATGCGGCGGTCCATCACCATCGGCCGGACGGCACGCATTACCCGCACCAGCAATGCCCGATCTATGCCGCCTTCCGCGACGGCGCAGTGCATCACGTCGAGAACGAGATGTTCTTCCGCAAGGACGGCACGGGCTTCTGGGTCGAATACACCTCGACGCCGATCCGCGACCGGGGCCGGCTCGTCGGGGCGGTGATCATCTTCCGCGACATCAGCCAGCGCCACGAGGCCGATGAGCGCCTGCGCGCGGCGCTGGCCGAGGTGGACACGCTGCGCGAGCGGCTGCAGCGCGAGAACGCCTATCTGCAGGAGGAGATGGCGCTGGAGCGGAACCATCGCGGCGTCGTCGGCCGCTCCGGCGCGATCCAGAAGATCCTGAGCCAGGTCGAACTGGTGGCGCGCACGGATGCCGCCGTTCTGGTGACGGGCGAGTCCGGTACCGGCAAGGAGCTGATCGCCAGCGCGATCCATGAGGCGAGCGAGCGCAATGCCCGCCCGCTGATCCGCGTGAACTGCGCGGCGATCCCGCGCGAACTCTTCGAGAGCGAGTTCTTCGGCCATGTGAAGGGAGCGTTCACCGGCGCGCTGCGCGACCGCATCGGGCGCTTCGAGCTGGCCGATGGTGGCACGCTCTTCCTCGACGAGGTCGGCGAGATCCCGCTCGAACTCCAGGGCAAGCTGCTGCGCGTGCTGCAGGAGGGCCAGTTCGAGCGCGTCGGCGAGGAGCGCACCCGCCATGTCGATGTCCGCATCATCGCCGCGACCAACAAGGATCTGCGCCGAGAGGTCCGCGAGGGGCGCTTCCGCGAGGACCTGTATTTCCGGCTCGACGTCTTCCCGATCCTGTCAGCGCCGCTGCGCGAACGCGTCGAGGATATTCCGTTGCTGGCCCTGCATTTCCTCGCTGGTGCTTCCCGCAAGCTCAAGGTCGAGGGGCTGACGCTGAGCGAGGGCGACGTCGCGCGGCTCTGTGCCTATGACTGGCCCGGCAATGTCCGCGAATTGCAGAACGTGATCGAACGCGCCGCGATCCTGGCCCGCAATGGCCGACTCCTGATCGACCTGCCGCGCGAGCGCGGGCAGGCCGGCGCGCAGCAGCTTCCCCATGCGGCGACCGCAGCCGTCCTCACCGAGACGGAGAGGCGGGCCCGCGACCGCGCCTGCATCCTCGCGGCGCTGGAGGCAGCCGGCGGCAAGATCAGCGGCCCAGGCGGCGCTGCCGATCTGATGGGCCTCAGGCCGACGACCCTGGCTTCGCGGATCAAGGTGCTCGGGATCAGGTGGCGGCCGAACCGTTAGCCGCCGAGCTGCGCGATGCGGGCGAGGCCCGCCGAAAAGCCGTTCAGCGAGATGTTGAACGCGACCGGCTCGCCGGTGGACAGGTTCAAGGCGGCGGCCGTCAGCGTCTTGCCCGACTTCATGGCTTCGGTCGCGACGGTCGGGAAAGAAACGGGCAGCAGGCAGCCGGCCGGCACGCAGGTCGAGAAGCGCAGGCCCTGGCCGAGATCCTTGTCGTCGAGGCGCAGGATCGCGCCGTTCTCGAGCCGCAATCCGAACGGCATCAGGATCGCGCCCTCGGTCTTGCCGCCCGTCGGCGTGCGCAGCTCGATCGCGAAGACACGCTGGTTGTTCTGGCTGTTGCCCTGCGACTGGGACAGCACGCAGGCCTTCTGCCCGTCGGTGATCCGGCAATCCACGGTCCAGTCGCCGAAGATCTCGTTGATGGCGCTGGCGCCGTTCGGCAGCGTGGCAGTCGCGGGTTGGGTGACGGCCGCCGCCGGGGGCTGCGCCGGCGCCTGAGCGGTTGGTGCCGGGCGAGCCGGAGGTCGCGGCTGGGGCGCGGTCCGAGGCGCGGTTCGCGGCGGCGAGATCTGCATCGGGGCATTGCGCTGCGCCGGCGCCTCATCCGCCGCATCGCTGGCCGGCTGCTGCTGCGACCATGCGGCCGAAGGCAGGCCCAGGGCGAGCACGCAAGCGAGGAGGGCGGCCGGTAGGCGAGAGGCGATGCGGTGCGGCTGGAACATGGGCTGGCTCTTTGGAAAGGATGATCCGGCGCGATGGCTCGGTCGCGGCCATCGTGTCCCACAGTCCTTAGGCAAGGAAGAATTATCTCACAACAACAATGATTTAGAGGATTTCTAGGGTGGCGCGCCCGGTCCGCTTGTCCGGCCGGCGCGTGAGAGGCTGCTGACATGTGGTGTCGCCCGGCGAGTTCAGCCGGCCGATCCACACTGCTATGGTCGGCGGCGATAAGCGGTGCAAGTTTCAGCGTTCTTGCTGCCTGCGGCACCAGATGCGGGAGAGCCCAGATGACGGCAGCACGAGGCACGGTCAGGGTCGGAATCGGCGGCTGGGTCTTCGAGCCCTGGCGCGGGACCTTCTATCCGGATGGCCTGCCGCAGAAGCGCGAGCTGGAATATGCCGCCGAACGCCTCGGCTCGATCGAGATCAACGGCACCT
>DATDBB010000485.1:0-23999 GCA_036525085.1 Allobosea sp.
GCCACCAGCGCCTTGCCGTGGAAGCCGATGCAGCCGTCGCAGCGCTGCGTGATGCCGATCGCCAGCGCGACGAGTTCCTTCGTCTTCTTGTCGAGCGCGCCATCGGCCCCGGCCGCCCGCGCCAGCGCATGGAAGCCCTGCATCGCCTCGGGCTGCAGCTTCCGCAGCTCGGCGGTGTAGGCGGAAATGTCGCCGGTGATGGCGCGGTAGTCCTTGCTCATATCGGCCTCCTCGCCGGCCTGCTGTCATTCTGCCGTGGTCGTGATATTATAAAAACATGATATGAGAAGCGGAGCGCGATGGATTTGATCGAGATCAACCCGGAGAAGGCGGAGATCGTGGCCGGCTTCCTCAAGGGGCTGGCCAATCCGAGCCGCCTGCTGGTGCTCTGCGCCCTGTCGCAGGGCGAGAAGAGCGTGACGGAGCTGATGGCGGCGACCGGGATCGCCCAGACCTCGATGTCCCAGCACCTCGCCAGGCTGAAGGCCGAGGGCATCGTCGATTTCCGGCGCGAGCACCGCACGCTCCACCATTTCATCAGCCACCCGGCGGCGATCGAGATCATGGCCGTGCTCTACGGCCATTTCTGCGCGGGCGAGGAGATGCCGCCCGGCCAGGCCAAGGCGCGGAAGGCCGGTTGAGGGCAAGCAAGGACCTGCACGTCCTGCGCCCCGGCGTCGCATGGGCGCGCCTTGGTCACGCCCCGTTAACCCATTCTTTCCACCCTGCCCGCTTCGGACGAAAGGAGACGACATGACCCATCTCGCGCCCCGCACCGCCTGCGCCCTGCTCGCCTGCGCCCTGCTCGCCCTGCTGGCCACGGCGCCCGCCATCGCGGCCCCCGCGACGCCGCTCGGCAGCTTCGGCAGCTGGAACGCGGCTGCCTATGGCACGGGCGGCGAGCGCCGCTGCTACATCCTCGCGACGCCCGCCACCGCCGAGCCCTCGACGCTGCGCCATGGCGACGTGCATTTCTTCGTGCAGTCGAGCGCCGGCAAGCCGGGCACGGAATCGAGCCTGCAGGCCGGCTACGACTTCGCCGCCGGCTCGGAGGTCACCGTCACGATCGGCGACGAGACCTTCCGCATGATCACCCAGGGCAGCAATGCCTGGCTGCGCCGGATCGAGCGCGAGCCGGAGCTGCTCGCGGCGATGCGCGCCGGGCGCGAGATGGAGCTGGAGGCGCGCTCGGCCCGCGGCAACCAGACCAGCTACAGCTTCTCGCTCGACGGCGTCACCGCCGCCACGAAACTGCTGGCGCGCTGCGATTGAGCCCTGGCCGGCGGGCGGCGGGGCCGCCCGCCGCACCTAACCTTGCGTTAACCGCACGCGACGATCGCATGCGGCGAAGGGATTCGCAGCGAAACGCGCCGATCCCGGCCGAAACCAGCCGCTCTGGGGCTGGAGCCCCTTCGAAAAGCCCAACGCGAGGGCAATCCAACCCCGCCTTTCGCATCTGCGAGATGAATTGCCTATTCCCAAGGCAGGAATCCGGCGAATCTTACCGATCCGTTAACCGCTCAGCGCGGGCGCCGTGCCGATAATGACGGTTTTTCGAATAGTTCATGCGCAGATCGCATAACGGAACTGACATATGGCCCCTGTTTGGGCAGCGGTGGCTCACATATATGCACTGCACAACGAATTCATCGCTGTGGGCACCGACCCGCTCCGGAACTCAAACAGGACTACGACAATGTTCGTCACCATGATCGCCGCCAAGATCCGCTCTTACCTGCGCTATCGCGAGACCGTTCGCGAGCTTTCCCGCCTGACCGACCGCGAGCTCGACGATCTCGGCCTGTCGCGTTCGGAGATCGCCTTCGTCGCGCGCACCCACGCCGCCGTCTGAAGGCGTTCGGTTCCGCCTGCCGGAGCCAGACCACGAGTAGTATCTCCTGGACTCGCGATCCCCTCCCTCGCGAAGACCGGTTGAAGAGCGAATGCCCGCCCCCCGGCGGGCATTTTGCGTTTCGGGGCACCGTTTCCCTTGACGTTCCGGACGGCGGCGGACACATCCCCGGCATGGAACCCATTCACATCATCGGCGGCGGGCTCGCCGGCTCCGAAGCCGCCTGGCAGATCGCCCAGGCCGGCGTCCCCGTCATCCTCCACGAGATGCGCCCCGTGCGCGGCACCGACGCCCACAAGACGGAAGCGCTCGCCGAACTCGTCTGCTCGAACTCCTTCCGCTCGGACGATTCGCTCAGCAACGCCGTCGGCCAGCTCCATTGGGAGATGCGCCGGCTCGATTCGCTGATCATGGCCAAGGGCGACGCGCATCAGGTCCCGGCCGGCGGCGCGCTCGCGGTCGACCGTGACGGCTTCTCGCAAGCCGTCACCGCTGCGCTGGAAGCCCATCCGCTGGTCACGATCGACCGCTCAGAGGTCGCGGGCCTGCCCCCGGCGGACTGGACCAATGTGATCATAGCGACCGGCCCCCTGACCTCGCCGGCGCTGGCGCAGGGCATCCAGTCGCTGACGGGTGAGGATTCGCTCGCCTTCTTCGACGCCATCGCGCCGATCGTGCATTTCGATTCGATCGACATGGACCAGGCCTGGTTCCAGTCGCGCTACGACAAGGCCGGTCCCGGCGGCACCGGCGCCGACTACATCAACTGCCCGCTCGACCGCGACCAGTACGAGGCCTTCATCGACGCGCTGCTCGCCGCCGAGAAGACCGAGTTCAAGGAGTGGGAGGGCACGCCCTATTTCGACGGCTGCCTGCCGATCGAGGTCATGGCCGAGCGCGGCCGCGAGACCCTGCGCTGGGGGCCGATGAAGCCGGTCGGGCTGACCAACAAGCACAACCCGACCGTGAAGGCCTATGCCGTGGTCCAGCTCCGGCAGGACAATGCGCTCGGCACGCTGTTCAACATGACCGGCTTCCAGACCAAGCTGAAATATGGCGAGCAGGCCGCGATCTTCCGGATGATCCCCGGCCTCCAGAACGCCGAATTCGCTCGCCTCGGCGGCATCCACCGCAACACCTATCTCAACTCGCCGAAGCTGCTCGACGGGCAGCTGCGGCTCAAGGCCGATCCAAGGCTGCGCTTCGCCGGCCAGATCACCGGCTGCGAGGGCTATGTCGAGAGCGCCGCGACCGGCCTGCTCGCAGGCCGCATGGCAGCAAGCGAGCGCCTCGGCCGCGAACTCGCGCTTCCGCCCGCGACGACGGCGCTCGGCGCGCTCGTCAACCACATCACCGGCGGCCACATCGTCACGATCGACGAGGGACCGCGCTCCTTCCAGCCGATGAACATCAATTTCGGCCTGTTCCCGCATATCGAGGGCCAGGCCACGCACGGCCCCGACGGCAAGAAGCTGAAAGGCCCGGCCAAGAGCGTCGCACGCAAGCACGCACTGACCGCGCGCGCCAAGGCTGAGATGGAGGCTTGGGCTGGCGGCGTCGAGGTTCAGGCGGCGGAGTAGCGCCGTCGAACGGTCCTCGGAAACGCATCGTCATCCCGGACAAGCGGCGTAGCCGCGCCGATCCGGGATCCATGCCGGAACGCTCCTTGGAAATTCTCAGGCATGGATCCCGGATCTCCGCTTCGCTGCGTCCGGGATGACGAGGTGGTTCCGAGGACGCCTCGATAGTGGTCACCCCGCCGCCCGCGCCGCCCGCCAGATCACCCATTGCCGCTGCCAGGACGGCAGCGTGATGATCGTGCGGTAGGGATCGTAGCCGCCGCGCTCCATCCGCTTGAGATAGGGCTCGACCAGCGCCGTGGGCAGGAAAGCAGGCATGACAGCGGTCGGTATCGTCCCGCGCAGGTCGCGCAGCTTCTTCAGATGCGCTCGCGCGATCTCGCGCAACTCCTTCAGCGAATAGAGCACGCCCGGCCCGCCACGGCCGCGCACGATGTCGTCGCGGGTGACGCCGTTACGGGCGAGGATGTCGGCCGGCAGATAGACCTGCCCCTCCGCCGCATGCCAGGGAAAGGCCCGCATCAGCCCGGTCAGCGCATAGGCGACGCCGGCATAGCCGGCAGCCGCCGCCCCGCCCGGATCGCGGCCATTGGCGAGGATGATCGAAGCCAGCCGGATCAGCGCGCTCGAGGTCTCCCCGGCATAGCCCTCCAGATCCCGCAGCGACGGCATCGGATCGTCATAGAGATCGAAGACGCGCGCCTCGATCAGCCCGGTCAGCGGCGCGATCGGCAGGCGGTAGCGCCCGATCGTGTCGAGCAGCGCGGCTGCGACCGGATGCGCCTGCACCTCGCCGCCGGCCGCGCCTTCGAGCAGGTCGCGCCACCATTGCAGCCGAACCTCGCCCGGCAGAGGCTCGCTGACGAGAGCCCGCACGCGGGCGATCTCATGGCTGAAGGCATAGAGCGCAAACAGGGCCGGCCGCTGCGATTCGGGCGCGTAGAGGCATGCAATGTAGCGGTCGTGGTCGGCCTCGCGCACCAGCGTCGCGCAATGCTCATAGGCCTGCGGCAGGGCCGATGGCGTGGTTTCGCTACGACGGTCGGTGTCGGTTGCCTGCGGCATCATCCTGCCTCGATCCGGCGCCTGTGGCCCGGCCCCGATTACCCCAGTGTAGGACGAGCCGGCGGCCGATGGCTACGCCTGTTGCACATGGCGGAAGCGACTTCGTCGCTGCAGAGGCTAGTCGACCGCGATCAGCGCGGCCGCGACGCGGCGCTCCTCCGCCACCAGCACGTTATACGTCCGGGCCGCGGCGCCCGTCGCCATGCCCTCGACCGTGATGCCGCTCGCCTTGAGCAGGTCGCGCCATTCATGCGGGATGAAGGCGATGTCGGCGCCGGTGCCGATCAGCAGGAAATCAATTCCCGCGGCCTCGTCGAGCACCGGCTGCAGGGCATCCAGCGTAACCTCGGTGAAGCGCGTCACCGGCCAGATCCGGATGCCCGCCGGCGTCGCCAGCACCGAGCCGCGATGGCTCATCCCGGCGAATCGGAAGCCGCCCGCGCCAAAGGCGTCGAGCTGGTGGCGGCCGGGCACGAAGCCGTCGAAGCGGGTCATGCCGAAGCCCCCGTGCCGTGCCGGATCAGGCCTTCGCCTTGCCAGCGACCGCGGCGCGCTCCTGCGCCTCTTCGCGCTGGGCGGTGCTGCGCACATCCATGTAGAGCAGCACCGGCGTCGAGATGAACATCGCCGAATAGGTGCAGACGATCACGCCGAACAGCATCACCAGCGCGAAGCCCTCGATCGCCGACCCGCCGAACAGCACGAGCGCGATGAGCGCGAGCACGGTCGTGGTCGAGGTGATCGCGGTGCGCGACAGCGTCGAATTGACCGAAAGGTCGAGCAGGTCGGCGACCGGCATGGTCTTGTAGCGCCGCAGCAATTCGCGCGTGCGGTCGAACACCACCACCGTCTCGTTCAGCGAATAGCCGACGATGGTCAGGATCGCCGCGATCGAGGTCAGGTTGAATTCGAGCTGCGTGATCAGGAAGAAGCCCATCGTCAGAACGATGTCGTGCAGCGTGCCGAGGATCGCGCCGATGGCGAGCGGCATCTCGAAACGGAACCACAGATAGATCAGCACGCCGACGATCGCGAGCACGACACCGAGCGTGCCGGCCTGGACCAGCTCGCCGGAGACGCGCGGGCCGACGGTCTCGACCCTACGGAAATCGAAGTTCGGCGCGAAAGCCTCGCGCGCCTTGACGACGACCTGCTGCTGGGCGGCCTCGCCGCCGGGCTGCAGCGCGAAGCGCATCGAGATATCGCCCGCCTGGCCGAATTCCTGGACCTCGGCCTCGCCGAAACCAAGCCCGTTCGCGGTCTGGCGGACCTGGGCGATCTCGGGCTTGCCGGACTTCGCCTGCATCTCGATCAGCGTGCCGCCGCGGAAGTCGATGCCGAAATTGAGGCCGACCGTCAGGAACAGCGCGATCACCAGCAGCGAATAGGCCGCCGAGAACGGATAGCTGAAGCGCCGGAAGCGGACGATCTTGAACGTCGTATTGTCGGGAACGATGCGGACGAGACGCATGCGCTGATCTCCTTGAACAGTGGGCTTGCGTCAGAACGGAAGGGTCTTGGGCCGAGCCCAGCGATACCACAGCGCAATCAGCATTCGGGTCAGCGTGACCGCCGTGATGACGGTGGTCAGGATGCCCAGGATGAAGACGACGGCAAAGCCGCGCACCGGGCCGGAGCCGAGCGAGAACAGCGCGACCGCCGCGATCAGCATGGTGACGTTGGAGTCGATGATCGTCGCGAAGGCGCGCTGGAAGCCCGCCTCCAGCGCCGAGACGAGGCTGCGGCCCTGATGGGCCTCCTCGCGCATGCGCTCATAGATCAGCACGTTGGAGTCGACCGCCGTGCCGATGGTCAGGACGATGCCGGCGATGCCCGGCAGCGTCATCGTCGCGCCCAGCACCGACATCAACCCGAAGATCAGGCAGACATGGACGAGCAACGCGATCGAGGCGATGAACCCGAACACGCCATAGGTCGCGATCATGTAGAGGATCACCAGCACGGTCGCGATCAGGGTCGCCATCTTGCCGGCCTGGATCGAGTCGGCGCCGAGGCCGGGGCCCACGGTGCGCTCCTCGACGATCGTCATCTTGGCCGGCAGCGCGCCGGCACGCAGCAGGATGGCAAGGTTGTTGACCGATTCGACGGTGAAGTTGCCCGAGATCTGGCCGGAGCCGCCGGTGATCGGCGACTGGATGACCGGCGACGAGATCACCTTGTTGTCGAGCACGATGGCAAGCGGCCGGCCGAGATTCTCGGTCGTCGCCTGGCCGAAGCGCTGGGCGCCGCGGATGTTGAAGCGGAAATTGACGATCGGCTGCGAGGTCCGCGAATCGAAGGCCGGCTGCGCGTCGATCAGGTCCTCGCCCTCGACGATGACGCGGCGCTCGACCGGAACCAGCGAACCGCCGGCATCCTGCGAGGGCAGCATGTCGACATCGCCGGCCTGGCTCTCGGCGACCATGCGGAACTGCAGCTTGGCGGTCTGGCCGAGGATCTCCTTCAGCCGCTGCGGATCCTGCAGGCCTGGCACCTGGACAAGAATGCGGTCGAGGCCCTGGCGCTGGATGTTGGGCTCGGTCGTGCCGAGCGCATCGACGCGGCGGCGCAGCACTTCCATGGCCTGCTCGACGGCGCGGCGCACGCGCTCATTGGCGCCGGCCTCCGTGACCGAGAGCTGGATCAGCCCGTCGGGCTGCTCGGCGATGTCGATCGTCTGGTTGCCCGACGGCCCGAAGGCGCCGAGCGTGCCGATCGGCTGGGCCAGTTCGCGCAGCTTCGGCAGGAGCTTGGCGCGGTCGGCCGCCTCGGGAACACGCACGCTCACGCCGCGCGCCGTCATGTTGATGCCACCCGAGAAGCCGACTCGCTCTTCACGCAGGATGCGGCGGACGTCGTCGCGAAGCTGCGTCACCTGGCTGCGCACCAGATCGGCGCGGTCGATCTCGAGCAGCACATGCGAGCCACCCTGCAGGTCGAGCCCGAGCACGACGGCATGGATCGGCAGCAGGATGCGCGGAATCCAGGACGGAGCGCCCTGCTCGATCGCCTTGCGCGTCTCGGGCGAGAACAGGTTCGGCAGCGCGAAGCCGCAGCCGAAGAGCAGCACGAGCAGGACGACGATGACCTTGCGGGTCTGGAAACGGAGCATCTGCGTGAACAGCCTTGGTTGTCGGGCGCCGGCCCCTCGCGGGGCCTGGCGTCGTTCTAGAGCATGATGACTTAAGTCAGAAACGCAGCGTCATCCTGGACAAGCCGCATAGCGGCGCAGCTCCGGGATCCATCATAGGGCGATGTCCTGCCCTATGATGGATCCCGGGACGACCTGCGGTCGCCCAGGATGACGGCTGCGTTTCCATGCCAATCATCATGCTTCAGCTCTTGACCGGCTCGCCCTTGGCGCGGACGTCGGTGATCATGCCCTTGACCAGGCGGACGCGGACGCCTTCGGCGATCTCGACCTCGATCTCGGCGTCGTCAACCACCTTGGAGACCTTGCCGACGATGCCGCCAGACGTGATCACGGTGTCGCCGCGCCGCACGTTCTTGATCAGCTCCTGATGCGCTTTCACCCGCTTCTGCTGCGGACGGATGATCAGGAACCACATGATCACGAAGATCAGCACGAAAGGCACCAGCGACATCAGCATGTCGGTGGAGCCACCGGCGCCGGCGGCTTGGGCGAAAGCAGGGGTGATCACGAAAGGGCTCCTTCATCGCGGCGGCGCAGGGCACCACCGGCCGCGGGGCGCGGCAAACATCGGTCGCAGGCTCAAAAAGCGCGCGGACTATAGCCAGCGACGCCGGTAAATCAATCGGACGCGCCCGCTCGCGCAGACGCGTCCCTCACCTATGGGCTTGCCGCTGTTCGCGCAATGGCCTTGCGCTTTGCCGCAGCACGCAGTTTAGGTTCCATCTGCCGTACCGCCCGTTACGGTTGTTGCGGATCACTCGTTCGAAGGCCTGACATGACCTCCGCTCTCACAGCCGACACCGACCAGACCCTCGCCACCCTGCTGCGCATCGCCGACGCGCTGGAGCGGATCGCCCCGCCCGCCCGCAAGCCGGCGGACCTGACGCTGGCCGACGCCTTCGTCTGGCACCCGGCGGGCTCGGAGCTTGCGCCGGTCGCGCGCGTCAACCGCGTTGCGCTCTCGCTTCTGCGCGGCGTCGACCGCGTCCGCGACACGCTGGCCGAGAACACCGAGCGCTTCGCCCGCGGCCTGCCGGCCAACAACGTGCTGCTCTGGGGCGCGCGCGGGATGGGCAAGTCCTCGCTGGTCAAGTCGGTCCATGCCGACACCAACCAGCGCCTGAAGGGCCAGGGTTCGCAATCAGTAATCCTGCCGCTCAAGCTGATCGAGATCCACCGCGAGGACATCGAGAGCCTCCCCGTTCTGATGGCGCTGCTACGGCCCGACGCCCACCGCGCCATCGTCTTCTGCGACGACCTCTCCTTCGACGGCGACGACACCTCCTACAAATCGCTGAAGGCGGCGCTCGACGGCGGCGTCGAGGGCCGGCCCGGCAATGTCGTGTTCTACGCCACCTCAAACCGCCGCCACCTGATGCCGCGCGACATGATGGACAATGAGCGCTCGACCGCGATCAACCCGGGCGAGGCGATCGAGGAGAAGGTCTCGCTGTCGGATCGTTTCGGCCTCTGGCTCGGCTTCCACAAATGCAGCCAGGACGAGTATCTCGCGATGATCGACGGCTATGTCGGCCATTTCGGGCTGGAGATCGCCCCCGAGGCGCTCCGCCACGAGGCGCTGGAATGGGCGACGACGCGCGGCTCGCGCTCCGGCCGCACTGCCTGGCAGTACATCCAGGATCTGGCCGGACGGCTGGGGACCAGGCTCGAGGGGTGAGCAGCCCCTTCCTTCTCCCCTCGGGGGAGAAGGTGGCACGGCGAAGCCGTGACGGATGAGGGAAGAACCTCGACCGAAAACAACAAGGGCCGCTTGCGCGACCCTTCCCTCATCCGTCTGCTGCGCAGACACCTTCTCCCCCGCGGGGGAGAAGGACGACAAAGAAATGGCGGGGCGGCCTTTCCTGGGACCACCCCGCCTTGTTCCGACCGGTGGGGTCTCGCGGAGACCGGTCGAAGGTGAACTCTGGAGCATCGGTCCGAAAAGTGGGACGCGGTTTTCGGAGAATGCCGATGCGAGATAGGGGTTTGGTTCAGTTGTTCAGATAGGGCGTCGGATCGACCGGCGAGGAGCCCTTGCGCAGCTCGAAATGCAGCTGGGGCGAGGAGACGTTGCCGGTCTGGCCCGACTTGGCGACGACCTGGCCGCGCTTGACCGTCTCGCCGCGCTTGACGTTCAGCTCGCCATTATGGGCGTAGGCCGAGACATAGCCGTTGGGGTGGCGGATCAGCACGAGGTTGCCGTAGCCCTTCAGCTCGCTGCCGGCATAGGCGACGGTGCCGCCTTCGGCCGCCTTGACCGGGGTGCCCTCGGGCACCGCGATGTTGATGCCCTCGTTGCCACCCCGGCCGCTGAAGCCGGCGATGACGCGGCCACGGGCCGGCCAGCGGAAATCGGCCTTCTCACCCTCTTCCTGCTTCGGCAGGCTGGCGGTGGTGGCGGGCTCCGGCTCGGCCTTCGGGATCGCGGTCGCCTTTGGCTCGACGGCGGGCGCGCTGGCGACGACGACCGGCTTGGCCTTTTCGGGAGCGGGGGCCCGAACCGGCTTCGTCTCGGCGACCACGGCGGGCTTTTCGGCAACCGGCTTCGCAGAGGCGACGGGCTTGGCGGCGACGGGAGCAGCCGTGGTCGGGGCCGAGGCCTTGGCAGCGGCCTTCGCCTTGGCCTCGGCCGCGAACCGCGCCCGCGATTCGCGCATCGCCAGCGCATCGGCTTCAGCCTTGGCCTTGGCTTCGGCGGCAGCGACCGCCTTCGACTGGGCCGCGGCGGCCTTGGCATCGGCGGCGGCGCGAGCATCCGCCTGGGCCTTGGCGCGAACATCCTGCACCGGAGCCACGGGACGAACCGGCGCGGGCGATGCGGCCGGAGCCGGACCGGTGACGAAGCGCGACGCATCGGAGCGCGTTTCGGGCTGGGCTTGCGCCATCTGCTGCCGCGGGGCCGGCACCGCGCCGGCGGCAGCGGCGTTGTAGACCGGGATCGTCAGGCGCGAGCCCGGCGCGACATTCGGGCTGGAGAGCCCGTTGGCCGAGATCAGCGCCGCGCGCGGCACGCCGTAGCGCGACGAGATCATGTCGAGCGTCTCGCCCTGGGCGACGACGATCGGAGTGCCACCCTGGGCGCTCCAGCCCGCGGCATTGCCGGCGACCGGCTGCGGCGCGGCACTGCGCAGCGCGACGGCGGATTGCGGCGGAGGAAGCGGCTGCGAGCGCACCGTGGCCATGGCCGGCGCGGGCGCCGAATAGACCGGCGCGTTGGCCGAGCGGCCGATCGATCCGGTCGTAGCCGGATCGCGCGCCGGGGCCGGAGCCTGGGCCGTCTTGAAGGGATTCGCGAAGGGCGCCTCGGTGAACCGCATCGTCTCGGACGAGCAGGCACTGACGCCAAAAGCGAGCAGGCACACCGTCGACGCGCGGAGGACGAGACTGAACTTGACCGATCCGGCTTGGCTACGCATGGAACTGGCACTCGCGACAACGCAACTCGATGGGGATCATTAAAGCCCCGTTCAGGTTACGAAAGCGTTTCGCGCCGTGCCGCCGCGTTTGCTTTTTCGTCGAATGCCGCGAACTGCCTACAGCGCCCGCGCCAGCCCCGGCACCAGCGGCGGCAGGCGCACGGCCGGGCCCATCGCATGGTCGAAACCGCCATCCGCCAGCCGCGTGACCACGACGCGGCGTGCCGCGCCCTCGACGCGCAGCGCCCCGACGAGCCGCCCGCCCGTCGACAACCGCATCAGCAGCGCTTCGGGGATGGCATGGGTCACGCCGTTGACGAGGATGCGGTCGAATCGCCCGAGCGTCCGGTCGGGCTGGAAGCCGTCGGCATGGCGCAGTTCGACGGAAGCGCCATAGCCGCTGCCCGCGACCCGCTCATGCGCCGCCAGCGCGAGCGTGCGGTAGCGCTCGAGCGAGACGATCTCCGCGCCCATGGCCGCCATGAGCGCCGCGACATAGCCCGAGCCGGTGCCGACCTCGAGGACGCGGGCGGAAGCCTGCAGGTCGAGCGCGGTGAGAAGGGCTGCGACCGTGTGCGGCGCCGTCATCGTCTGGCCGCAGGGCAGCGGCACCGAGACGTCCTGACGGGCGAGATCGGCGAAGCGCGCCGGCGCGAAGCGCTCGCGCGCGACGCGTTCCATCGCGCGCAGCACGGCGAGGTCGCGCACGCCTTGCGCGCGCAGCGACAGCAGGAAGGCGACCGTCCGCTCGCCCTCGCTGGCCGGCGCCTCCTCGCCTATCCCGCCGCCCTCGCCCTGCGTCATGGCTCAGTGCGCGCCGGCGGGCATTCCAACCGCACCGTCATCCTGGCCGAAGCGAAGCGGAGCGCCGGGATCCATCGGAGGGCCAAAATCCTTGCAAGGATTGGCTCTATGATGGATCCCGGGCCGACCTTCGGTCGCCCAGGATGACGCGGTTGGGAGCGTAGGTGCACTCACGCGAACACCCGCGCGAAGCGGGTCAGCGTCGGCTCGTGCGTCAGGTCGAGTTCGAGCGGCGTCACCGAAATCTTCTTCTCGGCCAGCGCGCGCAGATCCGTGCCATTGGCCGGCTCCGTCTTGCCGCGCGCGAAGGCGATCCAGAAATACGGGTTGCCGCGGCCGTCCTGGCGCGGCTGCAATTGCAGCAGTTCCTGGTCGCGCCGGCCCTGCACGGTCACCGCGATGCCCTCGACCTCGCTCGGCGCGATGTTCGGGAAGTTCAGGTTGAACAGCACGTCGGCGGGAATGCCTTCCGCCAGCAGCCGGCGGATGATCCCCGGCGCATGGTGCTCGGCGCAGTCCCAGCGGATGTTCTCGCGCCCGCCCGGCCCATAGGCCTGGCTGACCGCGATCGAGGGGATGCCGAGCAGCGTGCCCTCCATCGCGGCGGCGATCGTGCCCGAATAGGTCACGTCCTCGGCGACGTTCTGGCCGCGATTGACCCCCGACAGCACGAGGTCGGGCCGGTTCTCGATCATGATCGAGCGCGCCGCCATGATGACGCAGTCGGTCGGCGTGCCGGTGACGGCAAAGCGCTTCTCGGCGATCTGGCGCAGCCGCAGCGGATTCGACAGCGACAGCGAATGCGCCACGCCGGACTGGTCGGTCTCGGGCGCGACGACCCAGACGTCGTCGGAGAGCTGCGCCGCGATCCGCTCCAGCACGGCGAGCCCCTCGGCGTGGATGCCGTCGTCATTGGTGACCAGAATGCGCATGATCAGAAGTCTTTCATCGCCAGACGAACGAAGCGGCGAACCGCGACAGACCCCCTCTCCCCTCGCGGGAGAGGGTTGGGGTGAGGGGGCGCCGTGACGGAGCCGATGGGCGGGTTGAAGGATCGCAAACCGGGAAGGTCACGGCGCCCCCTCATCCGGCCGCTGCGCGGCCACCTTCTCCCGCGAGGGGAGAAGGGCAGAAGTGGTCGAGCCATCGGGCGGCAGCATCACGCCTTCTCGATGCGCGTCACACCGCGCATATAGGGCACCAGAACCTCCGGCACCGAGATCGAGCCATCCGCGTTCTGGTAGTTCTCCATCACCGCGATCAGCGCCCGGCCAACCGCCGTGCCCGAGCCGTTCAGCGTGTGGACGAAGAACGGGCCCCTGCCGTCCTTGGTCTTGTAGCGGGCGTTCATGCGCCGCGCCTGGAAATCGCCGCAGACCGAGCAGGACGAGATTTCGCGATAGGTCTTCTGCCCGGGCAGCCAGACCTCGATGTCGTAGGTCTTCTGCGAGGCGAAGCCCATATCGCCGGTGCAGAGCGTCATCACGCGATAATGCAGGTCGAGCTTCTTCAGCACGGCCTCGGCGCAAGACAGCATGCGCTCATGCTCCTCGCCCGACTTCTCCGGCGTGGTGATCGAGACCAGTTCGACCTTCTCGAACTGGTGCTGCCGCAACATGCCGCGCGTATCGCGCCCGGCCGAGCCGGCCTCGGCCCGGAAGCAGGGCGTGAGCGCGGTGTAGCGGCGCGGAAGCTCCTCCTCGGAGAGGATCGATTCGCGCACGAGATTGGTCAGCGGGACTTCGGCGGTGGGGATGAGCCAGTGTCCGCCCGCGAAGGCCTTGCCCAGTTCCTCGCCGCGCGCCTGCCCATGACGGGCGATGGCGAGGTCGCGGCGAAGCCCCTCGACAAAGGCTTCGATCTGGGCGCGCTCATCCTCGCGGACCCTGTCGTCGTACAGCGCCTGCATCACGGATTTGAAGGTCGCATCCTCGCGCTTCCCGGCTTCCGAATGCCAATGATCGGCAAGCGACTCCCAGATCTCGGCGGCCGGCCCATGCTGCCTGAGATGCTCCGGCATCTCGAAGGCGAGCGCCCGGAACTGGTCGCTGGCGAATTTCGGCAACTGCGCCGTGCCGAACATGACATCGTCGCGAACGAGCAGCGGCGGCATCACCTCGGTATAGCCATGCTCTTCCGTATGGGTGTCGAGCATGAACTGCCCGATCGCGCGGGAGAGCCGTGCGATCTGCCTGTTCAGCACGACGAAGCGCGAGCCCGAGAGCTTGGCCGCCGTCTCGAAATCCATCTGGCCGAGCGCTTCGCCGAGCTCGAAATGCTCCTTGGGCTGGTTGACGCCGACGAGGCGCTTGCCCGTCTCCTCCGGCTTCACACCATGGGTCGACTTCACGACATTGCCGTGCTCGTCCGCGCCTTCCGGCACATCGTCGTTCGGCTTGTTCGGGATGGCGGCAAGCTGTTCGTCGAGGGCGTCCTTGGCCGCCTTCTCCTCGGCTTCCAGCGCCGGCTGCAATTCTTTCAGACTCGCGACCTCGGCCTTGAGCTGCTCGGCCAGCGCAACATCCTTCGCGCCCATCGCCTTGCCGATCTCCTTGGAGAGGGCATTGCGGCGCTCCTGCGAGCCTTGGGCTTTCGCGATGGCCGAGCGGCGCGTGTCATCGAGAGCGAGCAGCGATGCCGACAGCGGCGCGAGCCCCCGCCGCTTCAAGCCGGTGTCGAACGCCTCGGCGTTCTCACGAATCCATTTGATGTCATACATCGTCGTCAGGCCACGCCATCACGTTCGGGAACAGCGTGATGCTCTAGACCGGGATCGCGCGCGAGGGAACAGCGATCATCGCCCACCGCCCCTCATCATCCCCTCCCCGTCATCATGGACGAGCCGCGAAGCGGCGAAGGCCGGGATCCATCGTAGAGCGCGTAGTCCTCCGATGGATCCCGGGACGACGTTCGGTCGCCCAGGATGACGGAGAGGATGGTGGACAAACCACCACACGGCACCGGCCCCACCTACCCGCCCGCCGCATCCGCAGCGTCGTCGGCCGCCTGCTTCTCCGCGCGCTTCTTCTCGACATAGCGCACCGAGAACACCGACAGCTCGTAGAGCAGCAGCATCGGCACGGCGAGCATGAGCTGCGAGATCACGTCCGGCGGAGTCAGCACGGCGGCGACGACGAAGACGAAGACGATCGCGTAGCGCCGCTTCTCCTTCAGGAAGGTCGAATCGATGATGCCCGCCTGCCCGAGCAGGGTCAGGATCACCGGCAGCTGGAAGGAGATGCCGAAGGCGAAGATCAGCGTCATGATCAGCGAGAGATATTCGCTGACCTTCGGCAGCAGCGCGATACCCGCCTGCCCGTCGCTCGCCGCCTGCTGCATGCCGATGGAGAACTTCATCAGCACCGGCATGGCGAAGAAGAACACCATCGCCGCGCCCGCGACGAAGAAGATCGGCGTCGCCGCGAGATAGGGCGCAAACGCCTGACGCTCGTTCTTGTAGAGCCCCGGCGCGACGAACTTGTAGATCTGCGTCGCGATCACCGGGAAGGCGAAGAAGCCCGCCCCGAAGGCCGCGATCTTGATCTGCGTAAAGAGATACTCCAGCGGCGCGGTGTAGATGAGCTGGACATTCGCGCCCGGCCCCGCCGCCCAGACATAGGGCTGCACCAGGATGTTGTAGATCTGCGTCGCGAAGGCAAAGCAGATGAAGAACATCACCAGGAAGGCGATCAGCGACTTGATCAGCCGCGAGCGCAGTTCGATCAGATGGTCGATCAGCGGTGCGCGGGAGGCCTCGATCTCGTCCTCGCCCTCGCGCGGATTGGCGACGCTCATGCAGCGCTCCCTTCGCCCGGCTCGGCCGCGGCGGTCTTGCGCTTGCGCGGCGCCTTGGCGGGCGCGGGTTCGGCCGGCGGCTCGGGCTCGGCCGCCGTCTCGGCGGGTGCGGCCTTGCGACGGCGCTTCGGCTTCTCGTCCTCGACGACCGCAGGCGCGACGTCAGCCGGCGTGATCTCGACGGGCGGCAGCGGCTCGGGCGCGGGAATCGCCGCGAGCTTGGCCTCGGCTTCCTTCAACGCCGCGTCGTCGAGCCCGGACGAGGCCGGCATCTCGATCGGCTTGAAATCGGTGTTCAGCGAACTGGACACGGAGCCGCCGACATCCTCGACCTGCTTCTTCAGGTCGTGGAGTTCGGCCTCGCGCATCGCGTCGTTGAACTGCCCCTGGAACTCGGAGGCCATGCGGCGAATCTTGCCGATGGCCTGCCCTGCCGTGCGCATCGCCTTCGGCAGGTCCTTGGGGCCGATCACGACGAGCGCGACCGCCCCGATCAGCATGAATTCGCTCCAGGCGATGTCGAACATCGACGGCTCGTCCTCTCAGCCTCCCGCACGTGGCGGGCGGCTCGGCCTCAGGCCTTGGTCTCGGCCTTGGCCGCAGCGGGATTGGTCGCTTGCGCGTCGATGATCTTCGGATCGGCCGGGGTCGCGGCGCTCGGCGGCGGCGGGGGCGTCTCGTCCTCCGCCATGCCCTTCTTGAACGACTTGATGCCCTTGGCCACGTCGCCCATCAGCTCGGAAACCTTGCCGCGTCCGAACAGCAGCATCACGATGACGCCGACGACGATCCAGTGCCAGATGCTCACGCCACCCATGGCGGACTCCCCTTCAAATTAATGTGCGACCGGGGAAATCCGGCCCCGGCCGGTCGCTTGTGGCGGAACCTATGTGTCCCCCGCAGGGAACACAAGAACTTCGTCGGAGGGAATGTCGAGGCCGACATCCTCGCCCTCGGCGATCGCGCCCGCCAGCGTGGCCCGGACCGATAGCGGTCGCTCGAAGCCATCGACCGCGATCATCAGATGGTCGACCTCGCCGAGGAAGCGCCGCGTCACCACGCGGCCCGGCAGGCAGAAGCCTTTCGGCACGATCCGCACAGCATGGGGCCGGATGCAGGCCACGGCCTCGGTCCCCTCGCTAAGTCCCTTCGCCGGAAAGCGCCCGAGCGGCGTATCGACGGCGCCGCGCGAGACCCGGCCGGCGACCTCGGTAAAATCGCAGAAAAATCGGGCGGCAAAGAGACTGCCGGGCTTGCGGTAGAGTTCTTCGCCAGTACCGATCTGGACGATCTCGCCCGCCCGCATCAGCACGATCCGGTCGGCGATCCGCATCGCATCCTCGGGGTCGTGCGTCACGATGATCGAGGTCGCGCCGGTTTCCTGCAGCAGCGCCGCGGTCTCGTCGCGCACCACGTCGCGCAGGCGCCGGTCGAGATTCGAGAAGGGCTCGTCCATCAGCAGCACGCCGGGCCGCGGCGCGACCGCCCGCGCCAGCGCGACCCGCTGCTGCTCGCCGCCCGACAGCATATGCGGATAGGAATCAGCGAGATCGGCCAAGCCGACACGGGCGATCGCCCGCAGCGCCGTCGCGTCGATCGAGGCTTCGCTCTCGCCGCGCACGCCGAGGCCGAAGCGAACATTCTCGCGCACGGTGAGATGGGGAAACAGCGCATAGTCCTGGAATACCAGCCCGACGCCGCGCTGCTCCGGCTCGACGAAACGGTCTGGCGAGGAAACGTCCTGCCCCTCCAGCAGCACGCGGCCCGCACTCGGCCGCTCGACCCCGGCGGCCAGCCGCAGCAGCGTCGCCTTGCCGCAGCCGGACTGGCCGAGCAGCGCGACGATCTCGCCGGGCGCGATCGACAGCGACACGTCGCTCAGCGCCGTGACGTCGCCGAAGCGCTGGGTCACGGAATCGAAGCCGAGCGCCATCGGGATGGCGGCGCCCGCCGTGCCCCGGCGCCCCCAGCTCAACCAGCGCGATTTGGTATCCTTGACCGCCAAAAGATGCTCCGAACTGGCAACAACCTCCGCCGTCATCCTGGGCGACCGCAGGTCGATCCGGGATCCATCGTAGGGCGCGGTGGTACCCTATGATGGATCCCGGATCTGCGCGGCTTCGCCGCTTGTCCAGGATGACGGGGAGGATGTAATGGACGCCCGCGCCCTACCCGCCTGCCCCATGCGGCCCGCCGTCGCCATCGTCAAGCGGCGTGAACAGGTCGCCGAGCGGGTCCTCGTCGGCGCGCAGGTCCGGATCGTCGTCGGGAACCGGCACGGTGAGGTCGCGCGTCAGGCGTCCCTCGATGAAACCGGAGCCCTTCAATTCCTCCAGGCCCGGCAGGTCGTCGATGCGGTCGAGGCCGAAATGATCGAGGAAGCCCGGCGTCGTGCCGAAGGTCACGGGCCGCCCCGGCGAGCGGCGCCGGCCGCGCAGGCGCACCCAGCCGGCCTCCAGCAGGATGTCGAGCGTGCCCTTGGCCGTGGCGACGCCGCGAATCTCCTCGATCTCTGCGCGCGTCACCGGCTGGTGATAGGCGATGATCGCCAGCACCTCGAGCGCCGCCCGCGACAATTTGCGCGGCGGCTCGGCCTCCGCCGCCAAGAGATAGCTGAGGTCAGGCGAGGTCCGGAAGGCATAGCCGCCCGCGACCTGGCGCAGATTGACCCCGCGCGGCTCGTACAGCTCGGTCAGCCGCGCCAGCACCTGCCCGATGTCGATGCCGGATGGCACCGAGCGCGCCAGTTCCTCGGCCGAGAGCGGCATGGCGGAGGCGAACAGCAGCGCCTCGACCACGCGCGTCGCCTGCGCGAAGGCCTCCGCGCCGCCATCCTCCCCGTCATCCTCGAAGGGCTCAACCATCGCCATCGTCATGGCGCATCCCGGCTGACCAGCGGCAGGGCCGGCGGACGCGCCGAGCGGCGGCGCAGATAGAGCGGCGCGAAGGCGTCGTCCTGGCGCAGATCGAGCACGCCCTCCTTGACCATCTCCAGCATGGCCGAAAGTGCCGAAGCCCGCACCGTCGCCGCCATCTCCCGCGCGGGCAGGCCATGCGACGACATGTAGCGGGTGAGATAGGGGTCGATTTCGGTCCAGTCGCCGGCCTCGCCGACCAGGCGCTGCAAGGCGTCACGCGCCTCGACCAGCGACCAGACGACGCGCTGGCCAACCGAGATATGCCCCTGCACGCGCTTCATCCGCTGCTGCGCATAGGCCGAGAGCAGATCGTAGAGCTCCGCCTCCCAGGCCGGCCGGGCGCCTGCGACGATCGCCTCGGGAGCGCCGCGCGCGAACACGTCCTGCCCCAGCCGCTCGCGCGAGGCGAGCTTGCGGGCCGCCGCCCGGATCGCCTCCAGCCGGCGCAGCCGCAGCGCCAGCGCCGTCGCGAGATCGGCCGCGCTCGGTTCCTCGCCCTTGGGCGGCTCCGGCAGCAAAAGCCGCGATTTGAGATAGGCCAGCCAGGCCGCCATCACCAGATAATCGGCAGCCAGTTCAAGCCGCAGCGCCCGCGCCTGCTCGACGAAGACGAGATACTGCTCGGCGAGAGCCAGGATCGAGATGCGATGGAGATCGACCTTCTGCCGCCGGGCGAGGTCGAGCAAAAGGTCGAGCGGCCCCTCATAGCCGTCCACATCGACGAGCAGCGCCGGCTCGTCGTCGCGACGCGGGGCGTCATCCTCGAATGGCAGTTGCGCCGCCATGGCTGGCCGCCCCCTTCTCGCCTGCAATGGAACCACACCGTCATCCCGGGCGGAGCGCAGCGTAGACCCGGGATCCATGCCGGAACCCTTATCGGCAAGGCTCAGGCATGGATCCCGGGTCTCCCTTCGGTCGCCCGGGATGACCTCGCGTTTGATGCAAGACAAAATCTACGAAGCCAGCAGGTTCCGCTGTTCAGGCGCTCAAGGCAAGCGCGCTGGCGACCTGCGCACGCGCGCTGTCCACATCGAGCGGCTCGGGCTCGTGCCGGATGCGCGCCAGCGCCATCGCGGCGCGGCGAGCGCGATCGCCCTTCATCTCGGGAACGGCCCCGGCGATCGCGACCATCTCGTCCATGATGCCATGGCAGTGCAGCACGACATCCACGCCGGCCCGGATGGCCGCACGCGCCTTCTGCGCGAATCCACCCGACAGAGCCTTCATCGAGATGTCGTCGGTCATGATCAGCCCGTCATAGCCGAGCTCGCCACGCATGATCTCGCGCACCACCTTGCGCGACACCGTCGCCGGGTTCCTGGCGTCGAGCGCGGTGAAGACGACATGCGCCGTCATCGCCAGCGGCATGTCGGCGAGGTGCCGGAAGGGCCGGAAATCATGCGCCCTAAGCTCGTCCAGCGTGGCGTCGACGACAGGCAGGTCGTGATGGCTGTCGGCGCGCGCCCGGCCATGGCCGGGCATGTGTTTGATCACCGGCAGGACGCCGCCCGCCAACAGCCCCTCGGCCGCCGCCCGCCCGAGCCGCGCCACCATATCGGGATCATGCGCATAGGCGCGGTCGCCGATCACGTCATGGCTGCCGGAAACGGGCACGTCGAGCACGGGCAGGCAATCGACATCGATGCCGACGCTCTTCAGATCATGCGCCATCAGCCTTGCCGAGAGCCTGATGATCTCGCGCTGCGCAACCGGATCGTTGATCGCGAGGAAGGCTTGCGCCGGCGGATATTTCGGCCAGTTCGGCGGCGCCATGCGCTGGACCCGGCCGCCCTCCTGGTCGATCAGCACCGGCGCGTGCCAACCGACGGTGTCGCGCATTTCGGCGGTCAGCGCGGCGACTTGCGCGGGGTCCTGCGTATTGCGCCGGAACAGGATAAAGCCCCAGGGCCGCGCATCCCTGAAGAAGGCGCGCTCGTCAGGAGTCAGGCTCGTGCCGAGGCAGCCGGCGATGAAGGCGCGTGAGGTCATGGCTCAGGGGTAGGAAGGGGCGTGCCGTCGGTCAACCCTGCTCCGTCATCCTGGGCAAGCCGCGGAAGCGGCGCAGTCCCGGGATCCATCGGAGGCCTCCGGAGCTCTACGATGGATCCCGGGACGACCTTCGGTCGCCCAGGATGACGGCAGCGGGTTCGACGAAGGCTCAGCGCATCTGCTGGGCCATCTGCGCGTTGAAGGCGTCGAAGGGCAGCTCTGCGACGCGGAACCAGAGGTTTTCCTTCTTCCAGTAGGGCAGGAAGGAATCGTAGAAAGTCTTGAACTCGGCGTTCTTGGCGGCGAGTTCGCCATACATCGCGAAGGCCTCCTTGAACGCCGCCAGCATCACCTCCTGCGGGAAGGGACGCAGTTCCGCGCCGGTGCCCGCGAGACGGATCAGCGCGTCGGGATTGCCATGGTCGTACTTCGCCACGCAGAGCGCGTTCGCCTCGGCGCAGGCCGCTTCCACGATCGCCTTGTAGGCGGCCGGCAGCCCGTTCCACTTCTCGAGGTTCACCAGGAAGGAGACATTGGCGTTACCTTCCCAGAAGCCGGGATAGTAGTAGTACTTCGCGACCTTCTGGAAGCCGAGCTTCTCGTCGTCGAGCGGACCGGAGAACTCGACCGCGTCGAGCGTGCCGCGCTCCAGCGCCGGATAGATGTCGCCGCCGGCGATCTGCTGCGGCACCACGCCGAGCTTGGACATGATCTGCCCACCCATGCCGGCGATGCGCATCTTCAGGCCCTTCAGATCATCCAGCGACTTGATCTCCTTGCGGAACCAGCCGCCCATCTGCGCGCCGGTATTGCCGGAGGGAATCGTGTAGAGGCCCTGCTTCTGCATGAAGGCGCGGCACAGATCGAGCCCGCCGCCGGCATAGAGCCAGGCGTTCTGCTGGCGGGTGTTGAAGCCGAAGGGCAGCGAAGTTTCGAAGGCGAAGGCCGGGTCCTTGCCGATATAGAAGCTCGACAGCGTGTGGCTGCACTCGACCGTGCCGTTCTGCACGGCGTCGAGCGCTTGCAGGCCCGGCACGATCTCGCCGGGCGCGAAGACCTGGATCTGGAAATTGCCGTCGGTCGCCTCGGCGACGCGCTTGGCGACCTGGGTCGAAAGCCCGAACAGCGTGTCGAGGCTCTTGGGATAGCTCGAGGTCAGGCGCCAGGCGATCTTGGGCTGCGACTGGGCGATGGCGGGAGCGGCGATCACGGCGCTGCCGGCTGCGCCGGCGGCGGCTGTCTTCACGAATTTGCGGCGGTCCATGGTATCCTCCGGGTGTTCTTGTGGTCTTCGGTCGCCAAGCCCCGCAGGCTTCGAGCCCCGCAGGATTTCGAAATGCCCCGCGGGCTTTCGAGGCGACACGGCCGCGCGCCTCATCGCACGAAACCGAAGGTCGGACCACTGGCCATCCTGCCGGGACGGGTTGCGCCGGACGCGAACGAAAAAACCGGCGACGCAAGGCGCCGCCGGTTCGAAATCATCCCTGACGATCAGAGCGTGATCGTCAGTTCTTGGCCGCTCAATTCTTGGCGATGAAGCACTGGCCGCCTGCGGCCTGGAGTTGCGTGCACATCGTCGTGGCGTCGTCGCGCGAATAGGGGCCGACGCGCAGCCGGTACACCGTCTTGCCGCCGGCGAGTTCGGTCTTGCGCACGATCGGGGCCTGCCCGCCGAGCTGGCCGGGATATTTGCGCTGGAGCGCCGCGAAGGTTGCACGCGCCTCCGACTCGCTGCCGGGCGCGGCAAGCTGGACCACGAAATCGCCGGTGCCGCTGCGGACCGCGGCGGTTGCCGGTGCGGCAGGGGCCTGGGCCGCAGGCGGGGCGCTGGCGACCCGCATCGGGGAGGAAGGCGTGGTCGCCGCGGCGCGCTCCTGCACCTTGGCTGTCTCCGGCGCCTTGGGCGCCTCCTGAGTCGGTGTCGTCGCCGGGCGCGGACGCGGCTGCGCCGAGGCCGTCGTCGCAGCCGGATCGGCGGGAGCGATCGCGCCCGGCCGGACCGGCGGCGCCGAACCCGTGGCCATTGGCAGGGCGCCGTTCGTGTAGCTCGCAGCGCCGTTCGCCGCGGGTGCGGGCGTGCCATCCGGCCGGATCGAGACCGTGCGCACCCGGCGCGGCTCGCCGAGACCCGGGACCGGCGGCACCGGCGTCAGTGCCGGCTCCATCGGCGCGGGGTCGCGCGCGATCACGGCCGGCGCCTGGGACAGCGCGTTGGCGGCGGGCGTCGTCGCGGTGCCGTTCGCGGGGCCCGGCAGCACGACGCGCGCCGGCAGAGACCGTGCCGCCTGCTGCACATCGACCGGCTGCTCCTCGCGGCTGACGACCTTGGTCTGCCCCGCGGGGGCGTCGCCCGGCCGCTCATAGATCTGCTTGTTCTGGTTCGGGATCTCGGCGCCGCCGGGGTTGGCCGGAACGACCTTGGTCGGCCCGGTATCGGCGGCGATGGTCGGCGGCTGGCCGTCCGAACGGATCGAAGTCCCCCGCAGCGACATCGCGGCGCCGACGCCGGCGACGCAGACCACGATCAGCGCAGCGGCCGCGTAGAGGCCCTTGCGCGAACGGCGCGGCTCGAGATCGGGCATCTCGTCGTCGGCCGGCAGCTGCGCATGCTGCTGCGGGTCATAGTGCTGCTGCTCGTAATAGGGATAGGGCTCGCGCGCTTCGTCGAGATCGCGCGGCGCCGGGGCCGCGCCCTGCCCGGTGACAGCACGCTGATAGGCCTGCGGCTCGGGCAGATCGAAGCTTTCGTCGGCCACGGTGAAATGAGGCTCGGCCCGCGTCGGCGCGGCGGCGACGGGAGTAGCCGGTGCGGCAGGAACGGGCGCAGGCCGGGCCGTATCCGTGCGGCGCAGCAGCGCCTCGAATTCGTCGAGCGCACCGCGCAGCTCGGCCGGAGGCGGCGACTGTTCGACGGCCGCCTGCAGCTCCTGCACGGGATTGAAGGACGGCTGATTGAAGGATGGCTCCTGCCGCGGCTGGGCCTGGGCCTGTGCCTGCCAGGTAGCCGGCACCCGCTGGGGCGCCGCGGCCTGGCCACGATGGCCGAAGATGTCCTTGAGCGGATCGCCCTGATCGACGATGCGCGTCAACTCGGCCAGCGGATCGACCGGCTGGCCGACCTTCGGCGCTTGCCCGGCGCTGCGAAGCTGGCGCTCGAGATCTTCGAGGTCGAGCGCGAAACGGTTTCTAGCTGGCTCACTCATGGCATGATCCATTCCAGCGCAGGCTAACAACACGCATGGGATGCCCATCACGTCTTGTGGTCAACCTGACCTTGTGCGCACCGAGGGCCAAGCGGCCGTCAGCGCATCTCTTCCGGCGCCGCAACTCCGGCGACAGCCAGACCGGAAGCAAGGACGCTGCGCACTGCATGCACAAACGCCAACCTCGCCAAGGTCGACTCTCGATCAGTTTGATTAACGAACC
>DATDBB010000486.1:0-7256 GCA_036525085.1 Allobosea sp.
TGAAGACCCGCTACCAGCGCGAGACCGAGCCCGCCAAGCAGAAGGCGATCGCCGAGGAGATGCAGCAGCGGGCCTATGACCTCGTCTTCTACGTCCCGCTCGGCACCTATTTCGACTACGAGACCTTCCGCTCCAACATCTCCGGCTATGTCCAGTCGCCCGTCATGGTCGTCTGGGGCGTGGACAAGCGCTAGATGCTGCGCCTCATCGGGCTGCGCGTCGCCATGGCCGTCCCGGTCATGCTGGTCGTGGCGACCATCGTCTTCCTGCTCCTGCGGCTCAGTCCCGGCGATCCGGCGCTGGTCCTGGCCGGCGACAATGCCGGGCCCGAGACGGTGGCGCGCATCCGTGCCGAGATGGGGCTCGATCGGCCGCTGCCGGTGCAGTATTTCGGCTGGCTCGGCGAGATCGCGCAGGGCCGCTTCGGCATGTCGATCCTGTCCAAGGTGCCGGTGCTGGCGCTGATCCGGGACCGGCTCGAACCGACACTGGTCCTGGCGCTCAGCGCCATCGTCATCACGGTGGTGCTGGCGGTGCCGCTCGGCGCCATCGCGGCCTGGCGGCACAACAGCTGGATCGACCGGGCGGTGATGATGCTCTCGGTCGTCGGCTTCTCGGTGCCGGCCTTCGTGATCGGCTATCTGCTGATCCTGTTCCTGGCGGTGAAGGCCGATCTCTTTCCGGTGCAGGGCTATGTCAGCCCCTTCGTCGATCCGGTCGCGGCGCTCTGGCATCTCGCCTTGCCGTCTCTGACGCTCGCGCTCGTCTTCATGGCGCTGATCGCGCGCGTCACCCGTTCCAGCGTGCTGGAGGTTCTAGGCGAGGATTTCGTCCGCACCGCCCGCGCCAAGGGCAATGTCGAGCTCCGCGTGCTCTGGCGCCATGCGCTGCCCAATGCGGCGGTGCCGATCATCACCGTGATCGGGCTCGGCATCGCGCTGCTGATCAGCGGCGTCGTCGTCACCGAGAGCGTCTTCAACCTGCCGGGCGTGGGGCGGCTGACGATCGATGCGATCCTCGCGCGCGATTATCCCGTCGTGCAGGGCCTGATGCTCTTTTTCGCGCTGATCTATGTCGGCGTGAACCTCCTCATCGACATCGCCTATGTGATCGTCGATCCGCGCATCCGCTACTGAGGTCATGGCCATGTCGGCGAGCGCACAGGCTTCATCCACTCCGGCACAGGGCGCTCTTGCGGGTGGGCTGCTGTCCAATCCTGTGGTTCTGCTGAGCGCCGCCCTGCTGCTGGCGATCGCGCTGTCCGCAATCTTCGCGGCCGTCGTGACCGGCTCAGATCCCTTCCTGATCCGGCCGCGACTGCGGCTGCGCCCGCCGGGAAGCGATTTCTGGTTCGGCACCGATGCGCTCGGCCGCGACGTCTTCGCGCTCGTCCTGCATGGCGGCAAGCTCTCGCTGCTCGTCGGGTTGCTGGCGGCGCTCGCCGGCGCGGTCATCGGCACGGCGATCGGCCTCGTCACCGGCTATCTGCGCTGGCTCGATCCCGTCGTGATGCGGATCATGGACGCGATGATGGCGATCCCCGGCATCCTCTTTGCCGTGGCGCTGGTCTCGCTGGTCGGCCCGAGTCTGGTCTCGATCGTCGCGGCGATCACCTTCTCGGAGATCCCGCGCGTGACGCGTCTCGTGCGCAGCGTCGTGCTGAGCGTGCGCGAGGAATCCTATGTGCGTGCGGCGGAAGGCCTCGGCATCCCGCCGGTGCTCGTATTGCTGCGCCACATCCTGCCGAGTTGCATCGCGCCGCTGATCGTCCAGACCACCTATATGTTCGCGGCCGCCATCCTGTCCGAAGCCGTGCTCGGCTTTCTCGGCGTCGGCTTTCCTCCGGACATTCCGAGCTGGGGCAATGTGATGGCCGAGGGCAGGGCGGTCTTCCAGCGCGCGCCCTGGACGATCATCGCGCCCGGGCTCTTCCTCGCGACCACGGTGATGGCGGTGAACCTGCTCGGCGACGGCCTGCGCGACCGGCTCGACCCCCGTCTCTCGCGCGCCGCCAAGGTGTCGTCATGACCGCGTCCGAATCCATCCTGCGCATCAGGAACCTCAGCGTCGCCTTGCCGGCCGGGCTCGACCGCAGCCATGCCGTCCACGACCTGTCGCTGGACGTGCACCGCCGCCAGATCGTCTGCGTCGTCGGCGAATCCGGCTCGGGCAAATCCGTCACCGCCTCGGCAGTCATGCGCCTGCTGCCCGAGAAGGTGCTGCGCATCACCGGCGGCACGATCCGGCTGGAAGGCGAGGACATCGCGGCCGCTTCGAACGCCCGCATCTGCGAGCTGCGCGGCAACCGCATGGCGATGATCTTCCAGGAACCGCTGACGGCGCTGAACCCGGTGATGCGGATCGGCGACCAGATCGCCGAGGTGATGCGCCTTCACCGGCCGCGGATGACGGCGGCTGCGATCGAGGCGCGCGTCGTCGAACTGATGGGCGACGTCCACCTGCCGGACCCGGCGGCGCTCCGGCGCGTCTATCCGCACCAGATCTCGGGCGGCCAGCGCCAGCGCGTCATGATCGCGATGGCACTGGCGCTCGAGCCGGCGCTGATCATCGCCGACGAGCCGACCACGGCGCTCGACGTCACCACCCAGGCGCAGATCCTGCGGCTGTTCCGCGAGCTTCTGACCAAGCATGACAGCGGCGTGCTGATGATCACCCATGATTTCGGCGTCGTCGCCGATGTCGCAGATCATGTCGTCGTGATGCGCCATGGCGAGGTGGTCGAGCGCGGCGAGCCTACGCAGGTGCTGAAGGCACCGAGCCATCCCTATACCCGCTCGCTGATCGAGGCCGTGCCACGCTTCCGCTACCGGCCGGCGCGCGTGAATCTGCCGTCGCCCGTCCTCGCGGTCGAGGATCTGACCCTGACTTACCGCAGCACGAGCTTTCTCGGGCGCAAGCGCGAGACCAAGGCGCTGGATGCGGTCTCCTTGTCGCTGTCCGCCGGCGAGACACTCGGCATCGTCGGCGAATCCGGTTCGGGCAAGACCAGCCTCGCCAAGGCGCTGCTGCGCTTCGAGACGCCCGATTCCGGACGCATCCTGTTCGAGGGGCGCGATGTCGCGGCGCTCGCCGGCGGCGCGCTCCGGGGTTTCCGGCGCCATATCCAGATGGTCTTCCAGGATCCGTACAAATCGCTCAATCCGCGCCGCCGCGTCGGGCAGTCGCTGATCGAGGGGCCGGTCCAGCATGGTCTTTCGCGGCCGGACGCCATTGCGCGCGCTCGCGAGCTGATGCAACTCGTCGGGCTCAGCGCCGATGCGCTGGAGCGCTTTCCGCATGAGTTCTCCGGCGGTCAGCGCCAGCGCATATGCATCGCCCGCGCGCTCGCCATGAAGCCATCGATCATCGTCGCCGATGAGGCCGTCTCGGCGCTCGACGTCTCCGTCCAGGCGCAGGTGCTGCGGTTGTTCGAGGAGCTGCAGCGCAAGATCGGTTTCGCGATGATCTTCGTCACCCACGACCTGCGCGTGGCGTCGAACATCTGCGACCGCATCGCCGTGATGCAGCGCGGCCGGATCGTCGAGATCGGGCAGGCCCGGGCCGTCTTCGAGGCGCCGCAGCACGGCTATACGCGCGAGCTGATCGCGGCGGTGCCGGGCGGCGTCTTCGAGGTTGCGCCGGCAGCGTTGCGCTACCGCCCGAGATAGATGGCGAGGCGCGCCGCTGCGTTCTTGAGATGCGTTTCGGCAGCGCTGCGGGCGCGTTGCGGGTCGCACGCCACGATCGCATCGAAGATCGCCTGGTGCTCGCCCTGGACGATCTGCGCCATGCCCGCCAGGCGGGCCGAGTTCGCGCGGGCGGTGCGGATGAAGGTTCGCACGCGCCTGTCGAGGAACTCCGACAGGTCGCGGAAATAGGGGTTGCCGGTCGCGTCGACGATGGCGCGGTGGAAGGCGACATCCTCGTCGACGCCCGATTCCCCACGGTCGATCGCAGCCTGCATCGCGTCGAGCCTCGCGCGGATCGTCACCAGATCGGCCTCGCTATGGCGCTCCGCAGTGTGCTCGGTCGCCGACGCCTCGACCGCCATCAGGAGTTCGACGATGTGGCGAAGGTCTTCCTTGTCGGAGAAATCGGCGACGTCGAGCCGGAAGACCGAACTCGCGCCGGGATCGGCGACGAAGGCGCCGGCCCCCTGGCGGGACAGCACCAGCCCGTCATGCTTCAGCCGGCCCACGGCCTCGCGCACGATCGGCCGGCTGACGCCATAGGTCAAAGCGATCTGCTGCTCGGTCGGCAGGCGCTCGCCGGCCTGAAGCCGACCCGACGAGATCTCGTCGCGCAGCCTGAGCGCCAGCGTGTCGGCGAGCGAGGGGGCTCGTCCCAGAATGTCACGCGGCGGCTCGGAGCGGGTCTTGTCGGCGACCATGTGTTCGATATGTCCGTTAGCTGGCGATGTGCAGACCGCCATTGACGTGAATGGTCTCGCCGGTGACGAACCGTGCCAGATCGGAGCACAGGAAGGCAACGACCCCGGCGACTTCCTCGGCCGTTCCCAACCGCTTCATCGGGGTGTTCGGGATCAGCTCCGGCTTCCTGGCGATCAGCGGCTGCACCATCGGCCCTTCGATCAGCCCGGGCGAGACGGCGTTGACGCGCGTGCGCGGAGCCAGTTCCAGCGCCAGCGAGCGTGTCAGGCTGAGCACGCCGCCCTTGGCGGCGGCATAATGGGCATGGGCGTAGCTGCCGCGATGGCCCGCCATCGAGGCGATGTTCACGATGGTCGAGTCCTCCGCCAGATGCGGGATCGCGGCGCGGCAGCTATGGAACACGCCGTCGAGATTGATTGCGATCGACTGCCGCCATTCGGCCTCGCTCATCTCGCTGACCAGTCGGTCACGATAAAGCCCCGCCGCCGTCACCAGAATGTCGATGCGGCCGAAACGGGCGACAGCGGCCTCGACCGCGCGCTCCGCATCGCTCGCCTGCGCCGCATCTTGTCGCAGGGCGAGCGTGCGGACCCCGCCGGGATCGAGTTCGCGGGCGAAGCCGGTCACGCCTTCGCCGTCGAGGTCGGTCAGGACGCAGGAAGCGCCATGGTCGTGGAAGAGCCGGGCGATGGCGCGGCTGATCCCACCGTTTGCCCCCGTCAGCAGCAGCACCTTGCCGGAGAAGTCGATCACGACACGTCCTCAGGTCATCAGCCAGCCGCCGGCCACGTCACAGACCTGCCCGGTGACGAAGGCGGCGTTGTCGGAGGTCAGGAACAGGCAGGTCTTCGCGACGTCGTCCGGGCTGCCGAGCCGGCGCAGCGGCGTCGCCATCCGCGCCGCCTCATTGGCCTCGGGCGCCGTGCCGCGCATCAGCGGCGTATCGATCCGGCCAGGCGCCACGGCGTTCACGGTGATGCCGTCCGGGCCGAGTTCGCCGGCGAGATGCTTGGTGAAGCCGATCAGCGCCGCCTTGGTCGCGGCGTAGTGGACGCCGACAATGTCGCAATAGGTCTTGCCGGCGACAGAGGAGACGCTGACGATCGAGCCGCGTCCGGCCGCCCGCATCGCCGGAACGACCGCGCTGGCGCAGAGGAAGGCGCCGGTCAGGTTGACGTCGAGCACGCGGCGCCATTCGTCCGCGCTCATCTCGCCGAGCCTGGCACGCTTGCCGTCAGCGCCGGATTTCGGCGAAATCCCGGCATTGTTGACGAGCACGCCGACCGGCCCGAGGGCTTCCGCGATGCGCGTGATCGCCAGCTTGACCGACGCTTCGTCGGCAACGTCGGCCGACACAGCCAGCGTCGTCGCACCGCGCACCCGCGCCGCCTCGGCCGCCGCCTCCGCGAGTGCCGTATCATGGTCGAGATAGGCGACGCTGGCGCCGGCTGCGGCATGGGCGTCGGCGATCGCCTGGCCGATGCCGCGCCCCGCGCCGGTGACGAGCACGACCTTGCCGCGATGGCTGGTCACTTCGACACCTCCAGCATGATCTTGCCGAGATGGGCGCTCGATTCCATCAGCTCATGCGCTTGCCGCGCCTGTTCCAGCGGGAAGGTCGCATGAATGATCGGCTTCACCGTGCCAGCTTCCAGCAACGGCCAGACGTCGCGCCGCAGATGCGCGGCGATCTCGGCCTTGAGCGCGACCGAACGGGCGCGCAGCGTCGAGCCGGTCAGGGTCAGGCGCCGGAGCATGACGTTCATCAGGTCGAGATCGGCCTTGCTGCTCTGCAGGAAGGCGATCTGCACCAGCCGCCCTTCCAGCGCCAGGATGTTGAGGTTGCGCTGGATATAGGGCCCGCCGACCATGTCGAGCACGACATCGACGCCCTTGCCATCGGTCAGGCGCTTGACCTCGGCGACGAAGTCCTGGGCGCGATAGTCGATCGCCTCGTCGGCGCCGAGCGAGCGGCAGAAATCACATTTCTCGGCGGAACCCGCCGTCGCATAGACCGTGGCGCCGGCGTTCTTCGCGAGCTGGATCGCCGTCGAGCCGATGCCGCTCGATCCGCCGTGGATCAGGATCGTCTCGCCTTTTTTGAGGCGGCCACGCGTGAAGACGTTGTCGTAGACGGTGTAGTAGGTTTCCGGCAGCCCGCCGGCCTCCAGCAGCGAGAGCGGCTTCGGCACCGGCAGGCAGAGCGGCTCGTCGGCCACCGCATACTCGGCATAGCCGCCGCTGTTCACCAGCGCGCAGACCGCTTCGCCGATGCGGCTTTCGGAGACGCCGTCGCCGACCGCGACGATGTGGCCGGACACCTCCAGGCCCGGGACCTGCGTAGCGCCGGGGGGAGGCGGGTAGCCGCCCGCGCGCTGCAGGCAGTCCGGGCGGTTGATGCCGGCTGCCGCGACCGCGATCAGGACCTGGCCCGGGCCGGGCTGCGGCACCGGCGCGGTTTCGATCTCGATCACCTCGGGGCCACCGGGCCCTGAAAAGCGCACCTGCTTCATCGTCTGCGGCAATGCCATGATCGTCGTCTCTCCCTAGACTTGGGCATGTTTCGTCGCTGATGCATGTGCGGGAAAGTGGCGTCCACTTTTCCGGAGCATGCTTCCGCGCGGGCTCGAACGCTCTTGTGGCGCTCGCCCTGCCTTGGTTCAAGCGTTAGCAAAACCCCACTTGTCAGGCAACTTGGTTATCTGCATTATCCGGCCGCCGGCGAAACGTCCGGCCGGGCCCGTCAGGCGATGGGGACCGCAAGAAATACTCGTGACAGCGGTCCCAGGGAGGACATGATGAGGTTCGTAACGCGCGCGGCGCTGGCCGCGGTACTGTCTCTGTCGGCCACGCAGGCCTTCGCCC
>DATDBB010000487.1:0-12479 GCA_036525085.1 Allobosea sp.
ATAGCCGGTAGGCAGACAAGCGCGAATTCGCTATCGACGAATCCACTCGTTTTCGACCCCGCTACCGTCCGGACATCCCATGGCCCACTGGCTCGTCAAATCCGAACCCTCGAAATGGTCCTGGGAACAGCAGGTCGCGGCCGGACCCAAGGGCACGCATTGGGACGGCGTCAAGAACCACACCGCCAAGCTCGCCCTGATGGCGATGAAACAGGGCGAGCAGGTCTTCTTCTACCATTCGAACGAAGGCCTCGAAGTCGTCGGCATCGTCGAGGTGATCAAGGAAGCCTATAACTGGATTCCGGGCGAGCCCTGGGTTCTCGTCGATTTCAAGGCGGTGAAGCCGCTGCCGAAGCCCGTGACGCTGGCGCAGGTCAAGGCCGAGCCGAAGCTGGCGAAGATGTCGCTCGTCACCTCGTTCAGGCTCTCGGTCCAGCCCGTGACCGACGAGGAATGGGACATCGTCTGCAAGATGGGCGGGCTTTGAGCACGACCGGACACTCTGTCGGCAAAACGCGCCGTTCCCGTGTCAGTCGCATGGTGTGGGCGCTGCTGGCACTGAGTCTGACAGGCGTCTCGCTCGGTGCAGTAGTCTTCTATAGCAAGCACGGTCTCTATGGCGTGAACGTTCTGCTGCGGCGGGGCGGAAGCTACTTCGTGACGGTCTCGCGCGACGATCAGCGCCTCAGCCCGTCGATGCGCTTAGGGCTTCAGCAACCCCTGCCGGTGGTGACATCGCCCGCGCCCGAATGGACGGTACGCAGTCCGGGACTTGCGACGGCCGAGCTTCCGGTGCTGGCGGGCTCTGTCGAGGTCGACCGCATCCTGTTGACGCGGATCGACCCTTCGCACTTTCGGTTCGAAGTCTTGACCGCGCCTGTCGGGAACATCGAACTCGGGGACTGGATCAACGACCGCAAACCGACCGTCGTCGTCAACGGCAGCTACTTCAACGTCAAGGGATACCCTGATACGCCGCTCAAGAGCCGCGGCATAGCTCAAGGACCGCCGCAGTATAGCGCCACGCATGGCGTCTTCGCCGCGTGGGCGGATGGCCGCGTCTCGATCGAGGATTTGCGCCAGCAACCCTGGCAACCCATTGTCGCAGCCGCCACCGACGCGATGGTTTCCTACCCGTTGCTGGTCGGCCTGGACGGCAGCACTCGTGTTAGATCGGATGCACGCTGGCTCGCCAACAGAAGCTTCGTCGCAAAGGACCATTCAGGCCGCATCGTCATCGGCACGACCAAGGAGGCCTTCTTCTCGCTGGAACGCCTCGGCATTCATCTCCGCGAAGCGCCACTCGATCTTGCGATCGTTCTCAATCTCGATGGAGGCCCTTTGGCCTGTCAGGCGGTTCTCGCGCCCGGCTTCGAACGCAATTTCTGTGGCGACTGGGAAACGCAGACATCCGGCGAAAACATCATCCTGCTGAAACGTGTGATCGGACACCGGCGCTGGGCATTGCCCATCGTGCTGGCGGCCTTCCCGCGGTAGCCGACGCCCCAATCCGCGCCGAAAGTCTGTGATGCCAAAGTGCGATGCGCACCCGCTTGCGGGGCGGTTGCCGCGCCTTATGATGCGCGCAATTCCAAGGAAGCGGACAGGACGCACAGTCGTGCCGGCCCGAGCCTGAAACCGCAAAGAATGCGGCCCGCCGGTCGCGGCCCAAGTCTGGGGAGACGCCTATTATGACCGAGATCATCTATGACGTGCCTGCCACCTGGGCCAAGAAGGCGTGGCTGAACGACGCCAAGTACAAGAAGATGTATGCGGCCTCGATCAAGGACCCGGACAAGTTCTGGGGCGAGCAAGGCAAGCGGATCGACTGGTTCAAGCCCTACACCAAGGTCTGCAACGCCAGCTACAAGCCCGGCAAGGTCTCGATCAAATGGTTCGAGGACGGCACCACCAACGTCGCCTATAACTGCGTCGACCGGCATCTCGCGACGCGGGCCAAGCAGACCGCGATCATCTGGGAAGGCGACGACCCGTCAGAGTCGAAGAAGATCTCCTACGGCCAGCTCTATACCGAGGTCTGCAAATTCGCGAACGTCCTCAAGGCCAAGGGCGTCAAGAAGGGCGACCGCGTCACCATCTACCTGCCGATGATCCCGGAAGCCGCCTACGCCATGCTGGCCTGCGCCCGCATCGGCGCGATCCATTCGGTGGTCTTCGGCGGTTTCTCGCCGGATTCGCTGGCGAGCCGCATCGAGGATTCCGATTCGAAGATCGTCATCACCGCCGATGAGGGCCTGCGCGGCGGCCGCTCGGTGCCGCTCAAGAAGAATGTCGATGCCGCCGACGCCAAGGTGAAGGGCGGCATCGGCACGGTCATCGTCGTGAAGCGGACTGGCGGGCAGGTCACCATGCAGGATGGCCGCGACGTCTGGTACCATGACGAGGCGGCCAAGGCCTCGGGCCATTGCCCCCCGACCGAGATGAAGGCGGAGGACCCGCTCTTCCTGCTCTACACCTCGGGCTCGACGGGCAAGCCCAAAGGCGTGCTGCACACCACGGCGGGCTACCTCGTCTACACCTCGATCACCCACCAATATGTCTTCGACTACCATGACGGCGACATCTACTGGTGCACGGCCGATGTCGGCTGGGTGACCGGCCACAGCTACATCCTCTACGGGCCGCTCGCCAATGGCGCGACCACGCTGATGTTCGAGGGCATCCCGACCTATCCGACGATCTCGCGTTTCTGGGAGGTCATCGACAAGCACAAGGTCAACACCTTCTACACCGCGCCGACCGCGATCCGCTCGCTGATGGGCGCCGGCGAGGAGCCGGTGAAGAAGACCAAGCGCAAGTCGCTGCGCCTGCTCGGCTCGGTCGGCGAGCCGATCAATCCGGAAGCCTGGGAGTGGTATCACCGCGTCGTCGGCGACCGCCGCTGCCCGATCGTCGACACCTGGTGGCAGACCGAGACGGGCGGCATCCTGATCACGCCGTTGCCCGGTGCGACGAAGCTCAAGCCGGGCTCTGCGACGCGGCCCTTCTTCGGCGTCAAGCCCGAGATCGTCGATGCCGAGGGCAAGGTTCTAGAAGGCGCCTGCGAGGGCAATCTCGTCATCGCCGAGAGCTGGCCCGGCCAGATGCGCACGGTCTATGGCGACCACAAGCGCTTCGAGGAAACCTATTTCGCGACCTATCCGAACAAGTACTTCACCGGCGACGGCTGCCGGCGCGATGCCGACGGCTATTACTGGATCACCGGCCGCGTCGACGACGTCATCAACGTCTCCGGCCACCGCATGGGTACGGCGGAAGTCGAATCGGCGCTGGTCGCACATCCGTCCGTCTCGGAGGCGGCCGTCGTCGGCTATCCGCACGACATCAAGGGCCAGGGCATCTACGCCTATGTCACCCTGATGTCCGGTGAGACGCCGACCGAGGCGCTGCGCAAGGACCTCGTCGCCTATGTCCGCAAGGAGATCGGGCCGATCGCCTCGCCCGACCTGATCCAGTTCGCGCCGGGCCTGCCCAAGACGCGCTCCGGCAAGATCATGCGCCGCATCCTGCGCAAGATCGCCGAGGACGAATTCGGCGCGCTCGGCGACACCTCGACGCTCGCCGATCCGGCCGTCGTCGACGACCTGATCGAGAACCGCCAGAACAAGCGCAAGGCGGGGTAGCGCGCCTGTTCGGCCACACCCGCAACCACGCGCCGTCATCCCTGGCGCAGCGAAGCGGAGACCCGGGATCCATGCCGGAACGGTTCAGGCATGGATCCCGGATCGGCGCCGCTGACGCGGCTTGTCTGGGATGACCGCGCGGTTGTTGGACCGGCCAGCCTCTCTCACGCCGCCGCGGCGAGCACCTCGATCTCGACCTTGAACGCCGGCAGCGTGAAGCCCGAGACGATCATCAGCGTCGAGGCGGGCGGCGGCGTCGCGACATGGGCGTCGCGCGATTCCATGTAGCCCTTCATATGGGCGCGGTCGGTGACATAGGCGTTGAGCCTGACGATGTCGGACAGCTTCATCCCCGCCTCCGCCAGGATCGCGGCGATGTTGGCAAAGCACAGATCGGCCTGCGCGCGCGCATCCTCGGGAATCGAACCGTCGGCGGCGACCCCGAGCTGCCCCGAACAGGCGACCAGCCTGTATCCCGCCGGCACCTCCATGCCATGGCTATAGCGCGCGAAGGGTTTTGCGATCGAAGCCGGGGCGAGCGGCGTCAGGCTGGGAAGCGGCATCGGGATCTCCTGCATGGTCACCAGACTATGCCTCGCGGCCTTGGTCGGAACCAGATCGCTCGCGCCGGGTTCGCAAGCGAAACCGGCTGGGCTATGGACGCAAGGCGTGTTCATGCTCATGTCACGTTCACGGGGACCGTCTAGAATCCAATCCGCAAGGCCTCGCACCCGTCAGGCCCGCACCGCATGATCGATCGGAACCGACGCCGCATGACCAAGAAGACCGCGACCATGGCCATGACCCTGAAAGCCGCCGGCCTGCTGCCCTTGCTGGCGCTGACCGCCTGCGCCGGTTCGCAGCGCTTCGTCGGCGGGCCGGGTCCGGGCTCCGCCTATGGCCAGCCGAGCCTGCAGCCCGCGCCGCCGATCAGCTCCGCGCCGGTCACCTCTGAGCCGCTGCCACCCCCGGGCGGGTACCCCGTCGCCTCGGCGCAGCCCGGCGCGCTGCCGCCGCCGCAGGATCCCTATTACAACCCCTCCGCCCCGGGCATGCCGCAGCAGACGCCGGCAACCCCTGCGCCGCAGTCAGCGGACGTCCCGACGCTGCGCGGCGGCAGCGGCCAGATCCCCACGCTCGGCGCGGGGTCGAGCAATACCCGCCCCGCCGTTTCCTCTCGCGACGGCGTGATCGGCAGCTGGACCGCCAAGGAAGCCACGGGGAGTTCCTGCAAGGTGCAGCTTTCGAGCTCGCCGGCTCTCGACCTCTACCGCGCCAATGCGGCGGGCTGCGCCAATCGCGACCTGCAGAAGGTCACGGCCTGGGACTACCGCGATGGTGAGGTCTATCTCTACCAGCAGGGCGGCACCGTGGTGGCGCGGCTGAGGGCCAGCGGCGGCGGTGCGATGGACGGAGCCATCACGAAATCCGGCGCCGGTTTGACGCTCAGCCGGTGACGCTTCGGCTCACGCTCCCATCGAACGACCGAAGAAGGCCGGCCGCCAGAAGCGACGCTGCACCGAAAGCGCCATCGCCGCGAAGCCGCGCGCCGTGTCGAAGGCCTCGTCGAGGATGGTGAAGGGCGTCGGGCCGCCGGTCGAGATCACGCCCTCGACATCGGCATAGCCGCCGGCGAGATCCGCCTCGAAACGCCTTGCCAGGCGCCGCATCGCGGCGTTCTCCGGCAGGCAGGTCATGTAGAGCGTGCGGATGCCGCGATTGCGCGAGGCCGTGATCAGGCGCTGGAACAGCGTGCCGCCGATGCCGCGCCGGCGCCAGCCGCTCTCGACGCTGAAGGCCGCCTCGCCGGTCTGGGCGACGATATCCTCAAGGCCGCGCAGTTCGGCGGCGCCGCGCACCTGTCCGTCCTCGATATAGGCATAGACCAGCCCGCCGACGCCGAAGGTAGTGACGGCATAATTTTCGAGGAAGTCGTCATTGACGGCCGTGCCGAAGCGCTCGCGACGCGTGACGTCGTCGAGTCTCAGCAGATGCGCCTTGAACAGATCGCGCTCCGCGGGCCAGAGCCGGCGGATTTCGCCATGGCCGGTCGTCGTGCCGGCCTTCTTGGCAGCTGTCTTATTGGAACGAGCCAATTGTCATCTCCTGCTAACAGCGCTGGATGTGCGCTACCCCAGGAGGCGATTCTTCCCTGACTGCCCCGCAAAATGGCGATTTACCGCTGGATTGCAAGATGCGGTGCGTTCGCAGATGCAGCATTTTTGTGCGGCGCGAACAATCAAGCGGCGCGCGCGCTGAGTTTCGCCCGAATTATTCCCGATCGATCGGCCAGGCCTTGAACACGTCGAGCGCCTCGCAGGCCCGGGCGTGAGCTGCCAGCGCCGGCCAGCGCTCCTCGGGGGCGAATTCCGGGATCACGAAGCGGCAGAAGCCCCAGGCGATGGCGGCCGCGATGTCGCAGGGCAGCAGTTCCGGCCCCGCCGTCAGTTCGCCACGCGCAGCCGCCGCGTCGAGCAGGTCGAGCGCGGTGTGGAGTTGGTCGACGATGCGCTCCTGCCAGGGGGCGTAGCGCTGGGCTTCCGGCCGCTTGCGCTCGTACTCGACCGAGACCGCCTTGTCGGCGGCGACGATGCCGATGCCGGTCAGCGCCAGGTCGCGTGTCCGCGCACTGCCTTCGACGGGCCGCAGCGAGCGGCCGGCGACATCCTCGAAATGCTGGATGATCAGCAGCGACTCGCTGATCACCGTTCCGTCATCGGCGACCAGGCTCGGTGCCTTGATCAGCGGGTTGATCGCGCGGAATTCATCCATATGCCGGAACACCGAGACCGAGCGGTGCTCGAAGTCGAGCCCGAGCAGCGTGCCCGTCACCGCGGCGCGGCGGACATAGGGGCTATCCAGCATTCCCACGAGCAGCATCGTTCACCTCCATTGCGATCCGGCAGGGAGATTGCCGGCAACCGCGCGCAAAGCCACGCCAAATCGCGTGATGCCGGAGATCACGCCGGTTGATGCGCCTCGGCTTCGTATCCAGGGGTAAAGCCCAGCGCGACCCCTTGCTCCCGCGCCGCGATCTGGCAGGGGTCCCAATAGGGCGTACCGCCGAAGCGCTCGACCAGAAGGTCGATCAGGACCCTGACCTTGCCCGGCACATAGGCTCCCGGCGGCCTGACGACGTAGAGCGCATGCTCCTGCATCGGGTACTCCCACAGCAGCGGCACGAGCGAGCCGTCGCGGATCGCATCGCTGGCGATGAAGGTCGGCAGTTGCACGATGCCGAGCCCGGCCTTCGCCCAGTCCAGCAGCGTCTCGCCACTGTCGGAGCGCAGCCGGCCGGCCGGCCTGACCGCCACCCGGCGCTTGCCTATCCGGAAGACCCAGTCGGGCGAGCTGGTGCCGGTATAGAGCAGGCATTCATGCTGGGTGAGGTCGAGCGGGGTGGCCGGGCGGCCCTTCTCGGCCAAATAACCCGGGCTGGCCAGTATGACGCTGTGGACGGGCGCGATCCTGCGGGCGACGAGGCTCGAATCCTTGAGCGTGCCGATGCGGATCGCGGCGTCGAAGCGCTCGCCGATCAGGTCGACATAGCGATCGCTCGCCTCGACATCGATCTCCAACCGCGGATGGCGAGAGGCGAGCTCGCCCAGAACTGGCGCGACATGGCGGTTGCCGAAGGTGAGTGGCATCGACAGGCGCAGGCGGCCCGCGACACCCGAGGCCTGCGCCACGGATTCCCGCGCGGCGACGAGGTCGGCGAGGATGCGCTCGCTGCGCTCCTTGAATTCGAGGCCCGCCTCGGTGGCGGCCACGCCGCGCGTGGTCCGGCTCAGCAGGCGCGTGCCGAGATCGGCCTCCAGCCGCGCGATCCGGCGGCTGACCACCGACTTGGCCAGGCCGAGATGGTGGGCGGCTCGCCCGAAGCCGCCGCTCTCGACCACGGCGATGAAGCTGCGGATGTCGTCGAACTCGGACATCGCGTTCCTCCTGGGGCAACAGTCTGGTGTCGATTATGCGCGTTCTGATGCGTTCGGTGAACCTCTATCTTGTCGGCATCGTCTTCAACCAGCCTGACAGGATCACCATCATGGCTTCCGTTCTCGTCCTCAACAGCAGCGCTTCGGGCCCGGATTCGGTGTCGCGGCAGCTCGTGCAGTCCACCGTCGACCAGCTTCGCGCGAAGAACCCGTCGCTTGATGTCGTCGAGCGCGACCTCGGCGCCAACCCGGTGCCGCATCTCAGCATCGAGACCACCGCGGCGCTGCGCGCCGGCGAAACCGGCACAGCCGCGCAGGTCGAGGCCCGCGCCTTCTCGGACGCGCTGATCGCTGAGCTGAAGGCCGCCGACACCGTGGTCATCGGCGCGCCGATGTATAATTTCGGCATCCCCTCGACGCTGAAGACGTGGTTCGACTACGTGCTGCGCGCCGGGCTGACCTTCAAATACAGCGAAGCCGGTCCCGAAGGGCTGGTCACCGGCAAGCGCGCCATCGTCGTGCTCAGCCGCGGCGGGCTCTACAGCTCGGGTCCGGCCCAGCCGATGGATTCGCAGGAGCCGCATCTTCGCACCCTGCTCGGCTTCATGGGCATCACCGACGTCACCTTCGTCCGTGCCGAGAAGCTGGGCTACGGCCCCGAGGCCCGCCAGCAGGCGATCAACGACGCCGTGGCCGAACTCGCCAGGATCGCTGCCTGATCAGCCTTCTCTGGCCAATGAAAAACGCCCGCTCCGGGAAACCGGAGCGGGCGTTTTGTTGTAGCAAAGCACAGATCGCTCAGGCGCTCTCGCCGACGGCCTGGAGATAGAGGTCGAGGATCGCCTCCTCCTCGGCGCGCTCATTGGCGTCGCGCTTGCGGATGGCGATGACCTTGCGCAGCACCTTGACGTCGAAGCCGTTGCCCTTGGCCTCGGCATAGACCTCCTTGATGTCGTCGGCGATGGTCTTCTTCTCTTCCTCGAGACGCTCGATGCGCTCCACGATGCTCTTCAGCTGGTCGCCAGCAACCGGATCGTCCATCTGATGTCCTTCTCGATGACGGGGGATTTGGCCGGAGGGGTTCGCATCGCACGCCCCCTGCCGTCAAGCCGCAAGCCGGACGCCGCCGCCATCTCTCAACAGTCGCGTGACTCCTGCGCCGCACCGCGTCGGCCCGAGCGGCGCGCATCGGCGAAGCCATAAAAAGTATGACTATATCGCCAAAAGCCTGATGACGCCGGCCGCCACGCGACTTAAAAGAATCGGTAACGATGGTCGATCCAATCGACCGAAGAAATGGGCGGAACGGGGCGGCCTTGCAGCGATCCAACGACCTGGCTGACCGGAGCCTGCTTGATCGGATGCGCACCGATGCGCGCGCGATCTTCGACGCCGCCGTGGCGCGCGCCCATCCCGCCGGCTGCTTGCCCGAGCATCTGCCGCCACCGCCAGCGACGGGCCGTCTGATCCTGCTCGCCGCCGGCAAGGCCGCCGGCAGCATGACCGCGCTGGCCGAAGCGCACTATCTCGACTCCGGTTTCCCGCCCGAGCGGCTCATTGGCCATGCCGTCGCGCGCCACGGCTACGAGACGAAGACGCGCCATATCCCGATGGTCGCCGCCGGCCACCCGGTTCCCGACCAGGGCAGCATCGACAGCGCCACCCGTGCGCTCGATCTGGCTGTCTCGGCGACGGCCGAGGATCTCGTGCTGGTGCTGCTGTCGGGGGGCGGCTCGGCGAATTGGGTCGCCCCGGCGGGCGCGCTGACGCTCGCCGAGAAACAGGCGGTCAACAAGGCCCTGCTGCGTTCAGGCGCGCCGATCGGGGAGATGAACATCGTCCGCAAGCGGCTCTCGCGGATCAAGGGCGGGCGGCTCGCGCTCGCGGCTGCGCCGGCAATGCTGCTGACGCTCGCGATCTCCGATGTTCCCAATGACGAGCCGACCGCGATCGCCTCCGGGCCGACCGTCGCCGACCCCAGCACGATGGAACAGGCCCGCGCAATCGTCGCGCGCTACGGTCTCGATCTTCCGGCAGCGGCCAAGGCGCTGCTCGAAGACGACGCCAGCGAGACGCCCAAGCCCGGTCATGACGCCTTCGCCCGTTCAGAGTTCCGCATCATCGCGCGTCCAGCGGATGCCATCGCCGCCGCCCATGCGGCCGCGGTCGCAGCCGGCTACGAGGTCCATGATCTCGGCCCCGATTGCGAAGGCGAGGCCCGCGAGGTCGCCACGCGTCACGCCGAGTTCGCGCTGTCCCTCAAGCGGGCGGGCAAGCGCACCGCGATCCTCTCGGGCGGGGAACTGACCGTGACGCTGCGCGGCAATGGCCGTGGCGGTCCCAACCAGGAATATGCGCTGGCGCTCGCGATTGCGCTGCGGGCCGAACCCGGGATCGTCGCGCTCTCGGGCGACACCGACGGCACCGATGGCGGCGGCGGCGAGGCGACCGACCCCGCCGGCGCGATCATCGACGAGACGACGCTGGCGCGTGCGGAGGCGCTGCGCCTCTTTCCTGCCCGATCCCTGGACGACAACGATTCGACCGGCTTCTTCGAGAAGCTGGGCGACCTGCTCCGGACCGGCCCGACCCTGACCAACGTCAACGACTGCCGCGTCATCCTGATCGAACCTTGCTGATCGAACCCTGAGATGAACCGCACCCAGAGATCGACACTGCGCCTCGCCCTTCTGGCGGCCGGCCTGCTTGCCGGCGCTGCCCCGGCCTGGGCCGATCTGCGCATGTGCAACACCACCGGCAGCCGCGTCGGCGTCGCGATCGGCTATCGCGACGCGCAGGGCTGGACCACCGAAGGCTGGTGGAACATCGGCCCGCGCGCCTGCGAGACGCTGCTGCGCGGCACGCTGGCCGCGCGCTTCTACTACGTCCACGCCATCGACTACGACCGCGGCGGCGAATGGACCGGCAAATCCGTGATGTGTACCCGCAACAAGGAATTCACCATTCGCGGGATAGAAGATTGCCTGGCCCGCGGCTACGACCGCGCCGGCTTCTTCGAGGTCGACACGGGCGAACAGAAGAGCTGGACGATCCAACTCACCGACACCACCGGCGGCGCGTCCGCGCGGCCCTGAGGGACATCGACATGAAGCGCGAGCGCCGCATCAAGATCATCGCCACGCTGGGACCGGCGTCCTCCACTCCGGAGATGTGCGCGAAGCTGTTTGAGGCCGGCGTCGACGTCTTCCGCATCAATATGAGCCACACCCAGCGTGAGACCCTGCCCGAGAAGGTGGCGATGCTGCGCGCGCTGGAGACCCAGTTCCGCCGCCCGGTCGGCATCCTCGCTGATCTTCAGGGCCCGAAGCTGCGCGTCGGCGCCTTCGGCGGCGATGGCGGGGTGACGCTGGAGAACGGCGCCCGCTTCACCCTCGACTCCGATCCCGCTCCGGGCACCGCCAAGCGCGTCCACCTGCCGCATCCCGAAATCCTGACCGCGCTGGAGCCCGGCCACACCCTGATCCTCGACGACGGCAAGCTGCGCCTCATCGTCGAGAAGGCGAGCGAGAAACAGGCCGTGACGCGCGTCGTCGTCGGCGGCCGGCTGTCCTCGCGCAAGGGCGTCAGCCTGCCCGACACCACCATCGCCGTCTCGGCCATGACCGAGAAGGACCGCTCCGATGCCGAGGCCGCCGCCGAGGCCGGTGTCGACTGGATCGCGCTGTCCTTCGTGCAGCGGCCCGAGGACATGGCCGATCTGCGCAAGATCGTGCGGGGCAGGGCGCTGGCGCTGGCCAAGATCGAGAAGCCGCAGGCACTGATCCGCCTCGAGGAGATCATCGACGCCTCGGACGCGATCATGGTCGCGCGCGGCGATCTCGGCGTCGAGATGCCGCTGGAGAAGGTGCCCGGCACCCAGAAGCGCATCACGCGCCTCAGCCGCCGCAAGGGCAAGCCCGTGGTCGTCGCGACGCAGATGCTGGAGAGCATGATCACCGCTCCCGTGCCGACGCGCGCCGAGGTCTCCGACGTCGCGACCGCCGTCTTCGAGGGCGCCGACGCGGTGATGCTCTCGGCCGAAAGCGCGGCCGGCCAGTTCCCGATCGAGGCGGTGGCGATGATGAACCGCATCGCCGAGGAGGTCGAAGGCGAGTCGATCTACCGCTCGATCCTGGAAGCGCAGCGCGCCGAGCCCGAGGAGACCGGCGCGGACGCCATCGCCAAGGCTTCCCACGAGATCGCCGACACGCTGAACCTCAAGGTCATCGCCGCCTGGACCTCGTCCGGCTCGACCGCCTTCCGCATCGCGCGCGAGCGGCCGAACTCGACCGTGATCGCCCTGACGCCGAACCGCGCCACGGCGCGCCGCCTGACCCTGGTCTGGGGCGTGCATTCGGTCGTTACCAAGGACGCCAGCGACATCGACGACATGGCCTCGCGCGCCTGCAAATTCGCCGTGCGCGAGGATTTCGCCAAGCTCGGCGACCGCATCATCGTCGTGGCGGGCGTGCCCTTCGGAACGCCCGGCGCCACCAACATGGTCCGCATCGCCTTCGTGGCGAAGGAGCATGTCGAGAAGGCGTGAGGCCTCGGCCCGAGGTGTGGAATGCGCTTTTCGACGGGAGCCTGAAACCGTAAGGTCGTCAGGATGCCTTCTTGCCCTTGGCCGCAAGCGCCTGTTCGAGCGTCTGGCGGATGAAGCGCTGATAGGGAATGCCCTCGCGGCCTGCCCGCGACTTCACGGCGTCGAGAAGGTCCTGTGGCACGCGCATGCTGATCGTCGCCGTCTTGGGCTTGAACTCGAAACGAACCGGCTCGAAGGATGACAGATCATACTCCGTCAGATCGGCGGTCTCGACGAAGTCTTCCGCCTCCTGATCGGTCGCGAACACCGGGAAGGGCTTATACCGCGTCCCGGAGATCGTGACTCGGTCCGGCT
>DATDBB010000488.1:0-2294 GCA_036525085.1 Allobosea sp.
ATCGCTTGCCGGCCGTATGCGGGCGCAGACCGAAGCGGCGATCGCCCAGGCCGACGTCATCCTGTTCATGATCGATGCCCGGCTCGGCCTGACGCCGATGGACCAGCCGTTCGCCGATCTCGTGCGCAAATCCGGCAAGCCCGTCATCCTGCTCGCCAACAAGGCCGAGGGAAAGAAGGGGCTCGACGGCATCTTCGAATCCTATGCGCTGGGCCTGGGCGACCCCGTGCCGTTCTCGGCTGAGCATGGCGAGGGCACCTCGGATCTGCTCGAGGCGCTCGCGCCTTACGTCGATGTCGAGCCGGAGGAAGAAGAGCCCTTCGACGAGAGCTATGGCGACAAGAAATGGGTCGAAGCGCCCGCCGCCTTCGTCGACGAGGATGAGGAATACAACGACCCCAACAAGCCGCTGCGCGTCACCATCATCGGCCGCCCCAACGCCGGCAAGTCGACGCTGGTGAACCGCATGATCGGCGAGGAGCGCCTGCTGACCGGCCCCGAAGCCGGCATCACGCGCGACACCATCTCCGTCGACTACGAATGGCGCGGGCGTCCCGTGAAGCTCTTCGACACGGCGGGCATGCGCAAGCGCGCCCGTATCGAGGAGAAGCTCGAGAAGATGTCGGTGCAGGACGCGCTGCGCGCGATCCGCTTCGCCGAGGTCGTCGTCGTCCTGCTCGACTCGACCATCCCCTTCGAGAAGCAGGACCTGACGCTGGTCGACCTGACCGAGCGCGAAGGCCGCTGTGTCGTCATCGGCCTGAACAAATGGGATCTCGTCGCCGACAAGAACGGTCTTCTCGCCGAGCTCAAGGAGAAGGCCGGGCATCTCCTGGCGCAGGTGCGCGGCGTGCCGATCGTGCCGCTCTCGGGCCTGGCCGGCGAAGGCATCGATCGCCTGATGCAGGCGGTCTTCGGCGCCTATGACGTCTGGAACCGCCGCGTCTCGACGGCGAAGATCAACCGCTGGCTGGAAGGCGTGCTGTCGGCCCATCCGCCGCCGGCGGTGGCGGGCCGGCGCATCAAGATCCGCTACATGACGCAGGCCAAGGCGCGCCCGCCGACCTTCGCGCTCTTCGGCAACCAACTCGACCATCTGCCGGTGTCCTACACCCGCTATCTGGTCAACAACCTGCGCGAGGCCTTCGAGCTGCCGGGAACGCCGATCCGCCTGCACACGCGCGGCGGCGAGAACCCCTACGACAAGAACAAGCGCGCCGGGTGACGCGCCACCTTCTCCCCTCGCGGGAGAAGGTGTCTGCGCAGCAGACGGATGAGGGGGCACCGTGCCCTTTCCGGTTGGCGTGGTGGTCGACAAGGCGGCAAGCTCGCGGCGCCCCCTCATCCGTCAGCGCTTCGCGCTGCCACCTTCTCCCGCGAGGGGAGAAGGGAGGGCCCGCCTCAGGCCGGCATCTGCGGGCTGAGAACCTTGCCCTGCGGGAAGTCGAAGATCTTCCCCGTCTCGGCCCAATCCGGCGAGGCGATCGCGACCAGATGCGGCGCCAGATCCTCCGGCGTCTTCAGGGTCAGCGGATCCTCGCCGGGCATCGCCTCGGCGCGCATGCGGGTGCGCAGCGGCCCGGGATTGACCATCATCACCTTCAGCGGCGTCGTCACGGTCTCGGCGGCATAGGTGCGCCCCATCGCCTCGACGGCGGCCTTGGAGATCGAATAGGGCCCCCAATAGGCCAGGCACTTATGCGCCGCGCCCGACGACATCAGGATCACCCGCCCGGCATCGGAAGCCTGCAGCGCCGGCTCGACCGATTTCAGCAGGCGCCAGTTGGCGGTGACGTTGGTGTCGAACACCTTGGCCCACTCTTTTGCCGAGGCGTGGGTCAGCGGTGAGAGCGGGCCGAGGATGCCGGCATTGGCGAGCAGGATGTCGAGTTTGCCCCAGCGCTGCAGCAGGGCCGGCCCCAGCTTCTCGATGGCGGCGGTGTCGCCGAGATCGACCGGCACCAGGGTCGCCGCGCCGCCGATCGCGCGGATCTCGTCGTCGAGTTCCTCGAGCGCGCCGCTGGTACGGGCGAGCGCGACGACATGGGCGCCGGCCTGCGCAAAGGCGAGCGCGGCGGCTCGCCCGATGCCGCGCGAGGCGCCGGTGACGAGCGCGACGCGCCCTTCCAGAGGCTTGGTCATGGATATCCCTGAGGTTCAGCCGGCCTCGGCCAGCAGCGAGATCTGCTGCTTGGCGCTCTCGCCGATCACGTCGGTCAGCGAGGTCGGGTAGTCGCCGGTGAAGCAGTGGTCGGTGAACTGCGGGCGGACCGGATCGCGCCGCTCATGGCCCA
>DATDBB010000489.1:0-9656 GCA_036525085.1 Allobosea sp.
CTCCGCACGCTTGCGCGCCAGCCTGTCGGCGCGTCGCGCCAGCGCCGGCACGGCCGCCAGCGCGAGCAGGCTGGCGCACAGGAAGCCGAGCGTGACGAGCATGACAGCTTCAATCAAGACGTGCGGCTCCACATCCGGGGGAACGACAGGTTAGGACATCGCGGCGGAAAGGGGAAACCTGTTCTGGCGCGCCCGCCTGCTTGCGCTCTCGTTTGGGAAGATCAGTCGCGATACGGGGATTTCAAGCCCTCGTTGCGCGAAGACGCTCAGAAGGGGTTCCAGGTCGCCTGCGGCGTGAACTTCAGATAGCCGAGATTGACGCCCAGCCGCCAGCCGACGCCGGTGCGGATCGGCACCACGGTGACGCCTTCGGCCGCCAGCGCGGTGAAGCCGAAGCCGCCAACGAAATAGGCCGAGCCATCGACGCCGACGAAGCGCTGGTAGAGCGCCTCGACCGCAGGAAGGCCATAGACCAGCATCATCGTGCGGGCGCCTTCGCCGCCGAAGTCGAAGCCGACGGAGGGCCCCTGCCAGAACACCTTGCGATCGCCGGCATTGCGGGTGAACAGCGTGCCCTCGCCATAGCGCAATCCGCCGACGAAGGCGCCCGCCGCCTCCTGGCCGAGCACATAGCCGTTCGGCTCGCCCCAGCGCCGGACCGCTTCCTCGACCGTCAGCGCCAGCCCGCGCGAGACGTTGCCGAAGAACTGATGGCCGGAGGTGACGAGTTCGTTCTGCGAGAACGACCGGCTCTGTCCATAGGATTGCTGGGCCAGCGCCGGCCCAACCGGCAGGGACAGTCCGGCAGCGCCGAGCGCGAGACCACCCTTGATGAGGCCGCGGCGGGTTTGAGTCATGAAATCGGTCTCCGGGTGGGGCGCCAGCATGCGCCGACGGTCCGCTCCGACGCCTCGAACTCCGGGCTTGCCTCGGCCCGCGAAGATCTCGCCAGAACGGTGGGTGAGTGACGCCGAGCCCGGGCGCTCCGGAAAAATCCGAGCCCCGGGCGCGATGCCGCGCAAATGCGAACCAGTTCCGTAACCAGTTTGATACCCTCGAAAGTGTATCCAACCCGTGAAGATTGCAGAGCGGGCTCGGATTCCGCCGGCAGCGTGGAATCAGGATTTGCCCGTGATGAAGGCTGGAACAAGGCGGCGTGGGATTTCCACGGCCCTATGCGCGCTGGGCGTGCTGGCGGTGGCGATCCATGGTCCGGCCTTCGCCGATGCGCCGGGCCTGCCCGCCGGATTGCCTGAACTGCCGTCGCTGGATGTGTCCATGCAGCGCGACATCCATTCCGGCCTTGCGCTGCGCGGCTACGACCCGGTCGCCTATCGGATCGAGAAGCGCGCCGTGGCCGGGCACCCCGCTTACGAACTCGTCCATCAGGGCGCGGTCTGGCGTTTCGTCTCGGCCGCCAATCGCGAGGCCTTCCGCGATGCGCCCGAGGTTTATGAGCCCGCCTTCGCCGGCTTCGACGCCGCGGCTGTCGCCGAGGGGCGCGCCGTCGACACCGATCCGCGCCAGTTCGCCATCATCGGCTCGCGGCTCTTCCTGTTCCGCACGCCCGAGAACCGCCGCAGCTTCGTCGAGGATGCCAGCCGGCTGAAGACGGCCGAGAGCAACTGGAGCGGCGTCGCGCAAAGCATCGCCCGCTGATTGCGGCGAGGTGCTTGCTCCGCTCAGCTTTTGGCTGCAGTCGCGACCGCGCGCCTGGCCAGGGCCTCGCTCGAGGCCGCAATGAAGGGCGGATTGCAGAAATCGCGATCCGTCCGGCCGTAGCGCGGCAGCGCCCCGTCGAGCGTCAGGACAATTCCGCCTGCAGCAGACAGGATGGCGTCGCCGGCTGCGATGTCCCATTCCATCGTCTGGCCGCCGCGCACATGCAGGTCGGCCTCGCCGGATGCGATCAGGCCGAACTTGACCGCCGACGAGATCGGCAGCGTGCTGGCGGAGCCCATCGCCGCGGCGACATCCTCGCTCAGCCGATCGCAATGGAAGCGGCTGATCAGCGTCTGCGGCCCCTCCGCCGGCAGCGGACGCACCGCGATCCGGTGAGCCTCGCCGATCGTTGCGCCATCCGGCGCCAGAGCCTGTGAGAAGGCCTCCTCGCCGGCAAACCACAACCGGCCGCTGGCTGGAGCCGCTATCGCCCCCGCCACGGGCCTGTCGCCGCAGATCACGGCGATGGCGACGCAGTAGCTGTCGCCGCCGGCCAGGAACTCGCGCGTGCCGTCGAGCGGGTCGAGCAGGATGAAGACGGGCGCCGGCGCGACCTCCGCCACGCTTTCCTCGCTGATCACCGGAATGCCGGGCAGGAGCCGCGCCAATTCGCGCTTGGCCGTGTGGTCGGCGGCCATGTCGGCCGAGCAGACGGGCGAACCGTCGGGCTTGAGCTTCACGTCGCGCGCCGCGCGCATCGCCAGCAGGACCGCGCCGCTGAGCCGGGCGGCTTCCGCCAGCCGCCGCGCCAGATCGTTGCAATCCGCGAGGCGCGGATCGCCGATACGCGGATCGCCCTGGCGCAGATGCTCCTCGGCAGTCGTCACTGCTGTATGTCCTTCGCTTCGCCCTGCGGGCAAATGGGGCTTAACCACATGAAAACCAAGATGGCACCATATCTCATGGAAACGGCGCTCAGTTCGCCGCGAGCGCCACGCAGCAATGACCCCAGGACATACCCATGACCGCCATCTCGCTCGAGCCGCTCGATCTGGCCGCGCTCCTTTGCAGCCGCGTCTGCCATGACGTGATCAGCCCGGTCGGGGCCATTGTCAACGCGCTGGAGGTTTTGGAAGAGGACGATCCCTCGATGCGCGACTTCGCGCTCGAACTGATCAAGAAGAGTGCGCGCAACGCCTCGGCGCGGCTGCAATTCGCCAGGCTCGCCTTCGGCGCGGCTGGCTCGGCCGGCGCGATGATCGATCTCGGCGACGCCGGCAACGTCGCCAACGGCTTCCTCAACGACGAGAAGCTCTCGCTCGATTGGGAAGCGCCCCGCGCCCTGTTGCCGAAGAACCAGGTCAAGCTGTTGCTGAACCTGCTCGTCCTCGCCGCCCAGGCGGTTCCGCGCGGCGGCAAGCTCGTCTCGCGCGCCACCGTCGAAGGCGAGCAGGGCAGCTTCACGATCAGCGCCACGGGCTCGCATGCGCGCATCCCGGCCCATGTCGAGGAACTGATCGCCGGCCGCTCCGAGACCGGGACGATCGACGCCCACGCGGTCCAGCCGCTCTATACCGGGATGGTCGCGCGCGCCGCCGACATGGCCATTACCTTCGCAATCGAGGGCGACACCGTCACGATCACGGCCAACAAGGCGGCCTGAAGCGGGAAACCGCCGAATAACAGCGGCTGTCGCGACAATTTCAACCGATCATAAACCCTTCTGCTGCTTAGCTCCGTGCAGTGTGTTGTCGCGTTGAGTGGTGGTCCCCTGCATGGACGACTTGCTGCAAGAGTTCCTGACCGAGACCGGCGAGAATCTCGACACGGTCGATCGGGAGCTCGTGCGCTTCGAGCAGGAGCCGAACAACCGCGACATCCTGCGCAATATCTTCCGACTGGTTCACACCGTCAAAGGCACCTGCGGCTTCATCGGCCTGCCCCGGCTGGAGGCTTTGACCCACGCCGCGGAATCCGTGATCGGCCAATTCCGTGACGGCGCCAGCGTCAGCGCCATCGCGGTCACCGCCATTCTCGAGACGATCGACCGGGTCAAGGACATCCTCTCCGAACTCGCCGAGAAGGGCGAGGAACCGCCCGGCAACGACGAGAATTTGATCCGCGAACTCGACATCCTGGCGGAGTACGCCAAGGCCGAGCTGGATCAGAAGCGCCCGCCGGCCGGAGACGCCGCCGATCCCGTGGCGGCCTACCTCGCCCGCCATGGCGGTGCAGCGCCGGAAACGCCGGCCGAGGATGGGCTCGATCTCGTTTTCCGCAACGCGCCGGGGCCGCAGCGCGGCCGCGACGGGCGCATCGAGCACAATGACGTCGAGCACGGCGACGACGCCGCCATCCGCGAGAGCCGGCCGACCGGCCCGGCCACGCTGCGCGTCAATGTCGACACCATCGAGCATCTGATGACGATGGTCTCGGAGCTCGTGCTGACGCGCAACCAGCTCCTCGAAATCTCGCGCAAGCAGGACGACACCGGCCTGAAGGCGCCGTTGCAGCGCCTTTCGCTGATCACGGCCGAGTTGCAGGACGGCGTCATGAAGACGCGGATGCAGCCCATCGGCAATGCCTGGTCGAAGCTGCCGCGCATCGTGCGCGATCTCGGCGCCGAACTCGGCAAGCGCATCGATCTGGTCACGGAAGGCGCCGACACCGAACTCGACAGGCAGATCCTCGACCTGATCAAGGATCCGCTGACGCATATGGTCCGCAATTGCGCCGACCATGCGATCGAGACACCGGCCGAACGCCTGGCCGCCGGTAAGCCGGAGCAGGGCACGATCCGCGTCGCCGCCTATCACGAGGGCGGCTCGGTGACCATCGCGGTGGCCGATGACGGGCGCGGCCTCGACATCGAGCGCATCCGGCGCAAGGCTCTCCAGCAAGGGCTCGCCAGCGAGGCCGAGATCGAGCGCATGACCGACGCGCAGGTCAGCCGATTCATCTTCCATCCGGGCTTCTCGACCACCGAAAACGTCACCGCGATCTCGGGGCGCGGCGTCGGCATGGACGTGGTCAAGGTCAATGTCGACGCCATCGGCGGGCTGATCGACATCGTCAGCAAGCCCGGCCTCGGCACCACGATCACGATCAAGATTCCGCTCACGCTGGCGATCGTGGCGGCGCTGATCGTCGTCTGCGGCGACCAGCGCTTCGCCATCCCCCAGATCGTGGTTCGCGAGCTCGTCCGCGTGAAGGCCGGCGCCGATCATCGCATCGAGGAGATCAACGGCGCGCCGATCCTGCGGCTGCGCGGGCGGCTTTTGCCGATCATCGCCTTGTCCGGCCTCATGGGCACGGCCGAAGCTGCGCCGGATGACGGGTTCATCGTCGTCACGCAGATCGGCGAGCGGCAATTCGGCATCCTGGTGGATGGCGTCTTCCATACCGAGGAAATCGTCGTCAAGCCGATGTCGAGCAAGCTTCGGCACATCCCGATCTTCTCCGGAAACACCATCCTGGGCGACGGCGCCGTCGTGCTCATCGTCGATCCCAACGGCATCGCCGGTTTGGTCGGCGCCGCGGGAGCGGGTGACGCGTTCCACGCGGAAACGCAGGTGGCCGCCGCGCCGCCCGCGATCGAGAAGACCACCGTGCTGGTGTTCAAGACCGGCTCGGAGGGCGTCAGGGCCGTTCCGCTCTCCCTCGTCACGCGCCTCGAAGAAGTTGATGCCGCGCAGTTCGAGAACGGCAGTGGCCGCACGCTGCTGCATTATCGCAACCGGCTGGTCCCGGTCGTGCCCGTCGGCGAGACCAGGCTGCGCAGCCAAGGGCTGCAGCCACTTGTCATCATCTCCGAGGGCGAAATGACGGTCGCGCTGGCCGTCGATGCGATCGTCGACATCGTCGACGAGGTCCTGGACATCGAGATGGCGACCGCGCAGGATCGCGGCATCGTCGGCTCGGCGATGATCCGCGGCCGCGCCACGGACATCATCGACCTCGCCCATTACCTGCCGATGCACGAACGCGGCTGGCGCCATGCCGCTGCCGACCGCGTCGATCCCTCGGCGGCGGCGCAGATTCTGCTCGTCGAGCCCTCCGCCTTCCTGCGCGACATGCTGACGCCGGTGCTGAAGGCGTCGGGACACCGCATCGCCATCGCCACCAGCTTCGAAGCCGCGCGTCAGCAACTGTCCGACGGTACGATCGACACGGTGCTCGTCGACATCGACGGCGACATCGACGGCGCTTTCGATTTCGCCGCGGCGCTGCGCGCCGGCCCCCATGGCGACAGGCTCCGCCTCATCGGCATGACGGCGCTGGTGACGCCCGATCTCCATATGCGCGCCGGCCAGGCACGAATCGACGAGGTCGTCGCCAAGTTCGATCGAAGGTCCCTGCTCGGCGAACTGGCAGAGCGTCGCCCCGGCATCAGAGAGGCGGCGTGATGGTTCAGCAGACCGACATGTCTCATCGGGCGGATAACCGTGCGGCGATCGACACGAGCATCGGCGCTTTCGAATCGCTCGACTACGTCACCGTGATGATCGGCGACCAGATCCTCGGCCTGCCGATCGGGCGCGTGCATGACGTCTTCATCACCAACCGCATCACCCTCGTGCCGCGAGCACCGTTCGAGATCGTCGGGCTGCTCAATCTGCGCGGCCGCATCGTCACCGCGATCTGCCTGCGCAAGCGCCTCGGCCGTCCGGTCTCCTTCAGGCAAGATCGCGAGGGCAAGACCGAACTGGTTGCCGTCGGCATCGACCATGGGGGCGAAGCCTATGCGCTGATCGTCGATGCCGTCGGAGAGGTCATGCGGTTGGATCAATCGACCTTCGAACCGAGCCCCGTCCATCTGGACCGCAATTGGGCCGCCCTCGCCACCGGCGTACACCGCCTCGAAGACCGCCTGCTCGTCGTTCTCGACGTCGACGCCATCCTCGCACTTGAGTTGGATGCCGCAGCCTGACGCGCCGCCGCACCGATCTGGAGATTGACCATGAAATACTGTCTCGTCGTCGACGACTCGGCCGTGATCCGCAAGGTGGCGCGGCGCATCCTCGAAGGTCTTCAGTTCCGTATCACGGAAGCCGAAGACGGCGCGCGCGCGATCGATTCCTGCAAGGGCGAGATGCCCGACGCCGTGCTGCTCGACTGGAACATGCCAATCATGGACGGCTACGACTTCCTGCGCACGCTGCGACAGATGCCCGGCGGCAAGCGCCCCAAGGTCGTCTTCTGCACGACGGAAAACGACATCGCCCATATCGCGCGCGCGATGCATGCCGGCGCCGACGAATACATCATGAAGCCGTTCGACAAGGAGATCGTCGCCTCCAAGTTCCACCAGGTCGGCCTGCTTTGAAGACAGCCGCGGCAGCACGGGATGCCGGGCCGCTCCACAGTGCGGCGCGCCGCGCGCTGCCGGGCGAAAAGCCTAGGTCGGGCGGGCAGTGCAGCGGCCGGCAATGCAGCGGAATGTGTGACGTATGAGCGGCCCCTCACCGGCAGGCGCACAGAGGCACAAGACGGTCGTGATCGCCGATGACTCGGTGGTCGTTCGCGGCCTTTTCGCCCGCTGGCTCGGTGAAAGCGGACAGTTTCATCTCGTGGCGGTCGCCGGCGACGGCGAGACCGCGGTGGCCCATGCGGGGCGCTTCAAGCCCGATGTGATGGTGCTCGACCTCGATATGCCGGGCGTCGACGGCGCGACCGCCCTGCCCCAGATCCTCAAGGAAAGTCCCCATACGGGCATCCTGCTGGCGACGACGCTGACGGAGCGCAACACGCGCATCGCGCTCGAATGCATGACCAAGGGCGCCATGGACGTCGTCTCCAAGCCCGACAGCCGCAGCGGCCTGACGCTGTCGCTCGACTTCCGCAGCGAATTCCTGCTCAAGCTTGGAAACATCGCGCAGACCCGTCTGCGGCCAGGCGCATTGCCGCCGGAGATCGATGTCGATTTCACATCGGCAGGTCCGACGAGCTTGCGCCAACTCGTCTCGACCGTGCCGCGCTATCTCGTGATCGGCGCCTCCACCGGCGGTCCGCGCGCCGTGGCCAGGGTGCTGTTCGACATCGGCGACGCGCTGCAGGATCTGACGACGATCGTCGTCCAGCACATGCCGCCCCTCTTCACCGCCTCCTTCGCCGAGCAGATCGCCGGCTATATCGGCATTCCCGCGCGCGAACCCTTCGACGGCGAGCGGCTCGCCCGCGGCACGATCTACATCGCTCCCGGCGGCCGCCATCTCGGCATCGATCGCCGGCTCGGCCACATCACGGCGAGCATCAGCGACGCCCCGCCGGTGCGCTTCTGCCGTCCCGCGGTCGATGTGCTCTTCAACGACGCGGCGCGCCATCTCGGCCCTGCCGCGCTCGGCGTCGTGCTGACCGGCATGGGCGCGGACGGCACGGAAGGCGCCGGCGCGCTGCGTCGGGCAGGCGCGGCCGTGATCGCGCAGGACGAATACAGCAGCACGATCTGGGGCATGCCCGGCTCGGTCGTGCGGGCGCAGCACGCCAGCGCGGTCGTGCCTTTGGACGACATCGGCGGCGCCATCCGCGGCCTCGTACGCGCCGGCCAGCTCTCATGACGGACGTAGACTTCAACTTTCTGCGCCTGCTGCTGCATCTGCGCTCGGGCCTCTCGCTGAGCCCCGAGAAACGCTATCTGGCGGAAAGCCGGCTCGGCATCCTCTGCCGACGGCGCGGCATCGCCGGAATCGAGACGCTGGTCGAGCAATTGCGCCAAGGCAACAATGCCGCGCTGGAACACGCCGTCGTCGAGGCGATGACCACGAACGAGACGCTGTTCTTTCGCGACCACACCCCGTTCGACCTGTTTCGCAACGTGATCCTGCCGGAGAAGCTGGCTGCCAACGCCGGGACGCGGTCGCTGCGCATCTGGTGCGCGGCCGTTTCGTCCGGCCAGGAAGCCTATTCGCTGGCGATGATCCTCGACGAGATGGCCCCTCGCCTTGCCGGCTGGAAGATCCAGATCGTCGGCACTGACATCTCGGCCGAAGTGCTGGAGCGCGCGCGCTCCGGCCTCTACAGCCAGTTCGAGATTCAGCGAGGCCTGCCGATCCAGATGCTGCTGAAGCACTTCACCCAAAATGGCGACAAGTGGCAGGTTTCGGAGCGGCTGCGCGCGATGGTCGAGCTCAAGCAGCACAATCTGCTCGAAGCCAACAGCCATCTCGGCCAGTTCGACGTGATCTTCTGCCGCAACGTGCTGATCTATTTCGACGTCCCGACCAAGGCGAAGGTGCTGGGCCTGCTCGCGCCCCGCCTGGCGCCCGAGGGGGCCGTCGTCCTGGGTGCGGCCGAGACCGTGATCGGGATCTCCACGACGATCGTCCCCGACGCGAAGCACCGCGGCCTCTATCGCGACCGGAACTCGGCCAAGGCCCAGGCGGCGAACATGTCCCTGCCCCTGGAGCCTCGCCTCGCGCAGGGCGGCGCCCGCTTTTAGAATCCCGTCCAACCAGAATGGACCGTTGCCGTTGGCGCCATCGTGAGCGCAGCGAAGCAATGCAGCATGGCGTAGCGCGCAGCCACTGCGCTCGGCGCAAACAAAAACCCCGCCTCTCGGCGGGGTCCCCGTCGGCCTGTCGTGTACATCCGACGATCAGGCCGCGATCTTGATGACACTCGAACGTGACCGCCTCATGACGGTCCCGCCGAACCGGCCTCAGGCCGGGATGCGTTCCTCGACATCGGACGGCTCGCGCAGCACATAGCCGCGGCCCCAGACCGTCTCGATATAGTTCTTGCCGTCCGACGCATTCGCCAGCTTCTTGCGCAGCTTGCAGATGAAGACGTCGATGATCTTGAGTTCGGGCTCGTCCATGCCGCCATAGAGGTGGTTCAGGAACATTTCCTTGGTCAGGGTCGTGCCCTTGCGGAGCGAGAGCAGCTCCAGCATCTGGTATTCCTTGCCGGTGAGGTGGACGCGGGCAGCGTCGACTTCCACGGTCTTGGTGTCGAGATTGACGACGAGGTCGCCCGTCGTGATGACCGACTGGGCA
>DATDBB010000490.1:0-6047 GCA_036525085.1 Allobosea sp.
GGCAGCGTGATGTCCTCGAGCTGCAGCACTTCCGGCCCGCCGGTCTTGTGGATGCGGATCGCCTTGACCATGACTTGATCTCCTCGGATTTCGTGGGAGGGGACCATAAGGCCTCGGCGGCACCACGCAACGGCGTGGCCACGCGGCCAGGGCATCACGTCTGTGCGATGCTGCGGGCCCTGCACGGAGCCCTCGCCTCGCCCTGCGACGCTCCAGCCAGTGGCCAAGGTCCGGCCGTTGGGCTAGCCAAGGCGCATGAGCACGCCCGCGAACGCCCAGGTCGATATCGCCATCGTCGGCGCCGGCGCCGTCGGTCTCGCTGCCGCGCTGGCGTTGGCGCGGTCCGGACGCAGCGTCGCGGTGCTCGGGCCGATGCATGCACCCCGCGATGGACGCACGATCGCGCTGCTCGACGGCTCCTGGCGTCTGCTCGCTGAATTCGGCCTGACCGAGATCCTTGCCGATCGCTCGGCGCCGCTCGCCGTGATGCGGCTGGTCGACGACACCGGCAGCCTGTTCCGCCAGCCGCCGGTCGAGTTCCGCGCCTCCGAGGTCGGGCTCGATGCCTTCGGCTGGAATGTCGAGAATGCCGAGCTGGTCGAGGCGCTCGCCGCGAAGCTGGCCGAGGGTGGTGCGATCACGCATGTGCCGGGCCTGGTTTCGGGGATCGCCGAGGATGAGGCGGGCGTCACGCTGACCGGCGAAGGCTTTTGCCCGCTGCGGGCGCGCCTCGTCGTCGGCGCCGATGGCCGGAAATCCCGCGTGCGGGAAGCGGCCGGCATCGCGGCGCGCGACTGGCTCTATCCGCAGAGCGCGCTGACCGCGATCTTCGCCCACAGCAGAGACCATCGCGAGGCCTCGACCGAGTTCCACACCCGCAAGGGGCCGTTCACGCTCGTCCCCCTGCCCGGCCGGCGCTCCTCGCTGGTCTGGCTGCTCGATCCGGAAGAGGCGGATGACATTGCGGCGCTGGACGATGCCGCCTTCGCCCGCCGCGTCGAGCGGCAGGCGCATTCGCTGCTCGGAGCGATGCGGCTGGACGGGCCGCGCGGGCGGGTTCCGATGGGTGGGCTCTCGGTCGAGCGGTTCGGCTCAGGTCGTATGGTGCTGATCGGCGAAGCCGCGCATGTCTTTCCGCCGATCGGCGCGCAGGGCCTCAATCTCGGGCTGCGCGACGTGATGGCGCTCCGTGAGGCGATCATGGACGCGTCCGATCCAGGTGCTGGCTCCGTTGTCGCGGCCTATGACCGGGCCCGGACCGCCGATGTCCGCCTGCGGACGGGTGCCGTCGATGCGCTGAACCGGACGCTGCTCACTGATCTGCTGCCGGCCGACCTCCTGCGCGGCGCTGGCCTGCTGGCGCTGTCGCGGATTGGCCCGCTGCGGCGGCTGGTCATGCGGCAGGGGCTGGCTGGCGGGATGGGGCGGTAGCGGCAGAGGATTCCACCAACCTCCCCGTCATCCTGGGCGACCGAAGGTCGTCCCGGGATCCATCGAAGGCCTCGACATCGCCCTATGATGGATCCCGGAGCTGCGCGGCTGCGCCGCTTGTCCAGGATGACGGGTCTGATTCCGAGCGCTTTCCCAGCAACTCCTGCGTATCCTCGCCACTAGCCGCTACTGTTCGCAACGGCGCCACCTTGTCGCGAAAGACCGGCGCGAGCGGCAAGGGCGTCGAGACGAGGCGGCGGCCACCCGGCTCCTCGGCTTGCGCGTCGAACAGGCCGCGCGCCGTCAGATGTGGGTCGGCCAGCGCCTCGTCCAGCGTGCGGACCACCGTGCAACAACAGTCGCGCGGTTCGAGCTGCTCGCGCCAATGCGCGGCGGTCTCGCCTGCGATGATAGCGGCGATGGCGGCGCGGGTTGCCTGCGGGTCGCGGCGGTCGTCGCGCAGGGCGCCGTCGAGGCCGATCGCCTCGCAGAAGGTCTCCCAGAACTTCGCTTCGAGCGCGCCCACCGCGAGGAACCAGCCATCGGCGGTGGCGTAGAGGCCGTAGCGCGGGCTCGCGCCCGTCAGCAGCCCCTCCCCGCCTTGCGGGTAGCGACCTGAAACCTGGCCCTGCGCCAGCCCGTACCAGGCGAAGGTCGGCATGGCGTCGCTCATGGCGATGTCGAGATGGCAGCCGTGGCCGCTGCGCTCGCGCTGGCGCAAGGCGAGCAGGATGTTGAGCAGGGCCGGCATGGTGCCACCGGCGATGTCGGCCACGAGCGGCGGCGGCAAAGGCGGCGGGTCGCCGCGCTGCAACGACTGGCCGAGCAACCCGCCGATGGCCTGGTAATTGATGTCGTGGCCGGCATCGCCGGCGCGCGGGCCGGCCTGGCCATAGCCGCTGATCGAGCAATAGATCAGACGCGGGTTGATCGCTGAGAGCGCCTCGAAGCCGAAGCCGAGCCGCGCCATCACTCCGGGACGGAACTGCTCGATCAGGATGTCGGCTTTGGCGATCAGCGGTGTCAGGCGCGCCAGCGCGTCCTCCGCCTTCAGATCGATCTCGATGCTGGCCTTGCCGCGATTGAGTACGGCATAGGGCGCCGAGGTCTCGCCGAAGCGCGGCGGAAAACGGCGCATCTCCTCGCCGCCCGGGCGCTCGATCCGGATCACGCGGGCGCCGGCCTCGGCCAGGAACAGGCTGGCGAGCGGCCCCGGCAGCAGGGTGGAGAAGTCGAGGACCGTCAGGTCGTCCAGCGGCAGCATCGGCATCCCGGCTTTGGGCCGGCATGCCGGCGGTCAGGGGAAGAGGTCGGCCGCCATCCTGCCCGTCTTCACCAGCCACAGGAAGCCCGTCAGAGTCACCATCGAGACGATGGTGCCGACCAGGATGCAGGCCGAGGCGCGTTCGATTCCGACCTTGTACTGGGTCGAGATCACGAAGATGTTCAGCGCCGGCGGCAGCGCCGCCATGATCACCGCCGTGTAGATCCAGATGTCGGGAAAGCTGCCGATCGCCGAGAGCAGCACCCAGACCAGCAGCGGATGCAGCACGAGCTTGATCGCGACGAGGACGGGCACCTCGACGGGAAGCCGCTTCATCGGCCGCAGCGCGACGGTGACGCCGAGCAGGAAGAGTGCGCAGGGCGCTGCCGCCTGGGAGAGCCAGAGCGTCATCTTGTCGAGGGCCGTCGGCAGTTCGAAATGCGTCGCGGCGGCGAGCACGCCGAGCAGCGTGGCGATGTTGAACGGATGCGTCGCGACCTGCCAGGCGACCCGGCGGGCGGTGTCGAGCGGGCTCTTCTTCTCGACGCCGGCGAGCGCCATCAGGAAGGGGATCAGCGAGAACAGCAGCAGGCTGTCGAAGACGAAGACCAGCACCAGCGGCGCGCTCGCGGCGGGGCCGAGCGCGGCGAGCAGCAGCGGCGGGCCCATATAGCCGATGTTGGAATAGGAGCCGGCGACGCCCTGCATCACCGCCTGCGGCAGGTCCTTGCGCGTGGCCCTGAGGCCCACCGCCAGCGACAGCATGAACGCCAGGAAGGTCGAGAGCGTCGTCGCCAGGATGAAGCGGCCATTGGCGAGTTCCGTCACCGGCTTGTCGGCGATCAGCCGGTAGAACAGCGGCGGCAGCGCGACATAGATCAGGAAGAACTGGAGCCAGATCAGCCCGGATTCCGGCAAATGGCTGCGCCGGCCGATGACGAAGCCCAGCAGGATCAGCCCGAAGAAGGGCGCCACGAGATTGGCGATGTTCGCGAGATCGGCCATGCGGGCGAAATTCCCAGCGGGTGCGCCGACCCCTTGACCAGGTCGGAGAGCGAGATTGCCGCTGTTTAGCCGGTGAGCGCCGCCGCACAAGCGGCATCGACGCCGTGGCCGCAGGCGGAGAGCGAAGGTCGGGGGAAAATTCCTAGGAACTTATGCATGGAATTTGGTCCTAGGCTTTTCGGCCTATCGGCGCATTGCTTCGCCTCCGAATGGACGATGGACGAGGCCCGCCTGCTCCGTCACATTTGCCGCGATGCAGCATGGAGCGCCCCATGACGACCAAGACGCCGCGCCAGTTCTTCCGCCCGCTCGCAATCGGCGCGCCGGAGCCGTTTCGCGAGTTGCCGCTGAAGCTGGAGCGCATGATCCATTTCGTGCCGCCGCATCTGGAGAAGGTGCGGGCCAAGGTCGGCGAACTCGCCGGCCAGGTCGACATCGTGCTCGGCAATCTCGAGGACGCGATTCCGGTCGAGGCCAAGCAGGCGGCGCGCGACGGCTTCATCGCGATGGGCAAGGCGGTGGATTTCGGCCAGACCAGCCTGTGGACGCGGGTGAATGCGCTGAACTCGCCCTGGTTCCTCGACGACATCACCGCGATCATGGCCGAGATCGGCGGCAAGCTCGACGTGGTGATGGTGCCAAAGGTCGAGGGGCCCTGGGATATCCACTATGTCGACCAGCTGCTGGCGCAGTTCGAGGCCAGGCATCAGTTGCCCAAGCCGATCCTGATCCACGCCATCCTGGAGACGGCCGAGGGCGTGAAGAATGTCGAGACGATCGCGACTGCCTCGCCGCGCATGCATGGCATGAGCCTGGGACCGGCCGATCTCGCCGCGTCACGCGCGATGAAGACGACGCGGGTCGGCGGCGGGCATCCCGACTACAAGGTGATCGCGGATCCCTCCCCCGATGGTGCGGCGCGTGCCGTCGCGCAACAGGATCTCTGGCACTACACGCTGGCGAAGATGGTCGACGCCTGCGCGGCGGCGGGGATCAAGCCGTTCTACGGGCCGTTCGGGGATTTCTCGGATGCCGACGCCTGCGAGGCGCAGTTCCGCAATGCCTTCCTGCTTGGCTGCGCCGGGGCCTGGACGCTGCATCCTTCCCAGATCGGCATCGCCAAGCGCGTCTTCAGCCCGGATCCGGCCGAGGTCGCCTTTGCGATGCGCATCATCGAGGCGATGCCGGATGGATCGGGCGCCGTGATGATCGACGGCAAGATGCAGGACGACGCCACCTGGAAGCAGGCGAAGGTGATCGTCGACCTTGCTCGCCAGGTCGCGGCACGCGACCCCGATCTCGCGGAACGCTACGGAATGTGATGGGACAAACGGCCTAATCCATTGATCTCGACGCATTTAGGACGCATTGCTCTCGCAAGGGCGGCGAGGACGTAAGCCGGCGGCGGATCGGCCGGTTCAGTATGGATCAACTATGGAAGCGCGTTCGGCCAAATTCCGGATCGGGCAAGTGGTCAAGCACCGCGTCTACCCGTTCCGTGGCGTGATCTTCGACGTCGACCCGGTTTTCTCCAACACCGAGGAATGGTGGATGGCGATTCCGGAGAACATGCGCCCGTCGAAGGACCAGCCCTTTTACCACCTCTTCGCGGAGAACGAGGAGACGGAATACGTCGCCTATGTCTCGGAGCAGAATCTCGTCAGCGACGATTCCGGAGAACCGGTCCGCCATCCGCGCGCCAAGGAATTCTTCCGGCGAGACCGCAAGGGCCGGTATCGGATCGACCGGACCGACTTGAACTGAAGAAAGCGCCTTCAGCCAAGCACGTTGAGCATTTCGGTATACGGAAAACAAAAAGGCCGGCTCTGGGAGCCGGCCTTTTCTATTCTTGGCTTCAGCCGGCCGATCAGGGCTTGGGCGGGATCGCCGGGGCAGCGCCCGGAACCGGAAGAGCGCCCGGCGCGGGAGCGGCACCCGGAGCCGCGTTGGCGCCGCCGGCGCCGAGACGCTGGCGCAGCTCTTCCTGGCGCTTCGCCAGCTCGTCCTGAAGCTGCTTCTGCTGGTCCTCGAGGACCTTGGGATCGATCGGCGCGCCGTCGAAGCCCTTGGCGAAATCGGCCAGCGGAATCGCGAAGGTCACCTCACGGGCGCCCTGGTTCTGGACGCTGATGTTCAGCGTGGTGCCCTTCTTCATCGCATTGATGAAGTCGTCCTTGACCTGCGCCTCGGCGAAGCAGCCGTTCGGGAAGCAGATCGCGTAGCGGCCGCCGACCGGCTGGGCGTTGTCGACGCCGAAGCGGATGCCGGGCTGCAGCAGCAGGCCGAGCGGCATCAGGAAGCGGACGATCTTGTTCGGGTCGCCCTTGACGTCATAGATCGCGGCCGC
>DATDBB010000491.1:0-5880 GCA_036525085.1 Allobosea sp.
GCTGAGCAGACGTACGAGCGAGGATCCGGCCTATCTCAATGTCGTGGTCCTGGCGGAATTTGTCTGGAGCCTGCGTGTGTCGTTCAAGCTCGCGCGTCCGCGCATCGAGGCGATCCTGCGAGGGATCATCGAGAGCGATGCGTTCGTGCTGCAGCATCGCCCGGCTGTACTTCAGGCGTTCTCGGATTTCGAAGAAGGCATCGGCTCGTTTACCGACCGCTTGATCGCCGAGCTCAACCTGGGCGGCGGCTGCGAGGCAACCATGACCTTGGATCGCGCCGCCGCGAAAAATCCGCCTTTTGCCCTTCTCGCCCGAGGCTAGACCATGCCCTTCAACTTCCCGCGCAATGCCTATGCCGCGATGTTCGGCCCCACCACCGGCGACACGGTGCGCCTCGGCGACACCGAACTCGTCATCAAGGTCGAGAAGGACTTTACCACCTATGGCGAGGAGGTGAAATTCGGCGGCGGCAAGGTCATCCGCGATGGCATGGGCCAGTCCCAGGTTCGCAACGCCGACGGCGCCGTCGATACGGTTATCACCAACGCGCTGATCCTCGACCATTGGGGCATCGTGAAAGCCGATATCGGCATCAGGGCAGGGCGCATCTGCGCTATCGGCAAGGCCGGAAACCCGGATATCCAGGCCGGCTTCGGCAATTTCGATCCCCACGAGACGATCATCGTCGGCCCCGGCACCGAGGTGATCGCGGCTGAGGGCAAGATCATCACCGCCGGCGGTTTCGACAGCCACATCCATTACATCTGCCCGCAGCAGATCGAGGATGCGCTTATGAGCGGCCTCACCACCATGTTAGGGGGCGGCACCGGCCCGGCCCATGGCACGCTGGCGACGACCTGCACGCCCGGCCCCTGGCATCTCGGTCAGATGATCAAGGCCGCCGACGCCTTCCCGATGAACCTCGCCTTCGCCGGCAAGGGCAACGCGGCATTGCCCGGCGCCTTGATCGAGATGGTCGAGGCCGGCGCCTGTGCGCTCAAGCTGCATGAGGACTGGGGCACGACCCCGGCCGCGATCGACAACTGCCTCTCGGTCGCCGACGATTACGACGTCCAGGTGATGATCCACACCGACACGCTGAACGAGAGCGGCTTCGTCGAGGACACGATCAAGGCGTTCGAGAACCGCACCATCCACGCCTTCCATACGGAAGGCGCCGGCGGCGGCCATGCGCCCGACATCATGAAGGTGGCGGGGCTGCCGAACGTGCTGCCCTCGTCGACGAACCCGACCCGGCCCTTCACGGTCAACACGCTCGACGAGCATTTGGACATGCTGATGGTCTGCCATCATCTGTCGCCGTCGATCCCGGAGGATCTCGCCTTCGCCGAGAGCCGCATCCGCAAGGAGACGATTGCGGCTGAAGACATCCTGCACGATCTCGGCGCGCTCTCGATGATGTCGTCGGACAGTCAGGCGATGGGCCGCATCGGCGAGGTCATCACCCGGACGTGGCAGACCGCGCACAAGATGAAGGTCCAGCGCGGTCCGCTGCCGCAGGATGTCGGCACCGGCGCCGATAATTTCCGCGCCAAGCGCTATGTCGCGAAGTACACCATCAACCCGGCGATCTCGCATGGTATCTCGCGCCATATCGGCTCGGTCGAGGTGGGCAAGCTCGCCGATCTCGTGATGTGGTCGCCGGCCTTCTTCGCCACGAAACCCGATCTGATCATCAAGGGCGGCATGATCGCGGCCGCGCCGATGGGCGACCCCAACGCCTCGATCCCGACGCCCCAGCCGGTGCATTACCGCCCGATGTTCGGCGCCTTCGGCAAGGCCGTGACCTCGACCTCGCTGGTCTTCGTCTCGCAGGCGGCAATCGCCAACGGCCTGCAGAAGCGGCTGGGCACCGACAAGGAGATGGTCGCGGTCGAGAACACCCGCGGCGGCATCTCCAAGAAGAGCATGATCCACAACGACGCCACGCCGGACATCCAGATCGATCCGGAGACCTATGCGGTCGTGGCCGATGGCGAATTGCTGGTCTGCGAACCGGCGAAGGAGCTGCCGCTGGCGCAGCGCTACTTCCTGTTCTGAGCACCCCGTCTATTCTGGGCCCAACGGCGCGGAACAGGCTGCCCGGCCGCACGTTCTTCCTCTGTCAGAACAGGGGAGGTTCGCCATGGCCAATGCGAAAGCCGCCGATCCGAAGGGACAGCAACCCGAGGCGCTCGCCACCTTCGCGGCCAGCGCCCGCAATGACGGCCGGAAGCCGGACAAGGTCGGGCTGACGGCGACGTCGGAAACCGCACCGCTCCAGACATCGTCCGAGAAGAAGGCGCAAGCCGCGACCAAGGTGCTGCGAGAGGGCGTCCTGAAGCGCGATCAGGGCGCCGACGAGGCGGTCATTGCTTTGCCGGATCGTACACGCGACACCTGATGGCAAAGCGGCATTGAAGGCGCTGCCGCGAGCGGCCGGGCATCACTTAGTAGCACAAAGTCTAATTTGTGCTACTAAGTCCCGATGCAGCGCATTCCGCTCAACATACAGACGCTCTACGCCGATCTGCAGCAGCAGGTCGAAACCGCGTCGCCCGACGAGGCCACCGTCGTCTCGACCAGAGTAAGCGGGGTGGAGTATCTGCGCCTGCAGCGTTGGGTGGGCGCACGGCGCATGATCGAGCATCTCGGCCGTGCCGACAATCCGGGCGTCATGGCACGGGCGGCGGCCGCGACCTCGGAAATGGGTCGGCGGCGGGAGCGGCGCCGGCTCGTTTCGACGCTACGCCGCCTGATTCCTGGCCCTACGGCCACGCTCGGCAAAGTGCTGGACTGTGTGTCGCATGCCGGTCTGTTCCGGCGCGGTGCGGTGCTGGTGGGGACCACAGCCTATCAATGCTACTCGCCGTTGCTCGGCGCAGTCCTGCCGTCGGCCACGCTGATGACGCAGGATGCCGACCTCGCCACGGCGGATTTGGCGCTGGAGGGCGATATCGAGGGCGATAGCATCCTCGCGATCCTGCAACGGGCTGATCGGAGTTTCACGGGACTGCCGGGGCTCGACGCCAAGGCGCCCCCGGCCCGTTTTCGCAACGCCGAGAGTTTCGTCGTCGATCTGTTGACGCCCCAGAGACGCCGCACGGACCGCAACCCCATGCCACTAAGCAAGCTCGCTGCCGGGGCCGTCCCTCTCCAGCATCTCGATTGGCTGATTTTCGAACCTGCGCCGGTGGTTGCCCTGCACGGGGCGGGCGTGCCGATCATCCTGCCCCAGCCAGCGCGATTTGCCGTTCACAAACTGATCCTGGCCCAGAAACGCGGAGCACACGAGGCAGCCAAGAGCCGGAAGGACCTGGCTCAGGCTGCGGCGCTGATCGCCGCCCTGAGTGAGGTGACCCCCTTTGCCTTGGAGGACGCGATGGCGGAAGCGAGGGCCTTCGGTCGCGAGGGCTGGGCGAAGCCGATCGAACGCTCACTGTCCCAGATCGGCGTGGCGCTTGCATGAGCGCCGCTGCATCCGCCACGGCTGTTGCTGCGTAGACGGGTTTCATGTCTGTCGCGTTTCGGAGCCTGTATTCGTGTCCGAGCCTTTCATCGTCATCGCCCGTGCCGAGGTTCACTCCGAGGCGCGGGTGCGTTTCGTCGCCGCCGCCGAGGACTGCATCGCCGCCACGCGGCACGAGCAAGGCTGCCTCGCCTACGACATCCATGAAAGCGTCACGCAGCCCAGCCGTTTCGTCTCCTATGAAAGCTGGGAGACCCGCGCCGACATCGACCGGCACATGGCTTCACCGCATGTCGTCGCCTTCCTGGAGACAGCGAGGGCTTGCGTCAGCGCGCCTCCGGTGATCGAAGTGGTCGAACCGCGGTCGATCGACCGCCTCTGATCCTTAGCTGTCACGGACGTTTCATCATGCTTCGCGCCATTTCCGTCGTTCGCAAGGCCGCCGTCAGGCAAGATCGCGTCGTGGATTCGCTGACGCTCGACCATGACGACCGCAACCGCCGCCGCCTCGCGCTCAAGGCCGATGGCGGCCTCGACGTGCTGCTCGACCTCGACAAGGCGACCGCGCTCGGCGACGGCGATGCCGTCAAGCTGGAGGACGGCCGGCTCGTCCTGATCAAGGCCGCGCCGCAGAGCCTGCTCGAGATCCGCGCCGAGAATCCGCTGCGGCTGATGCGCGTCGCCTGGCACATCGGCAACCGCCATACGCCGGCCGAGATCACCGCCGACGCGATCTATATCGAGAACGACCATGTCCTCGCCGAGATGGTGCGCGGGCAGGGCTGCGCGATGAACGCCGTGAACAGGCCGTTCCAGCCCGAGCGCGGCGCCTATGACCACGACCACGCCAATTGCGACCATCCCAGCCATGATCACGGCAGCCACGCCCATCACGATCACGCACATCACGGGCATGACCACCATGACCACGATCACGCTGCCCATGATCACGCCCATGCGCACAGCCATGCCGAGGCTCACGCCCACAGCCACGCGCATGGCGATGCCTGCGGCTGCGGGCATGACCATGGCCATCACGATCATGGCCACAAGCATGGCGCCGAACACGGCCACAAGGGCCACACGCACGATCATTGAGCCGCGCAAGGCAGTACGAAGCGAGCAGGCATGGCGGCCCATCTGCCCCTGATGGTCTGGCTGTCGCCGTCCTTCCCGGTCGGCGCGTTCGCCTATTCGCATGGTCTAGAATGGGCGTTCGAAAGCGGCGACCTGCATGATGCCGCGACGCTCCGCGACTGGCTCGACGCGCTGGTTTCCCATGGCTCGCTGCGCAACGACCTGATCCTGTTCGCTTGCGCCGCCCGAGCCGTCGAGGCGAACGACGATGGCGCGCTGGCCGAGATCGCGGAACTGGCGCTGGCGCTGGCGAATTCCGCCGAGCGGAGGCTGGAGACCGTGACCCAGGGCAATGCCTTCGTCATGGCCCTGCGCGCCGCCTGGCCCTGCGCCGCGATCGAGCGTCTCAAGCAGGTCTGGCCGGGCGACGTCGCCTATCCGCTGGCCGTGGCGACCGCCAGCGCCGGCCATGGCCTGCCGCTGGCCGCGTCGCTGGAGGCTTATGGCCTCGCCTTCATCGCCAACCTCGTTTCTGCCTCCGTCAGGCTCGGCATCGTCGGCCAGACCGACGGGCAGAAGGTGACTGCGGCGCTGGTTCCGGCGGTTCAAGCAGCCGCCGCAGCGGCCGAGCCCGCCACGCTCGACGATCTCGGCAGCTGCGCGCTGCGCTCCGACATCGCCTCGCTGCGCCATGAGACGCAGTATTCGCGCCTCTTCCGGTCGTGAGCGCGGCGCGCGACTTGCACGTCCATTCCCTGCTTTGTCCTGCCGCCCCGGCCGGCTAACCTGTCTTGCTGCTCAAGGGATTCTCCAGATGTCACGCTCTCCCCATGGTCCGCTTCGCGTCGGCATCGGCGGCCCCGTCGGCTCCGGCAAGACCGCGCTGATGGAGGTGCTGTGCAAGCGGATGCGCGGCACCTACGATCTCTGCGCCATCACCAACGACATCTACACCAAGGAAGACGCCCGGCTGCTGACGGTGGCGGGCGCGCTGCCGCAGGATCGCATCATGGGTGTCGAGACCGGCGGCTGCCCCCATACCGCGATCCGCGAGGACTGCTCGATCAACCTCGCCGCGGTCGAGGAGATGCGGGCGAAGTTCCCGGCGCTGGACATGATCCTGATCGAATCCGGCGGCGACAATCTCGCCGCGACCTTCTCGCCCGAACTGGCCGACCTGACGATCTACGTCATCGACGTCGCGGCCGGCGAGAAGATCCCGCGCAAGGGCGGGCCGGGCATCACCCGCTCGGACCTGCTGGTCATCAACAAGACCGATCTCGCCCCCCATGTCGGCGCGGATCTTGCAGTCATGGACCGGGATTCAAAGGCC
>DATDBB010000492.1:0-2063 GCA_036525085.1 Allobosea sp.
GGGTTCGGCGCCGCGCTTCTTCATCTCGGGAAACAGCACCGGGGCGATGGCCGCCATGTCGGCGATCTTCGAGCCGGAAATGCCGGAGACCAGATACATCGCGCCGACCAGCACATAGGACAGGCCGCCGCGGACATGGCCGAGCAGAGAGGCGAGGAACTGGATCATCGCCTTGGCCATGCCGGTCATCTCGATCAGCGCGCCCAGGAAAATGAACAGCGGCACGGCGAGCAGGATGAGATGACTCATGCCCTCGTCGAGTCGGCCGACCATCACGATCATCGGCGTGGTCGTCGTGCAGGCGAGATAGCCGAAGGTGGCGAGCGCGAAGGAAAAGGCGATCGGCACGCCGGAAAAGACATTGAGCGCGACGACGCCGACGAAGAAGACGATCAGGTTGAGCTTGCCCAGCGGCTTGAGTGCGGGACCCGCGAGCCAGAACAGCAGGACGAGGGCCGCCGTGATGCCGACGGCGAGCAGGACGGGCTTAATCTGGCCGAAGCGCATCAGCCGGAAGCTCGCGGCCAGCAGCATCAGCCCCATGCCGACCGGGATCGCCGCCGCGCGCCAGGCATTGGTGATCTCAAGGGCCGGGGTGACGATGAAGGTCTCTTCCTCGGCATATTCCAGTGCGTGCGGCAGGATCAGCAGGAGGAAAGCGATGGCGGCCGTGATCGCCAGCGCCTCCAGAAGGCTACGTGTAGCGGGCGAGACGCGGCTGACGAGGCCGGTCATGCGCATATGCTCGCCGCGCCGCAGCGCGACGACGGCGCCCAGCATCGAGAGCCAGAGGAACAGGATCGAGGCCAGTTCGTCCGACCAGACGAGCGGGGCGTGGAAGACGTAGCGGGCGGTGACGCCCGCCGCGAGGATGCAGATTTCGACGAGGACGAGCGCGGCGGCGATGGCTTCTACGCCGGTGCCGACGACATGGTCGAGACGGTTCGCCATCCGGCCGATCCCGGTGGTCGGGATCGGCGGTGCAGCGTGCAGTGTCGCGGTATGGGCGTCCATGGCAGCGGCGCTTTCTCGTAATGGGGTCTTGGCGCCGTGCAGGCAGGGGCGCCGCTCAGGCGAGCTTGCCGACGGCGCCCTCGAGCAGGCCCCAGGCCTCGGCGCCGAAACGCTCCTGCCATTCCTTGTAGAAGCCGGCGTCGCGGAGCTTGGCGCGGAACGTCTCGGGGTTGGTCTTGTTGAAGGCCAGGCCCTTGGACTGGAGATCGGCCTGGACCGTCTCGTTCAGCGCCTTGATGTCGCCGCGCTGCTTGACGCCGGCCTCGTTGATGGCGTCGCCGACGATCTTCTGGATGTCGGCCGGAAGGCCACGCCAGGCGCGGCCATTGGCGATGAACCAGAAGCCGTCCCAGATATGGTTCGAGATCGCGCAGTTCTTCTGCACCTCGAAGAGCTTGGCGACCTGGATGATCGGCAGCGGATTCTCCTGCGCATCGACGACCTTGGTCTGCAGCGCGGAATAGACTTCCGAGAACTGCAGGCTGGCGGGTGCCGCGTCGAGCGCCTTGAACATCGAGATCGAGAGGGGTGAGACCGGCACGCGAATCTTGAGGCCGGCCATGTCCTTGGCCTGCTCGATCGGCTTGCCCGAGGTCGTCATCTGGCGGAAGCCGTTGTCCCACATCTTCTCGAAGGCGAAGAGGTTCACCTTGGAGATCGCCTCGCGGACATGGGCGCCGAGCTTGCCGTCCATCGCCTTCCAGACCTGGTCGTAATCGGCGAAGGCGAAGCCGACGGCATTGATCGCCGCGACCGGCACCAGCGTCGCGATCACCAGCGCCGAGGGCGTGAAGAAGGTGATGCCGCCATTGCGCACCTGGCTGAGCATGTCGGTGTCGCCGCCGAGCTGGTTGTTAGGGAAGATCTTGATCTCGACGCGCCCGTTGGTCTCCTTCGCCACGCGCTCGGCCGCCTCCTGGGCGCGGATGTTGAGCGGATGGCTGAGCGGCAGGTTGTTGCCGTATTTCAGCTCGATCTCGGCGGCGCGCGCGATATGCGGCATGGCGATGAGCGAGGCGGCGGGGGCGGCGGCGAGCGTGCGCAGCACC
>DATDBB010000493.1:0-4553 GCA_036525085.1 Allobosea sp.
ATTGAAGTAACGAGCTGTTGGCGGATCGAAAACGATGAACGTGACCGAAACCCTCTCGCAGGGCCTCAAGCGCGAATTTCAGGTGGTGCTGAACGCCGCCGACCTCAAGACCCGGCTCGATGACGGCCTCCAGGGTCTTCAAGGCAAGGCGCGCATCAACGGCTTCCGTCCTGGCAAGGTGCCGGTCGGCCATCTGCGCCGGCTCTACGGCCGCTCCGTCATGGCTGATGTGCTCCAGAACGCGGTCAACGAGGCCAACCAGAAGATCGTCGCCGACAACGGCCTGAAGCTCGCCTTCGAGCCGCAGATCAAGTTCCCCGAGAACAAGGACGAGATTGAGGCCGCGATGGAGGCCAAGGGCGATCTCGCCTTCACCGTGGCTCTCGAGGTGCTGCCGAAGATCGAGCTCGCCGACCTTTCCGACGTCGCGCTGGTCAAGCCGGTCGCCGAGGTTCCGGACGCCGATGTCGACGCTGCGCTGGAGCGCATGGCAGCCTCGAACCGCAGCTTCTCCAACAAGGGCGAGAAGGCCAAGGCCGACAAGGGCGACCGCCTGATGATCTCCTTCGTCGGCACGCTCGAGGGCAAGCCCTTCGACGGCGGCACCGGAGAGGGCATCGCGCTCGATCTCGGCGCGGGCCAGTTCATTCCGGGCTTCGAGGAGCAGCTCGAGGGCATGAAGGCGGGCGAGACCCGCACCGTCAAGGTGACCTTCCCCGAGAACTACACCGCCGAGCATCTCGCCGGGAAGCCGGCCGAGTTCGAGGTCACGGTGACCGAGGTTCAGGCGCCGGAGCCGGTCAAGATCGACGACGAACTCGCCAAGTCCTTCGGCATGGAGTCGCTCGACGCCCTGAAGACCGCCATCCGCGAGCAGATCGGCCGCGATTTCGGCCAGCAGTCGCGCCGCAAGCTCAAGAAGAGCCTCCTCGACGCGCTCGACGGCAAGTACACCTTCGAACTGCCCCCGACCCTGGTCGAGCAGGAGTTCGCCAGCGTCTGGAGCCAGGTCGAGGCGGATATGAAGGACGCCAAGAAGTCCTTCGAGGACGAGGGCACGACCGAGGAGACGGCTAAGGCGGACTACCGCAAGATAGCCGAGCGCCGTGTTCGCCTCGGCCTCGTGCTGGCCGAGATCGGCGAGCAGGCCAAGGTCCAGATCTCGGATGACGAGGTCACCCAGGCCTTGGTCGAGCGCGCCCGCCAGTTCCCCGGCCAGGAGAAGCAGGTCTGGGAGTTCTATCGCAAGAACCCGCAGGCTCTCGCCGAGATCCGCGCTCCGATCTTCGAGGAGAAGGTCGTCGACCATCTGCTCGGCCAGGTGAAGGTCGAGGACCAGTCCGTCTCCCGCGAGGCGCTCTATGCCGATGACGACGCCGAGGCGACCGCCGAGGCCAAGCCGAAGAAGGCTGCCGCCAAGAAGGCGAAGAAGGCCGACAAGGCCGAGGACGCGGCTGCCGACGACGCTTCCGCCTGAGCATCGCGGAAACCTTAATCGGAAACATTTGCGCCGCTCGGCCCCGTGCCGGGCGGCGCTTCCCTTTTCAGTCGCATTTGCCGTGCTTATGTGGATGTCTCCTCAAGACAGCCACGATTCGCCGGTTCCTATCCGGCTTCTGCCATTCAAGGACATGTTCATGCTGCGCGATCCGATCGAGACCTACAACAATCTCGTCCCGATGGTGGTCGAGCAGTCGAGCCGCGGCGAACGCGCCTTCGACATCTATTCGCGCCTGCTGCGCGAGCGCATCATCTTCCTGACCGGCCCGGTCGAGGATTACTCGGCGTCGCTGATCGTGGCGCAGCTCCTCTTCCTCGAGGCCGAGAACCCCAAGAAGGAAATCTCCTTCTACATCAACTCGCCGGGCGGCGTGGTCACCTCGGGCCTGTCGATCTACGACACGATGCAGTTCATCCGCTGCCCGGTCACGACCTTGTGTGTCGGCCAGGCCGCCTCGATGGGCTCGCTGCTGCTCACCGCCGGCGCCAAGGACATGCGCTTCGCGCTTCCCAACGCCCGCATCATGGTCCACCAGCCTTCCGGCGGTTATCAGGGCCAGGTCACCGACATCCTGATCCACGCCAAGGAAGTCGAGAGCCTGAAACGCCGGCTGAACGAGATCTACGTCACGCACACTGGCCGCTCCTACGCGGAGGTCGAGGCCGCCCTGGAGCGCGACAACTTCATGACTGCCGACGCTGCGCGCGACTTCGGCCTGATCGACAAGGTCATCGACAAGCGCCCGGAAGAGGTAGCCTGATCGGCTGCGACGTGCTGGCGCGTTGCCTGTGGGTTGGCTTCGCGGCGTGCTGTGCACATATTGCAAGGTGGCCGGCCCCATGATTGCATGGGGAATCGGACAGGCGCAGGGATGGTCCCTAGGTGCCCCGGCATGATCCGGTTGTGGATCACGCTCGATCCAGGACGTGCCGGAACGGGGCGTTAACCTGATGATCGTGAACTGGGCGCCTATTATGACGAAGAGACGACGGTTGCATCCGCTTAGCGCTGATGTGGTCTCCGGCTCCGAGAATGGAGATGGACGATGAGTAAGGTCAGCAGCGGCGATTCGAAGAGCACGCTCTACTGCTCCTTCTGCGGCAAGAGCCAGCACGAGGTTCGCAAGCTCATTGCGGGTCCGACCGTGTTCATCTGCGACGAGTGCGTCGAGCTCTGCATGGACATCATCCGCGAGGAATCGAAATCCGCGCTGGTGAAGTCGAAGGACGGCGTGCCGACTCCCAAGGAGATCCGCAAGGTCCTGGACGATTATGTCATCGGCCAGGAGCACGCGAAGAAGGTCCTCTCGGTCGCGGTCCACAACCACTACAAGCGGCTTTCCCACGCGACGAAGCACAACGACGTCGAGCTGGCGAAGTCGAACATCCTGCTGATCGGGCCGACCGGCTCGGGCAAGACGCTGCTCGCGCAGACGCTCGCCCGCATCCTCGACGTGCCCTTCACCATGGCGGATGCGACGACGCTGACGGAAGCCGGTTATGTCGGCGAGGACGTCGAGAACATCATCCTCAAGCTGCTCCAGGCCTCCGACTACAATGTCGAGCGGGCGCAGCGCGGCATCGTCTATATCGACGAGATCGACAAGATCAGCCGCAAGTCGGACAACCCATCGATCACCCGCGACGTGTCGGGCGAGGGCGTCCAGCAGGCTCTGCTGAAGATCATGGAAGGCACCGTCGCCTCCGTGCCGCCGCAGGGCGGGCGCAAGCATCCGCAGCAGGAATTCCTGCAGGTCGACACCACCAACATCCTCTTCATCTGCGGTGGCGCCTTCGCCGGTCTCGACAAGATCATCTCGAGCCGCGGCAAGGGCACCTCGATCGGCTTCGGCGCCAAAGTCCAGTCGCCGGATGATCGCCGCACCGGCGCGATCTTCCGCGAGGTCGAGCCCGAGGATCTGCTGAAGTTCGGCCTGATCCCGGAATTCGTCGGCCGTCTGCCCGTTCTGGCGACACTGGAGGATCTCGACGAGCCGGCGCTGAAGACCATCCTGACCGAGCCGAAGAACGCGCTGGTCAAGCAGTATCAGCGCCTGTTCGAGATGGAGGACACCCAGCTGACCTTCACCGACGAGGCCGTCAGCCTGATCGCCCGCAAGGCGATCGAGCGGAAGACCGGCGCGCGCGGCCTGCGCTCGATCATGGAGGGCATCCTGCTCGAGACCATGTACGAGCTGCCGGGGCTGGAAGGCGTCGAACAGGTGGTGATCGGCCCCGAGGCCGTGGAGAACAAGGCCCGGCCGCTGTTCATCTACGCCGAGCGCGAGGACGAGACCAAAACGGCCTCGGCCTAATCCTTCGTGGCCCTGCGACAACGCAACGCGCGCCTTTGGCGCGCGTTTTGCGTTTGATAGACATGAGCTGGCGCGGTCCTGCATCGCGGCAGCTCGACACGAGACCGAACCGCCACAGGTCGCGGTATCCGCCCTTCGCCCGTTGCAGGACAGCGGTGCATGGCCCGGATACCTCGCTTGAAAGCCGGCGAGGAAGTCTCCACTTTAGGTGCACTTGCGAGAGTCGCATGCCTAAGAGGGTGCGATGCGCGAGGGCGGAGGAGCGAATGGTCGCGTCCCTCCGCACACGTCCGATCGCTCCGCCCATCTTGGGGGTCCGCCGGGCGCAACTGCAAAGGAACTGCCATGACTGGCTCGACGCCACGCGCTCCCTTCGTCCCAGGCGAGACCGGCACCTACCCGGTTCTGCCGCTGCGCGACATCGTCGTCTTCCCGCATATGATCGTCCCGCTTTTCGTGGGCCGCGAGAAGTCGATCCGCGCGCTCGAGGAGGTGGTGAAGACGGACGGGCTCATCCTGCTGGCGACCCAGAAGAACGCCGGCGACGATGACCCGCAGACCACGGACATCTACGAAATCGGCACGCTCGCCCGCGTGCTCCAGCTGCTCAAGCTGCCCGACTCCACCGTCAAGGTGCTGGTCGAGGGCGTCGGCCGCGCCAAGGCCTTGTCCTATTCGGCGGCCGAATCCTTCTATGAGGCGGAGGCCACCGGCCTTGCCGAGGAAGAGGGCAAGAAG
>DATDBB010000494.1:0-2433 GCA_036525085.1 Allobosea sp.
CTGCTCGGCCTGGGCGGCGAGTTCCTCGGAGGTGGCGGAGACCTGCTCGGAAGCCGCCGCATTCTGCTGGGTGACCTTGTCGAGCTGCTGGATCGCCTGGTTGATCTGGGTCGAGCCGACATCCTGCTCGCGGCAGGCCGCCGTGATCTCCTCGACCAGTTCGGCCGTCTTCTTGATGTCCGGCACCAGCTTGGCCAGCATGGAGCCTGCCTCCTGCGCCACCTTCACCGTATCGGTCGAGAGCGTGCCGATCTCGGCAGCGGCCGCCTGGCTGCGCTCGGCGAGCTTGCGCACCTCCGAGGCCACCACCGCGAAGCCCTTGCCGTGCTCGCCGGCACGGGCCGCCTCGACCGCCGCGTTGAGCGCCAGCAGGTCGGTCTGGCGGGCGATCTCCTGGACGATGTTGATCTTCGCCGCGATCGTCTGCATCGCGTCGACCGCCTTGCCGACCGCTATGCCCGAGGCTTCGGCGTCCTTCGCCGACTGGCCCGCCATCTTCTCGGTCGTCGCCGCGTTCTCGGCGTTCTGCTTCACATTGGCCGCCATCTCCTCCATCGAGGACGAGGCTTCCTCGGTCGACGAGGCCTGCTCGGTCGAGCCTTGCGACAGCTGCTCGGCGCTCGCCGAAAGCTCCTGCGAACCCGACGAGACGTTCTCCGCAGCCTGGATCGCCTGGGTGACGATGGTGCGCAGCTTCTCCAGCATGTTCTCCAGGGAGATGCCGAGCGTGTCCTTGTCCGAGAGGCGCTTGGCCTGCACGGTCAGGTCGCCATTGGCGATCGCGTCGGCGACGGCTGCGGTGGCGTTGAGGTTGGCCGTCATGGTGTTGAGCGAGGTCACGAGATCGCCGATCTCGTCATTGCTCTTCACCGTGATGGTCTGGCTGAGATCGCCGATGGCGACCGCATTGGCGAGGCCGACGGCGCTCGACAGGCCGCGGCTGATGCTGAGCGCGATCCAGGTGGCAGCTGCGATGGCGATCAGCAGCGAGGCGGCCAGGATCGTGATCAGGAGCGTCTTGGCGAAGGCAGCGGCCTCCGAAGCGGCAGCCGCAGCGGTATTCGCCGCCTTGGACGCGAAGGCGCTGTAGCCTTCAAGCGAAGCCGTGAGCTCCGCCAAGGCTGCCGCGCCGGTCGTCATGGTCGATGCGGTGGCCTTGATCGTACCCGCCTCGGCGGCAATGCCGACTGTGCGCAGGGCAGATGCAATGCCCTTGTCGAAGGCGGCCGTCATGGCAGCCGTCTGAATGCCAAGCTGAGTGAGTTCGGCAGCCGACTTGCCAAGCTTGGCGCGGACGCTGACCGCCTGCTCGCCGAGCTCCTTGTTCAGCTTCTCGACCTCGGCGACGTTCGGCACGTTGAACGCGAGCGCGGCGGTGCGGGTCAGGCGCAGCCATTCGAGGCGGGCTTCCTGGAAGCCGAGCGCGGCACGCAGCATCTCGGGCGAAGCTTCGGAGCGCGAGGCCGCCGCGATCACCGGGTTCGTTGAGGCGGTGATCGCCTGGATCAGCGGCACCGTTTCCGTCTGCCAGGCCTCGGTCGCGCGGTTGCTCGAGTTGAGCTTCGCATTGACCAGCGTCTCGTCCTGGATGGCGCTAAAGCGCTTCGCCTTTTCCGTGATCTGCGCCAGGAATCGCCTTCCCTCCTCACTGGCGCCGTTGGCGAGGGCATCCTTCTGGGCCACCGCCGCGTTGCGGCGCTCCACCGCGCGGGCGGCCTGGGCCTCGGTGTCCTTCTGGGACGCGGCCAGCACGGCATTTTTCTCCGAGCGGGCGGAGGCCCCGAAGGCTTCGAGAACGTTGCCGATGTCATCGACGCGCTTCGAGAGGACGACGAGCCTCTCCTGCGTCTCCGTCATCTCCGACAACTTGATGTAGGAAAGCCCGCCAGCCGCCATCGACAGGGCGATCACGACGCCGAAGGCTCCGGCTAGCTTGGTCTTGATGGTAAGACGCATGACTCAACTCACACTGATAAGATCGATAAAGGGGGTCGTCTGAAGGCTGAAGGCATGGTCGGCGGCGTTTCGGCGCGCGGCCGGAACTCCGAAATCTGACTAGGAGGCGCGGCGGAACTGGGCGTCGTGTTCGTCGCCCGCATCGTCGAGGTCGAAGGCGAACCCTCCCGTCTTGCCCTTGGCGGCGCGGGCAGGCGCGGCCTTGGCCTTCTTGGGCGCGGCGGCGGCCTTCATCTGCGTCGCCCTGGCCTTGAGCTGACCGACGGCGCGGTCGATCGTGGGCGCGATGCCGGCCGTGCCTTCCTCGATCCGGAAGAAGGCGATCGTGGTCTGGAGCTGCTCGGCCTGGGCGGCGAGTTCCTCGGAGGTGGCGGAGACCTGCTCGGAAGCCGCCGCATTCTGCTGGGTGACCTTGTCGAGCTGCTGGATCGCCTGGTTGATCTGGGTCGAGCCGACATCCTGCTCGCGGCAGGCCGC
>DATDBB010000495.1:0-16803 GCA_036525085.1 Allobosea sp.
CAGCAGGTAGTTCGAGCGGATGATCGTGGTGTTCCGCCCGACATTGCCGGAGCCGATATAGCCCTTCTCGATCACCGCGACATTGCGGATGCCGTGCCGGCTCGCGAGGTAATAGGCGGTCGCCAGCCCGTGCCCGCCGCCACCGATCACCAGCACGTCGTATGCGGGCTTGGGCGCGGCATCGCGCCAGGTCGGCTGCCAGCCCTTGTGCCCCTTGAGCGTCTGGGCGAGCAGCGAAAAGACGGAGTAGCGCATCGGCGATCCGGTTCGGGAGTGGTTTCGATGGTCGTCCATCCTCAGCCCTCATCCTGAGGAGCCGCGAAGCGGCGTCTCGAAGGATGTTCCAGAGCGCGCTGGAGCATCCTTCGAGACGCAATCTTCGATTGCTCCTCAGGATGAGGGCTGAACATGAACCTCGAATGGTCATGGACCTTGTCACCCGGAGATTGGCCGACATAGGTTGCCGGACATGACTCTGAGCGACACGCACTTGTCCGTTGGCGACAACCATGGCGAGCGTAGGCCGGCGCATGTCGGCTTCCTGCTGATTCCCGACTTCGCGCTTCTCGCCTACGCCTCCGCGGTCGAGCCGCTGCGCGCTGCCAACCGCCTCTCGGGTCGCGACCTCTATCGCTGGAGCCATGTCTCGATCGACGGCGAGCCGGCCACGGCCTCGAACGGGGTCAGCATCCGCGCCGACCATGCCGTCGGCGCCGAGATGCGCTTCGATTATGTCGTCGTCTGCGCCGGCGGCAATCCGGCCGTCTTTCACCATCCGCAGACCTTCGCCTGGTTGAGACAGCTGGCGCGGCACAGGGTCAGGCTCGGCGGGGTGTCCGGCGGTCCCTATATCCTCGCCCGCGCCAATGTCCTCGACGGCTACCGCTTCACCATCCACTGGGAACACGCCCCGGCTTTATTCGAAGATTATCCGGATCTCGATCTGCGCCGCTCGCTCTACGAGATCGATCGCGACCGGCTGACATCGAGCGGCGGCACCGCCCCGCTCGACATGATGCACGCCGTCATCGCCCGCGAGCATGGCAGCGAACTCGCGCTCGCCGTCAGCGAATGGTTCCTGCAGACCCATGTCCGCGAGGGCGCCGGGCCCCAGCGCATGCCGCTGCGCGAGCGGCTCGGCATCAGCCATGCGCCGCTGCTGCGCGTCGTCGGTCGCATGGAGCAGAGCCTCGAAAACCCGCTCTCGCGCGAGGAGCTGGCGCGCACGGCGAATGTCTCCCTGCGCCAACTGGAGCGCCTGTTCCGCCGCCATCTCGGCCGCTCGCTCGGTGAGCATTATCTGGCCTTGCGCCTCGACCGGGCCCGCGACCTGCTGCGCCAGACCTCGCTTTCGGTGCTGGAGATCGCGCTCGCCTGCGGCTACGTCAGCGCCAGCCATTTCTCGCGCGGCTATCGCCAGCGCTTCGGCCATCCGCCGCGCGCCGAGCGCGAGCCGCCGGCGGGTCGCTCCGGGCGCTGACCCATCCGGACAGCCTTGACTTGCGGACTCGGAGAATGGAATGATTGTTCCATAAGGCGCAAAAATCAAAGAAACGTGCCGTCTGCTTTGGGAGAAGCATCTCAGATGTCTGAAGCCGCTTCGGTCAGCCGGACTCTCGCCGGTCAGGTGGCCATCGTCACCGGCGCGAGCCAGGGGCTGGGGGAGGCCGTGGCGCGCGAACTCGCGGCGCGGGGCGCAGCCGGCCTGCTCCTGACCGGACGCAGCCGCGAGCGCGGCGATGCTGTTGCTGCGAGCCTGAAGGACGCCGGCTGCGACGCCTGCTTCCATGCCGTCGATCTGTCGGACCTTGCCGCCGTCAGGACGATCGTGCCAGCGGCGGAGCGGGCCTTTGGCCGGCTCGACATCGTCGTCAACGCGGCCGGCGACACCGATCGCGGCACGGTCTTCGACACCACGCCGGATCTCTATGAGCGCATCATGGCGGTCAATCTGCGCGCGCCCTTCTTCCTGATCCAGGATGCGGCCGAGCTGATGCGCCGCAAGGCCATCGCTGGCGCCATCGTCAACATCCAGTCGATGTCCGCTCATGGCGGCCAGCCTTTCCTCTCCGCCTACAGCGTCTCGAAGGGCGCGCTGGCGACGCTGACGAAGAATGCTGCCTTCGGCCTGCTGGCGCACCGGATCCGGGTCAATGGCCTGAACATCGGCTGGATGGCGACGCCGGGTGAGGATGCGATCATGCGCAAGCGCCATGGCGCGCAGGATGGCTGGCTCGACGAGGCCGCCGCCGGCCAGCCTTTCGGCCGCCTGCTCGATCCGCGCGAGGTCGCGCGCGCCGTGGCCTATCTGGCGTCGGACGAATCCGGGCTTATGACAGGCTCCAATATCGACTTCGACCAGACGATTCTGGGCGCGCACGACTGACATAAGGCTGCGCGAAACTGAGACTTCAGGAACGGCTTCGACATGACGACGGGACAGGCGAAGATGCGGGTGGGATTGCTGGGCGCGGGGCGGATCGGCCGCATCCATGGGTTGAATGTCGTGGCACGCCCCGATGCCGAACTCGTTGCCGTCACGGATGCGATGCCGGAGGCGGCCGCCTCGCTCGCGGCCGCCAGTGGCGCGAAGGTCGCGACCGCCGAGGCGATCCTATCTGATGCCTCGATCGACGCCGTGCTGATCTGCACGCCGACCGACACCCATGCCGACCTGATCGAGGCTGCCGTTTCGGCCGGCAAGGCTGTGTTCTGTGAGAAGCCGGTCGATCTCGATTCAGCCCGCATACGCCGCTGCCTCGCGACGGTCGAAAAGTCCGGCCGGCCGCTGATGATCGGCTTCAACCGCCGCTTCGATCCGAATTTCGCCGCGCTGGAAAGCCGGCTCAGGGCAGGCGAGGCCGGTGCGATCGAGATCGTCAGCGTGATCTCGCGTGATCCCTCGCCGCCGCCGGTGGAGTATGTCAGGCGCTCGGGCGGTCTCTTCCGCGACATGATGATCCATGATTTCGACATGGCCCGGTTTCTCCTGGCCGAGGAGCCCGTCGAGGTCTTCGCGCTCGGCTCGGCGCTGGTCGATCCCGCGATCGGGCAGGCCGGCGACGTCGACACCGCCGCCGTGCTGATGAAGACGGCCTCGGGCAGGATCGCGCAGATCTCGAATTCCCGCCGCGCCACCTATGGCTACGACCAGCGCATCGAGGTGCACGGCTCGAAGGGTATGCTGCGCGCCGGCAACATCCACGAGACGACCGTGGAAAGCGCCACCGGCTCCGGCTTCCGCGCCGACCCCGTCCAGAACTTCTTCCTCGAGCGCTATGCCGCCGCCTATCGCGCCGAACTCGACGCCTTCTTCACCGCCTGCAAGGGCGGCAAGGCGCCGACGCCATCGGGGCTCGACGGCCTCAAGGCGCAGATCCTTGCCGACGCCGCGACGGAGTCCGCCAAGTCCGGCAAGCCGGTCGCCGTCTCGCTGACGGAGGCCTGAGCATGACGCAAGCCGCGATGAATTCTGCAGAACTGGAACTGCGCTACTATGCCGTGCTCGGCCTCGTCAGCGAGGCGAGCCGGATGGCACTCGACTATTTCCACAAGAGCGACAGCCTCGGCGTCACCATGAAGGGCGCGCAGGACTGGCTGACCGTCGCCGACGGCGCGGTCGAGGACTTCCTGCGCCAGCGCCTCGGCGTGATGTTCCCGTCGGACGCGATCATCGGCGAGGAGGGCGGCGGACAGGCCTCCGACGCGGTCTGGATCATCGACCCGATCGACGGCACCTCGAACTTCGCCCGCGGCGACCGCAACTGGTGCATCTCGATCGGCTTCTTGCTGAACGGCGTGCCGGAGATCGGCATCATCGCCGCGCCGGCGATGGAGGAGGTCTACTGCGCGCGGCGCGGGCAGGGCGCCACCATGAACGGCCAGCCGATCAGGGTCTCGGGCGCGACCGACATCACCCGCGCCTATGTCGAGCTGGGCTGGTCGACCCGCGTCCCGGCGGCCAACTACCTCACGGTGATCGAGCGCGGCTACAAGGCCGGCGCCTCGATGAAGCGCTCGGGCTCGGGTGCGCTCGGCATCTGCCATGTCGCGATCGGCCGCAGCGAGGCCTATGCCGAACTCCACATCAATGCCTGGGACGTGGCGGCCGGCATCGTCATCGCCCGCGAGGCGGGCGCTGCGGTGAATGATTTCTTCGCCGGCGAAGGCATCGCCAAGGGCAATCCCATCCTCTGCTGCACGCCGGCGCTGAAAGCCGAGCTGGAGGCGATCACCGGCATTCATTAGCCAGCGCGATATGCGTTGATCTTTCGGAGAAAGTCGTCTCAGCTTCATACTAATCACAGAAGAACGAATGTTCTCATTCAGGGAGGTTACGATGCACACCAGTTCCAGGCTCAGGGCGAGCCTCTTCGCTCTCGCCGCCACGGCCGCCACCGCCTTTTCCGCCGCTCCCGCCAGCGCCCAGAACTCGCTGGTGATGTATTGCGGCGTCCAGGAGGAATGGTGCCGGGCGATGTCCAACGCCTTCGAGAAGGACACCGGCATCAAGGTCGCGATGACCCGCAAGTCGGCGGGCGAGATTTATGCCCAGCTCAAGGCCGAATCCTCCAATCCGCGCGGCGACATCTGGTGGGGCGGCACCGGCGATCCCCATCTCCAGGCGGCCGAGGAAGGGCTTACCCAGGAGTATGCGTCGCCGAAGAACGCCGAGCTGCATGGCTGGGCGCTTGATCAGTGGAAGGCGGCCAAGCAGCGCTCCGTCGGCATCTATGCGGGCGCGCTCGGCTTCGGCTTCAACACAGAGCAGATCAAGTCGAAGGGCATCCCCGAGCCGAAATGCTGGGCCGACCTGCTCAACGCCAAGCTCAAGGACGACGTTCAGGTCGCCGATCCGAACTCGTCCGGCACCGCCTACAACCTGCTCGCCACCGTCGTGCAGCTGATGGGCGAGGAGAAGGGCTTCGAGTATCTGAAGCAGCTCCACAAGAACGTCAGCCAGTACACCAAGTCGGGCGCTGCCCCGGCCAAGGCCGCGAGCCTCGGCGAGACCGCCGTCGGCATCGTCTTCATCCATGACGCCGTGGTCTTCGCCGTGCAGGGCGACCCGATCAAGCCGGTCGCCCCCTGCGAGGGCACGGGCTACGAGATTGGCTCGATGTCGATCGTGAAGGGCGCGCGCAATCTGGAGAACGCCAAGAAGTTCTACGACTGGGCGCTGACCCCGGCCGCCCAGGCGCTCGCCGCCCCCGCCAAGTCCTACCAGGTGCCGTCGAACAAGGCGGCGCCGGTCCCGGCCCAGTCGCCGAAGATGGATCAGATGAAGCTGATCAACTACGATTTCGTGAAATATGGCTCCTCGGCCGAGCGCACCCGCCTGCTCGCCAAATGGGACAAGGAAGTGAAGGCGCTGCCGAAGTAAGGGCGCCGCACCTCTAACAGGTCATTCCGCCCGAACCACTGCCGTCATCCCGGACGCAGCGAAGCGGAGATCCGGAATCCATGCCTGAACGGTTCCGGCATGGATCCCGGGTCAAGCCCGGGATGACCGCGGTGTTTCGCGAGCAGAACGATCAACAATGCCGCAAGAGCCGGTCCAACCGGCCAGGCCGCAAAAGAGGTGAGGGGACAGGCAAGGATGCGCTCTGCCACAAAGCTGGTGCTGCTGCTCGGCTGGCTCGGCTATGCCGTGCTGCCCTGGTACTTCGTCGAGGGGATGAGCCTGACGCGCTTGGGCTGGCTCGCGGGCTACCCCTTCGGCAAGGCCGGCAGCGCGCTGGCGCTCGGCCTCTCCGGGCAGGCGCCCTGGCTCCTGCCCATCGGCGCGGCTCTGGCGGCGGCGAGCACCTTCGCCGCGAGCCGGGACGCGGCCCGGACCGCGACCATGCTGATCGCGGCGGGCGCGGTCGGTCTCGTCCTGCTCTTTGCGCAGGGCTTCGCCATTGCGCTTGAGGGCCAGGGTATTCCCTGGCTCGCAGCCCTGCTGGGTGGCGGAGGCGGCGTCCAGCGCGGCATGGGCGGCGGCGCCTTTCTCGTCGTGGTCTCGCTGCTGCTGCTGCTCTGCCACGGCCTCGCCTATCGCGGCATCTGCCGGGGCGACCTGTTCACGACCTCCTCGATCGGCATCGTCATCCTGCTGATCGGGCTGTTCATCTTCTATCCCGTCTGGAAGATCCTGAAGAGCGCGCTGGTCGACCAGAGCGGCGCCTTCGCACCGTCCGCCTTCATCGCGCGCTTCTTCGATTCCTCGATCTGGGGGCTCGGCTGCCTCAGCGCCAACGTCAATTGCGGCGTGGCCTGGAACACCCTCGTCCTCGCCGTGCTCTGCGGCGTGATCACGACCCTGCTCGGTCTGGCCTGCGCCCTGCTGATCCTGCGCACCGGCATGCCCGGCAAGCGCGTCATGCGCGCGCTGACGGTGCTGCCGATCATCACCCCGCCCTTCGTCATCGGCCTGGCGCTGATCCTGCTCTTCGGCCGCGCGGGCGTAGTCTCGACCTTCCTCTATGAATGGTTCGACGTGCCACGCTCGCGCTGGCTCTACGGCCTGCCCGGTGTGCTGCTGGCGCAGGTGCTCGCCTTCGCGCCGATCGCCTTCCTCGTCCTGATCGGTGTGGTGCAGGGCATCAGCCCGAGCCTCGAGGAGGCCTCGCAGACGCTCGGCGCCAAGCGCTGGCAGACGTTCCGCACCGTGACCTGGCCGCTGCTCAAGCCGGGCATCGCCAATGCCTTCCTTCTGGGTTTCGTCGAGAGCATGGCCGATTTCGGCAATCCGCTGGTGCTGGGTGGCAATTTCGAGGTTCTCTCGACCAAGATCTTCTTCGCCGTGGTCGGCGCGGCCTATAACCAGGGCCAGGCGGCGGTGCTCGCCATCATCCTGCTCGCCTTCACGCTCGGCGCCTTCTGGGTGCAGCAGCGCTGGCTCGGCGGCAAATCCTACACCACCGTGACCGGCAAGGGCGATTCTGGCCTGCCGACGCCGCTGCCGCGCCGCATCACCTGGTTGGCGACAGCGGCGATCGTGCCCTGGGTCGCACTGACCTTCGTGATCTATCTCGTCATCCTGGTCGGCGGCTTCGTCAAGAGCATGGGTCGCAACCACACCCCGACGTTGGAGCACTACCTCACCGGCTTCGCCATCGACTTCAGCAACGGCATCTATTTTCAGGGCTCGGCCTGGGACTCCTTCTTCACGACGATCAAGGTCGCGGCGATCTCGGCTCCCCTGACGGCGGTGATCGGCCTGCTCACCGCCTATCTGCTGACCCGCCAGAAATTCGCCGGGCGCGGCACGCTCGAATTTGCCACCATGCTGTCCTTCGCCATCCCCGGCACGGTGCTCGGCGTCGCCTATATCCTCGCCTTCAACGTGCCGCCGATCGAGATCACCGGTACGGGACTGATCCTGATCATCGCCTTCGTCTTCCGCAACATGCCGGTCGGCGTACGCTCCGGCATCGCCGGACTGTCGCAGATCGACAAGAGCCTGGACGAGGCCTCGACGACGCTGCGCGCCCGCAGCTTCACCACGCTCTGGCGCGTCGTGCTGCCGCTGCTGCGCCCCGCGCTCGTTTCGGCGCTGGTCTATTCCTTCGTGCGCTCGATGACGGCGGTCAGCGCCGTGATCTTCCTGGTCTCGGCCGAGTACAACCTCGCCACCGCCTATATCGTCGGGCGCGTCGAGGCCGGCGAGTTCGGCCTCGCCATCGCCTATTCCTCGGTGCTCATCGTCTTCATGGCGTTCGGCATCGGTTTGATCCAACTCGGCGTCGGCGAGCGCAAGCTCGGTCGGCGCAAGGTCGTCGCGCTCTCCAGTTCGGTGTCCAACCCCATCAGCCAGGGAGCAGCAAGTTGACGAAGGCCGGGCCCGCATCCGTCGAATTCCGCAACGTCTCGATGCGCTACGGCGCGGTGACGGCCGTCGACAATATCAGCTTCACCGTAGAGGCGGGCAAGCTGGTGACGCTGCTCGGCCCCTCCGGCTGCGGCAAGACCACGACGCTGCGCATGATCGCCGGCCTCGAGATCGCCAGCGAGGGCCAGATCCTGATCGGTGGTCAGGACGTGACGAAGCTCTCGGCCGCCGACCGCGACGTCAGCATGGTCTTCCAGTCCTACGCGCTGTTTCCGCATATGAGCGTGCTGGAAAACGCGGCCTATGGCCCCACCGTGAAGGGCCTCGGCAAGGAGAAGTCCCGTGACATGGCGCTCGACAAGCTCGCGCTCGTCGGCCTGAAGGGCTTCGAGAACCGCTATCCGTCCGAGCTGTCCGGCGGTCAGCAGCAGCGCGTCGCGGTGGCGCGCGCGCTCGTGCTGGAGCCTCAGGTGCTGCTCTTCGACGAGCCGCTGTCGAATCTCGACGCCAAGCTGCGCCGCCGTGTCCGCGAGGAAATCCGCGAGCTGCAGCAGGATCTCAACCTGACCGTCGCCTATGTCACGCATGATCAGGAGGAGGCGCTCGCCGTCTCCGACAAGATCATCGTCATGTCCAATGCCAGGATCGCGCAGCAGGGCGCCCCTCGCGCGCTTTATGAGGAGCCGGCCAATGCCTTCGTCGCCGATTTCATCGGCGACGCCAACCTGATCGACGTCACAGTCAAGTCCGTGGCCGATGGCCGGGCGCAGGTGGCGGTCGGGCCGGCGAGCATTTCCCTGCCGGCGCGGGGGCTCGGCGTCGGCCCTGCCAAGGTGGCGATCCGCCCGGAAAGCCTGCTGCTTTCGCAGGAGAAGGGCCCGGATTCGCTGCCCGGCACGGTCCGCAAATGCGCCTATCTCGGCAACCATCTCGACATCATGGTCGAAACGCCGGTCGGCGAGTTGTTCGTGATCCAGTATGGCCACCACGCGATGTTGCCGCCCGGCACGCCTGTCAACCTGTCCTTCGCCGGCTCCGGCGTGACGCTGATTCCGCCGGTCTGAACCGGCAGAACCGCAAATCTGCGTAAAAATTTGCCGCTCTTGCCGCAAAATCAGCACGTTTTGCCTGCATGAACGATAAGTTGGCTAATGAAAAAGCGACGATTCAGAGGTAGCTTGACGCCCTGACACGGAGAAAGACCCCGCGACGATGACCACGAGCGACAGTGCGACCACGATTCTGATCCACCTCGCAGGCGGCGTCGCGCTGCTGATCTGGTCGGTCAGGCTGGTCCGCACGGGAGCGATGCGCGCCTTCGGCTCGTCGCTGCGACAGGCCCTCCAGACCTTCACCAGGAACCGCTTCGCCGCCTTCGGGAGCGGCGCGGCCGTGACCATCGTGCTGCAGAGCTCGACCGCGACGACGCTCCTGGTCTCCTCCTTCGCCGGGCGCAAGCTGATCGCCCCGGCCATGGCGCTGGCGGTGCTGCTCGGCGCCAATCTCGGGACCTCGCTCGCCGCCTTCGTCATCTCGATGGATCTGGGCTGGCTCTGGGGGCTGTTGCTGGCTCTCGGCGTGGCGCTCTATCTCAGCCATGAGGCGATGGACCGCGCCCGCAATATCGGCCGCGTTCTGGTCGGAATCGGCCTGATCCTGCTGTCTCTGATCGAGCTGAACGCCGCTGCGGCGCCGCTCGCCCAGTCGCCGACCTTCCGCACGCTCCTTGGGGCGCTGGCGAGCGAGCCGTTGCTCGCCGCCCTCGTCGCGATCGCGGCGACCTGGCTGACGCATTCCAGCATCGCGGTCATCCTGCTGATCGCGACGTTCGCGGCTTCGGGGCTGTTCCCGCCGGCGACCGCGCTGACGCTGGTCATCGGTGCCAATCTCGGAAATGCCCTGATCCCGGTGCTCGACCAGCTCGGCGCGCCGGTCGCCCAGCGTCGCGCGGCGGTCGGCAATCTCGTGACGCGGCTGGCGCTCGCCCTGATGGTGCTGCCCTTCGTCGGGCCGCTGTCGAGCTGGCTCGTGGCGTTGCCCTCCGCCGATGCGCGCCTCGCCATCGAGTTCCATGTCGCGCTGAACGTCGTCGGCGCCTTGCTCTTCCTGCCCTTCATCACGCCCGTCGCCGCGCTGGTCGGGCGCCTGATGCCTGACCGTGAGACAGCCGAAACCACCGTCGCGCCCCGCTATCTCGACCCCAATGTGCTCGACAGCCCGACCGAGGCTCTCGCCTGCGCCATGCGCGAGGCCCTGCATCTCGGTGACCGCGTCGAGGTCATGCTGAGGGACACGATGACGCTGCTGGAGAAGGACGAACTGAAGCTCTCGCGCGCCATCGCCGAGGCCGATGACGGCGTCGACACCATCCATGAATCGATCAAGCTCTATCTGGTCCGCGTCTCGCGCAACGAACTGACCGACGAGGAAGGCCGCCGGCTGCTCGAGATCATCACGTTGATCACCAATCTCGAGCATATCGGCGACATCATCGACAAGAATCTGCGCGAACTGGCCGAGAAGAAGATCCGCAAGCGCTATGCCTTCTCGCCCGAGGGGCTGGCGGAGATCCGGGAGTTCCACCAGCGCGTCTCGTCGGGGCTCGCTCTCGCCCTGAACGTCTTCGCGACGCGTGATCTCGCGCTCGCCCGCCAGCTCTTCGCCGAAAAGGCGACCATGCGCGATGCCGAGCGGCGTGCCACCGAGAGCCATTTCCAGCGGCTGCGCAGCGGCCGGGCGGAATCGATCGAGACCAGCGCGATCCATCTCGACATCATCCGCGATCTCAAGCGCATCCACGGCCACATCGCCTCGATCGGCTATCCGATCCTGGAAAGCGCCAATGCGCTGCGCGAAAGCAGGCTGATGGAGACCAAGGAGGCGCGGGCGCGCCAGGAGCGCGAAATGCTCATGCCCGCACCGCAGACGGGCCACTGAGCGGGGCTTATCACTGAGCGGGGCTTGCGCTGGACGGTTTCAGGCCGGCAGGGCGACCGGCAGGTTGCGGATCGCCGTCGCCAACTCGGGCTCGTCGACCAGATCGGCTGCATCCTCGAGCCTGAACCATTGGCTCTGGCGCTGATGCTGCTCCGCCCAGCTATCGAGCCGGCGCTCGACCTCCAGCAGATAGAGCGTAACCTCGCACAGCACGAAGTGATCCGGCATCCGCTTCCAGTAGGTATAGCGACCGGCAGGCTCCGATACGATCCGGCCGACGACGCCGGCCTCCTCGAAGGCCTCGCGCGCCGCCGCCTCGGGGGCGGTCATGCCTTTGATCGGCCAGCCCTTGGGCACGATCCAGCGCCGCGTCGTGCGCGAGGTCACGAGCAGGATCTCCGTGGAGCCGTCGTCCTGCCGCCGGACCGGCATGGCCGCGATCTGCGCCCGAATCTCGCCGGGGGCGCGCTTCATCTTCTTCATCGCTCGGTGGTGCCCTCGCCTCCAGCGGCTGCCGCGAGGTCGATTCGCTCGACCCTTCGCGATTCAAATATTGCGCCGATGCGTCAGTATGGAAAGAGTATTCCACACATTGCTGTGTCGCAATTAAGGGCTGGTTGCGATGAAACGATGAGCGTGCCGGATTGGCCCCCGTCGTCCTTAGCCGGTGAGGTTCTCCACGCCGCACCATTCCGCGACGAACAGCGCCATCGCGCCGGTGATCCGCTTGACCGAGGCCAGGCTGACGCGCTCGTCGAAGGCGTGGATCCGCTCGCCCATCGGCCCGTAGCAAAGCGCCGGAATCTTGTCGTAGAGGGCATGCACGCGGGTATCGAGATAGGCGGCCGTCATGAAGGATTTCAGCGGCTTGCCGAGCGCAGCCTGATGCGCGCGGGCGAGCACGGCTTCCGCGTCGCTGCCGGGCTCCAGCACATAGCCCTCGGCCCAGAATCCGTTGAACGTCACCTTCGGCGGATTGTTTGCGAGGAAGCTGTCGGTGCGCGACGCCGTCCGGATGCAATCCTCGATGCGCTTGGCGATCTCCTGCGCGGTGACGCCAGGATAGAGCCCGACGCGGCAATCGACCTTGCACCAGCTCGGGACCGAGGAGGCCCAGTCGCCGCCCTCGATCTTGCCGATATTCAGGTTGATCGGGTGCGGATCATCCTCGAAATGCTCGCGGCCGACCTTTTCGGCGTTGAACTCTTCCTCCAGCTTGCGCAGCGCCGCGATCACGCGATAGGCGGCGTCGATCGCGTTGGCGCCGGTCCCCATCTCGCGGACATGCGCCGGCACGCCGCGCACCTCGAACTGGAACCAGATCACGCCTGCATTGGCCCGCGCCAGCATCTCGTATTCGGGCTCCGGGATCAGCGCCGCCTGCGCGCGATAGCCGCGCAGGTGCGTCATCAGCGCACCGTTCCCGGTCGATTCCTCCTCGACAACGGATTCATGGTAGAGCGTCGCCGCGGGCTGCAGGCCGATGCGCCTCAATGCGTCGATGCAATAGAAGTTGGCGGCGGCCCCTGCCTTCATGTCGGCGCTGCCGCGGCCATAGAGCCAATCGCCCTCGATCACGGGGTCGAAGGGCGCATGCGTCCATTGATCCTCGGGGCCTGCCGGCACCACGTCGACATGCGCCTGCAGGATCAGCGAACGACCCTTCTCCTCGCGCGGATGGTGGATGCCGACGACGATCGGCGCGTCCGAATGGAATTCGGAGAAGGGGCCGCCGCCGGGATGGGCCTTGATCGCGGCCTCGTCCATCTTGAAGCGGTCGATGGTGAAGCCGCGCTCCTTCATGGCGCGGAAGATGAAGTCCTGGCAGGCATGCTCGTCGCCGCGCAGCGAGGGGAAGCGGATCAGCTCCTGGGTGAAGGCGATCTGCTCGGCGAACCCGGCCTCGACGGAGGCGAGGATCTTGTCGCGAAGGGCAGGATCGAGAGGCATGGGCAATCTCCGAACAACAGGCAGCTACGTCAAATCATCAAATCCGCGCGTCATCCCGGACAAGCGGCCCTCGGGTCCTGCCTTCGGCAGGCCCAAGAACAGGCTCCGCCGCGCCGATCCGGGATCCATTCCGGAACGGTTCCGGCATGGATCCCGGATCTCCGCGTCGCTGCGTCCGGGATGACGCGCGGTGGAGGAGAGAGCGGCATCAATGCCCGAACCGGCCGCCGCCGGGGACAGCCGCCAGCAAAGCCTGCGTGTACTCATGCTGCGGGGCGGCGAAGAGCGCGGCGGTCGGCCCGGTCTCGACGATCCGGCCGCGTTGCATCACCGCGATCCGGTCGCAGATCTGGGCAGCGACGCGCAGATCATGCGTGACGAACAGGATGGCGAGGCCGAGCCGCTGCTGGATATCCTTGATCAGGGTCAGGATCTGAGCCTGCACCGAGACATCGAGCGCGGAGACCGCCTCGTCCGCGACGAGGACATCGGGTTCGAGCGCGAGCGCACGTGCGATGCCGATGCGCTGGCGCTGCCCGCCTGAGAACTCGTGCGGGTAGCGGTCGATCGCGTTGGCCGACAAGCCGACCAGTTCGAGCAACTCGCGTGCCCTCGCCAACGCATCCTTGCGCGACGTGCCATGCGCCACCGGCCCGTCCGAGATGATCCGGCCGACGGTCTGGCGCGGATTGAGCGAGGCGAACGGGTCCTGGAACACCATCTGGATGCGCTTGCGCTGCTCGCGCAGCGCCTTCGGCTTGAGGTCGCTGAGCACGAGATCGCCCGCGGCTTCGCTGCTCAGCGTGATCCGCCCGGTATCGGGCTCGATCAGCCGCAGGCAGCAGCGCCCGACCGTCGATTTGCCCGAACCGGATTCGCCGACGAGGCCGAGCGTCTCGCCCCGGACCAGTGAAAACGAGATCTCGTCGGCGGCCTTCACCTCGCGCGTTGCGCCGAAGAAGGCGCGCTTGCGATAGACCTTGCCGAGCCTTTCGACGCTGAGCACCGGCGTCGTTGCCGGCAAGGGCGGCCGGTTCGGTGGGATCAGCGAGGGCACGGCCGCCAGCAGCTTCTGCGTATAGGCGTGGCGCGGAGCGCCGAGCACCTGATCGGCGGTGCCTTCCTCGACCAGAACGCCCTTTTCGAGCACGGCGATGCGGTCGGCGATCTCGGCGACGACCCCCATGTCATGGGTGATGAACAGCACGGCGGTGCCGTGCTTGTGGCGCAGATTGTCGATCAGCTTGAGGATCTGCGCCTGCGTCGTCACGTCGAGCGCGGTCGTCGGCTCGTCGGCGATCAGGAGCTTGGGTTCGAGCGCGAGCGCCATCGCGATCATCACGCGCTGGCGTTGCCCGCCGGAAAGCTCATGCGGATAGGCCTTCGCCAGCCGCGGCGGATCGGGCAGCCCGACCTCGGTCAGGAGGTCGACCGCGCGCTTGTAGCGTTCGGAGCGGCTGAACAGCCCATGTGCCTCGAAGGTCTCGACGATCTGCTCGGCGACCCGCATCACCGGGTTGAGCGAGGTCATCGGCTCCTGGAAGATCATGCCGACCTCGCGGCCGCGCATGTCCTGCATCGCCTCTTCGTCCAGCGCCAGCAGGTCGCGCCCGGCGAGGCGGATCGCGCCGCCAGCGGGCTTCACCGCCTTGGGCAGGAGCCCCATCACCGCATGGGCGATCATCGATTTGCCCGAGCCGGATTCGCCGACGACGCAGAGCGTCTCGCCGGCCCCGATCGAAAGCGTGACATTCTCGACCGCATGCGGCCGATCCGCCAGCGCCGGCAGGGCCAGCGTAAGCTTCTCGATCGAGAGGACGGGCGAAACCTGGCTCATTCGCGGCCCCTTGCGAGACGCGGGTTCAGCGCATCGTTCAGGCCCTCGCCGGCGAGGTTGAGCGCGAGCACGGTCAGGAAGATGGCGATGCCGGGGAAGAAGGAAATCCACCAGGCGTCGAGCAGGCGGGTGCGCCCGGCCCCGACCATGTAGCCCCAGCTCATCAGGTTGGGGTCGCCCAAGCCTAGGAAGGACAGCGAGGATTCGAGCAGGATCGCCGAGCCGATCATCAGCGAGCCCATCACGATGATCGGCGCGATCGTGTTCGGCAGCACTTGGCTGAAGATGATGCGCGGCGTCGATTGGCCGATGGTGACCGCCGCCTGGACATATTCGCGCGTCTTCAGCGAGAGCACCTCGCCGCGCACCAGCCGCGCCACCGGCGGCCATGATACCACGCCGATCGCGAGCACGATCGAGCCCAGCGCCGGCTGCAGGATCGCGACCAGCACGATCGCCAGCGCGAAGGAGGGGATCGTCTGGAAGAACTCTGTGAAGCGCATCAGCGCGTCGTCGACGAAGCCGCCCGCATAGCCGGCGGCAGCGCCGAGCGGCACGCCGATCAAGAGCGCCACCAGCGTCGAGACCACGCCGATCATCAGCGAGACCCGCGCGCCATGGACGAGTCCGGCCGCGAGATTGCGGCCGAGCGTATCCGTGCCGAGCGGGAAGCGCTCCATGGTGAAGGGCGCGAGGAACGGTCGTGCCACCGGCCGCCAGGGCGATTGCGGATAGAGCGTCGGCGCCAGCAGCGCGAAGGCGATGACCGCCAGCAGGATGACGAGGCCGAGCACGGCGCCACGGTTGCGGCAGAAACGCTTGAGGAAGTTCATGGAAGGCGCTCCGCGTTGTCATTCCGGGGCGCTGCGCAGCAGCGAGCCCGGAACCCATGAACACGGCAAGTGAACATTGGGGCTCTGGCTGAGCTGCGCCTTGGCGAGGTCATGCGGTGGCCATGGGTTCCGGGCTCTTCGCTGGCGCGAAGCCCCGGAATGACGGAGAGGTTCAGGTACCTCATGCCCCCGCCTCGATGCGTGGATCGGCGATCCGGTAGACCAGGTCGGTGATGATGTTGAAGCCCACCACCATGGCCGAGGACATGAAGAAGACGCCGAGCAGCACCGAGTAGTCGCGCTGCACCAGCGCATCGAACATCAGTCGGCCGATGCCGGGCCAGGCGAACACCGTCTCGGTCAGCACGGCGCCCCCGACGAGTTGCCCCGCCTGCAGGCCGGCCAGCGTCACCACGGGCAGGATCGCGTTGCGCGCCACATGCCGCCGCGAGACGATGCCGGGAGAGAGCCCCTTGGCGCGCGCCGTCTTGACGAAATCGGCGCCGGCGACTTCGAGCATCGAGGCGCGCATCATCCGGGCATAGAGGGCGGTGAAGAACAGGCCCAGCGTCAACGCCGGCAGGATCAGGTGATGGCCGATGTCGAGGGCCCGGGCGAGCCCAGTGTAGTTCGCGCCGATCGTCTCATAGCCGACATTGGGAACGAGCCCGAATTTCAGCGCGAACACGATCTGGCTCATCAGCGCGATCCAGAACAGCGGCGTCGCGTAGAAGACGAGCGAGAGCGTGGTGATCAGGCTGTCCGACCAGCGCCCGGCGCGGCGCGCCGCCAGCGCCCCCATCATCACGCCGAGCCCGAGCGAGATCACGAAGGCCGCGCCCGTCAGCAGGAGGGTCGCCGGCAGACGGTCGAGCACCAGCGTCAGCACCGGCTGCTGCTGCCGGTAGCTGAAGCCGAGATCGAAGGTCATGTAGCCCTTGATGTAGATCCAGAGCTGGGTGAGCAGCGGCTCGTTCAGCCCGAAGCGCTCGCGTAGCTGCTCCAAAAGCTGCGCGTCCGCCGCCCCGGCCTCGCCGGCCAGCACCTGCGCCGGATCGCCCGGCGCCGCTCGGATCAGGAAGAAGTTCAGCACGGCGATGGCGAAGAGCACGACGATGCCCTTCGCCAGCCGGCCGGAGAGGAATTGCAGCAGGTTCATTCAGTAAGGTCCGGGAGTGCGGGCTCCCCTTCTCCCCTCGCGGGAGAAGGTGGCGCGAAGCGCCGGATGAGGGGGCGCCGTGCCCCTTGTCGCCGATGGACGGGGGATGTCGCGCACCCCTCATCCGTCAGCGCTTCGCGCTGCCACCTTCTCCCGCGAGGGGAGAAGGCAGGAGCCCGCCTCAATCCTTCCACGCATCCTTGAACCCGTCATTCACGCCGATGGCGGTCGAGACGAGGTTCTTGACGTTGCAGCGATAGATCGTCGGGAA
>DATDBB010000496.1:0-2061 GCA_036525085.1 Allobosea sp.
CGGCACACCCTATCTGCCGAACTGGCATATCGATGCGATCGCCTGGCAGCTGATGCGGGTCTGGCGGGGGGAGTGCAAGCGGCTGATCATCAATGTGCCGCCGCGCTCGGCCAAGTCGATCTGCGTCACCATCGCCTATACGGCCTGGGTGATGGGCCATGATCCGCGCAAGCGGATCATGGCGATCAGCTATGCCAATGAGCTCTCGCTCAAGCACGCTGCGGATTTCCGCAGCGTGGTGACGAGCGGCTGGTATCGCGACCTCTTTCCCGGGTTCGTGATCAAGACCAACCGCAAGAACGAGATCGAGACCAGCGAGCGGGGTTCGCGCTTTGCCGGCTCGATCGGAGGCTCCGTGCTCGGGCGTGGGGCCGATCTCATCGTCATCGACGACCCGATCAATGGCCTCGACGCCGTGCTCTCGGCGGCCGAGCGTCGGCGCGTCACCGAGTCCTACGATACGACGCTGTATTCGCGCCTGAACGACCGGATCAACGGTGCCATCATCATCGTGATGCAGCGGCTCCACCAGGACGACCTCGTTGGGCACGTTCTCGACAAGGAAGCGTGGGAGGTACTCTCGATCCCCGCCATCGCCATGGAGGATACGAGCTATCGGATCGGGAATGGACAAGACGGGGTCTATCATCGCCGGGCGGGCGAGATCCTGCATCCGGGACGTGAATCCATCGCCTGGTTGGAGGCGACCAAACGCAATCTCGGAACCCTCAACTTCTCGGCGCAGTACCAGCAGAACCCGTTGCCGGCGGAAGGCAATGCGATCAAGCGCGACTGGATCCGGTCGTATGATCAGGCGCCCGATCCGTTCGAGCTGGTGATCGCTTCCTGGGATACCGCCTCGACCCTGTCGGAGAGCTCGGACTGGTCGGTCGGCACGGTCTGGGGCGCGCGCGGCCAGCAATACTATCTGCTGGAGGTGGTGCGCGGTCGTTGGGAGAGCCCGGAGCTCAGGCGCAAGATGATCCAGGTTGCCGAGGAGTATGACGTCGATGCCACGCTGATCGAGGATACCGAGCTCGGTAGGGCTCTGTCGCAGGATCTGCGCCGAACAGGCGAGCTCTATCCGCTCCTGCAAAAGGCCCGCTACGACAAGACGGCGCGGTTGCTCGCCCAGGCGGCCAGGTTCGAGGCGGGGCAAGTCCTTTTGCCGCAAGAAGCGGAATGGCTGGCCGATTATCTCTCGGAGCTGCTGGCCTTTCCGACAGGGCGCCATGACGACCAGGTCGATTCCACCAGCCAGGCCTTGAAGTACCTGACCGCGCGCACGCCGATGGTCCCCGTCCGGCCTCAGAAGATCGTCCGGCCGCAGTCGCGCTTCCAGCGAGCTTAAGTTGTGAGGCCGGCGCTGTGGTAAGCAGTGCCGGCCTGGCCGCGAGGGCCTTGACCCAGGTCATCACTGCGCGACCGTGACCACATTCATGGAATAGCCGCGCTGGGCCATGCAGCCGACCATGATCTGTCGGAACGCATTGTTGCGCTGCCCCTCCAGCATGCCGGCTTCCATCGCGTCAGCCAGGCTGCGGCCCATATAGATCGGAGCCGCCATAGCTTGTGCCTTGGCAATCTCGCCCTTGCAGATCGCATCGTCCTGCTGGAACTGCGCCAGGGCCGCATGATCGGTGCGGCCATCGAGGCGGTTGAAGTTCATCACGGTCCGCGTGGTGCAGGCGGGGAGGACCAGCATCAGCAGAATGGTGCCGAGGACATGCCGGTGTCGTCGGATGGGCGCGGAGGCTGAGGGAGAGGCGGTCGTCATCGGGCAGGCTTCCTAATCGAGCAGATTCATGGATCGTCGCGACGCCAGGCCGCGGGCTTGGCGAGGGGGCGGGAGGCGGAGCGCTGCGGTTCAGGTGCAGCAAATCCTGCCGTCCGGAATCGCGGCCGCATGCGAATGCCAAGATGCTTGGCTTCGCGCCGCTTGGCCTCAGCGATATCGGCAAGGTCGCCGGCGGTTTTGCCACCCGGCGCGCGGTGACAACAATCGCGCCCGAGAACCCGGCCGTCAGAGATGTCGAGCGGCTCGCTCTTATCCAAAAGCAA
>DATDBB010000497.1:0-10926 GCA_036525085.1 Allobosea sp.
GAGTGCCAACGGATGGGCGGGAGATAGGCGCGTGCCCGCCGCGAGTCAAGAAACGATCCCCACGAAAGGTGAATCCGCCAGCCGTGGCGGTGCTGGCTGGCGTCGGCGTTCGAACACGCTAGCATGGCGGAATGACGACAGATGCGCCCGATCCCGCCAGGTCCGATCCATCCAGTTCTGATCCATCCACGCCGGTTCCGCAGTTGGATGACATCGCCCGCGCCTGCGTTGCGCTGCATGTGCGCATGACGGCGCGCGCGGTGACGCGCGCCTATGACGAGGCGATGCGCCCGAGCGGTCTGAAGATCACGCAGTTCGTGCTGCTCTCGGCCCTCAGCACGGGAGCGTGGCGCTCCGTGACCGAACTCGCCGACCGCTTCGCGCTGGAGCGGACCTCGCTGACGCGCAACCTGCAGCTGCTCGTAGGAGCAGGGCTGATCGAGCCTGTCGAGTGCAAGGGGCGGGCCTCGATCTACGCCGTGACCGCCAAGGGACAGGCCGCGATCGAGGCCGCGATCCCGCATTGGCGCCAGGCGCAGGAGCGCATCGAGGGCGGGCTCGGCAAGGAGAACTGGTCCGAGACTCGCGACCGGCTGAAGGCGCTGCGTCGCGTTGCGCGCGGCACGCCGTGACGTTGGCTTGACCGGGCTGTCGCACGGCTCTTATCGTGTATCTACACATTCAATTGAAGTGGACGAAAGATGGCGCGCGAAGTCGGAGTGGTCACGCGGGAAACGCTGCTGGCTGGCAGCGGTCTCGATTTCCTGCGCGGCATGCTCGAAGGGCAACATCCCGGCCCGCCCTTCGCGGATGCGATGGATTTCGACCTCGTCGAGGTCGAGGAGGGCAGGGTGGTCTTCGTCGGCCGCCCCTCGGCGCGCTTCTTCAATCCGCTCGGGACGATCCATGGCGGCTGGACCGCGACGATCCTCGATTCCGCCATGGCCTGCGCCACCCATGCGACGCTGAAAGCCGGAGAGGGCTACACCACGCTGGAGATGAAGGTGAACTACGTCCGGCCGGTCATGCCCGGCAGCGGCACGGTGCGCTGCGAGGGCAAGCTGATCCATCGCGGCGGCACGGTCGCGACGAGCGAGGGCCGGTTGGTCGACGAGCGCGGCAAGCTGCTCGCTCATGGGACGGAGACCTGCATGATCTTTCCGGTGAAGGCGGCGATTTAGCGGTAGATGCATTTGCGTGGAAACACGCCGTCATCCTGGGCGACAGCAGGTCGACCCGGGATGACGGCGCGTTTCCGAGCCAGTGCGACGCGCCTTAGCGCCGGCTGATCGCGATCGCTCCCGCGACGATCAGGACCGCGCCGGCATAGGTGGTGATCAGCGGCACTTCGTCGAAGACGAAATAGCCGAGCAGGCTCGCCCAGATCAGCGCGGTGTATTCCAGCGGAGCGAGCCGCGAGGCCTCTGCTCGGGCGAAGGCCGAAGTCAGCGTCAGGTGCCCGGCGACGCCGAGCGCGCCGGCTGCCAGATAGACGATGAGGTCGCGGCCCGTCATCGGCACGAAGCTGAGAGCGGCGGGGATGGCGAGCAGCAGCGCCGGCCCGCAATTCTGGAAGACGACGATGATCGCAGGGTGCTCCTTCATGGCGATCCGCCGCAGCAGGATCAGGTTGAAGGCATAGGCGACCGCCGAGAACAACGCGGCCGCGACGCCGAGGCCGGCGCCGCTGACATGGCCCTGCAGGCGCGGCCAGACCATCACCAGCATGCCCGCGACGCCGAAAGCGAGCGCCTGGAAGATGCGGCTATCCATCCGCTCCTTGAGCAGGATGCCGCCGAGCAAGGCGACGAAGACCGGCGCGAGGAAGGCGAGCGTCAGCGCCTCCGCCAGCGGCAGCACCGAGAGCGAATAGAAGAAGCTGCCGGCCGTCAGCACCACCACCGGAACCCGGACGGCGTTGCCGATCAGGCTGGCGCGCGTCGGCGCGGGCGGGCGCACGAAGGCGAGCACGACGAGCGCGCAGATGCCCCCCATGGCGAAGCGCATGAACAGCGTCAGGATGAAGGGATGCATCTGCATCTGCGCCTTCACCACCGCATCCATGGCGGTAAGCAGCGCGATGCCGAGCACCGCACGCAAAGCCGGGCCGAAAGTCATGCCTGCGACGGCAGGTTCAGGCGGAAATGATATTCCCAGGTCGCGGAGACGTCCGCGAGGTAGCGCTCGCCCGGCCAGCGCCGGAAGCCGAGCTTCTCGTAGAAGCGATGGCCGCGGGCGAAGCGCGTATCCGACCAGAGCATCATCTCGGAGAAGCCGCCTGCCTGCGCGAAAGCGACGGCCTCTGCGAAGAGCGCTTGCGCCAGCCCGGTCCCGCGAAAGGCCGGGTCGGCATAGACCTTGGTGATCTCGACCGCGTTCTGGCCGGGCACGGGCGCGACGCCGAGCGAACCGGCGATGCCGCCACCCGGCGCATCCGCGACCCAGAGCCGCCCGCCCTTGGCCGCGAAGGCGCTCGCCGGAGCCCGCAACTCCGGGAACTCGTCCCAGACGAAATGGCAGTTCGGATATTCGGCGAAACTCGCCGCGATCAGGGTCGCGAGCGGCTCGGAATCCTCGTCGCGGGCAGGGCGGAGCGGAAGCGGCAGGCTGGTCATGGCCGATCGCTTAGGGCCAATCCCGGCAGCGCGATAGGGGCGCGCCGCGATCTGCCCATGCGGTCAGCGCAGCAGAGCAAGTGCAGCATCAACGGTTAGTTTCAGAGCGGCGACGGTCAGCAGCGCATAGCAGCACAGGAAGAGCTTCTTCTGGTCGAGCCGTCGATGCACGACATGCCCGAGCCAGATGCCGAGCGGCACGGCCGGCGCCAAGGCGAGCGCGCCCCACAGGGCTTCCGGGTGCTTCAGCCCCAGCATGAAATAGGGCGGCAGCTTCAGCCAGTTGCCGAGCGTGAACAGCACGATCGTGGTGCCGACCAGCACGCTCTTGGTCAGCCCTCGCGACAACAGATACATCGCCACGGGCGGCCCGCCGGCATGGGCGACGAAGGTGGTGAAGCCCGAGAGCGTGCCCGCGAGCAAAGCGAGCCTGCCCGAAACGGGCCGTGAGGCCGTCGCCGCGAGCCGCCCCTTCAGGAACCATTGCAGGGTGAACGCCAGCGTCGTCAGCCCGATCACCAGCGTGACGATGCGCGGGTCGATCCGGACGAAGACGATGTAGCCGATGCCGATGCCGACCACGAGGCCGGGCAGTAGCCAGGCGAGGTCAGGCTTCGACCAAGTGTCGCGGCCGAAGCTGCGCAACGCCAGGATATCCATCAGAGAAACCAGCATCGCGACCATGATCGCCGCATCCAGCGGATCGACGACGAGCGCCAGCAGAGGGATGCCGAGGATGGCGAGGCCGCCGCCGAAGGCGCTCTTGCCGATCGCGATGACGAGCGTCGTCGCCCAGCCGACGGCATAGAACAGCGGGTCGCTGGGCATGGAGCGCGTGCTTCCCCTTGGAAAACGCCGGAGGGCCGTCTAGGCCATGAGGATGGCAGGCTCACACCGCACGCGCTGAGTCGCCAAGCCTCTCATTGTATCAAGCCGCCTGCCGCATTGGCGCCATGACCCTGACGACATGACAGAGACGAGATGACGGTCCTGCTGCCCTTCGTCTTGAATGCCGGGCTGAACTTCGTCCTCGGCCTGCTGATCGCGTTCTTCCTCGGCCCGGCCGAGTTCGGCCGCTACGCCATCGGCGCCGCCATCATCGTCCTCGTCAACACCGCTCTGCTCGACTGGATCAGGCTCTCGGCGGTGCGCTTCTATTCGCTGAGGGCGCGCGAGACTCAGCCCGAGATCCGCGCCACGCTGGATCTCCTCATCGCCGGCGTCAGCATGACCCTGTGTGCGCTGTTGCTGGCGGCGGTCGTCGCGGGAATCGACTTCCGCATGCCGGCGATGATGCTGGCGGCATCGGTTCTGGCGGGCATCGGCGCAGGGCTGTTCGACTATCACGGCGCGATCGCGCGGGCGCGCTTCTTGGATGCAGCCTATGCCCGGCTGGTGATCGTCAAGAACCTGCTGGCGCTGGTCCTGATGGTCGGCGGCGCCTGGCTGACGCGCGATCCGACCGTCGTGCTGCTCGGCGGGCTGCTCAGCGCGGCGGTGGCACTCGTCTCGGTGCGCCGCGTGCTGGTCGATGCGCCGCTCTCCGTCTCGGCGGCGCGCCGGGAGGTCGCCTGGACCTTCGCGAAATACGCCCTGCCCCTTGTCGCCGGCAATGCGATCTACTCCCTGATCCCCTTGCTCAACCGCTCGCTGATGGCGGGCGCACATGGCTTTGCTGAGGCGGGCTACTTTTCGCTCGCCTCTGATATGGGCCTGCGCCTGTTCGGCACGCTCGGCGCCACGCTCGAGATCGTGCTGCTGCGCCAGGTGATCCGCCTCGACGAGACGCGGGGGCGGCGCGCGGCGCAAAAGCGGATCGCGGCCAACATCGTCATCGTGCTCGCCGTCGCGCTGCCGGCGGCCGTGGGCTTTGCCCTGGCGCTGCCGGCCTTCGACCGCCTGCTGGTGCCTCCGAGCTTCCAGGGGCAGTTCTCGGCCTATATGGCTCCGCTCCTGCCGGGTTTCGTCGCGATCTCGATCTTTCAAGCCGGGCTCTATCCCGCCTTCCTGATCGAGAAGCGCACGCTCGTGGCGACGCTCGCGGCGGTCGTCGGCCTGTGCACCAATGTCGCCATCGTCGTGGCGTTCGCGGCTTCCTCCCCGATCGTCTATGCCGCGGCCCAGACGAGCGCCTTCCTGGTCGTGCTCGTCATCACGGCAGCGGCGGCGCTGCGACTGCTGCCGGTGCTGCCGCCATGGCGCGACTGCGGCGCGGTCCTGCTCGCCGTGGCGGCCATGGCCGCCGCGATCTGGCCTTTGCGGGACCGCTTCGCCGCCGTGCCGGAACTGGCCTTGCAGATTGTCCTCGGGGCTCTGGTCTATGGGGCCGTCATCCTGGCCTGCGACGTCGCGCGCTGGCGCACCCTGCTGCTGCTCTGGTGGGCGGCGCGCCGCAGCCGGCGGCCGTAAGTCTGCAGCCGGCAGCGGGGTGAAGGCTGTGCTTCCGCAACGCTTCCTTCACCGTGTCCTTTTCCGCGACGATAAGGTTAATTCGTTGAATTCGCTGGTTTGACGGCTCCCGAGACCGGCCAGAGTCAACGATTCACCATTCCTTTTAAGGCACCCCCGCAGGCTTCCCGGCATTCGATGTCGAGAGAGTTGCGTCATGCGTCCAGTCCTCTTCGTTCCGCTGCTCGTGCTGTCGGGCGTGGCCGCCGCTCCCGGATCGGCATTCGCCCAGAGCTATGCCTATCCCGCACAGGTCGATCCGATGGCGACGGCCTCGACGGCGCGCGGCAATTACGGCGGCGGCTTCATCGAGTTGCTGATGACGGGGCGCGACCCGAGCCCGGCCGGAAGGGGCGGGGCCGTCTACAACCGGCCGGGCGGCCAATACGCCTATGGCCGCAATGTCAGGCCGCAGGCCGGCTATGAGGCTGACCCGTTCGAGCAGGCGGCCGGGCAGAGGGCGGGCCGGCGCGTTGCGGCGCTGGGCCAGCCGATCGAGATGGAGCGCCCGATCGAGCGGGTGATCGATCCCCGCTTCCGCAAGCAGGAGGTCGCCTATGACGGCCCCCAGAAGCCCGGCACGATCATCATCGACACGCCGCAGCGTTTCCTTTTCCTGGTCCAGCCCGGTGGCCGGGCGCTGCGCTATGGCATCGGCGTCGGCCGGCCCGGCTTCTCCTGGGCCGGCATGAAGAGCGTCAGCCGCAAGGCCGAATGGCCGACCTGGACGCCGCCGCCCGAGATGCTGAAGCGCCGGCCCGACCTGCCGCGCTTCATGCCGGGCGGCCCCGAGAACCCGATGGGCGCGCGCGCCCTCTATCTCGGATCCTCGCTCTACCGCATCCACGGCACCAACGAGCCGCACACCATCGGCCAGGCCGTATCCTCCGGCTGCATCCGCATGACCAATGACGATGTGACGGATCTTTACCAGCGCGTGCGCGTCGGCGCGAAGGTGCTGGTGATCTGAGATCGCACGGTTTGAGGCGCTGACATGAAAAACCCGCCCGGCCATGAGCCGGGCGGGTTCTTTATTTTCTGCTGAAAGCGGTAAGGCGCGTCAGGTCCACTCGTCGTCGCCGCCGTCGAACATGCTGGAGCCGTCATCATAGCCCGCATCGACGGGCTCCTCATGAGCGGCCTGCTGATAATTGGCCTCGTTCGACGAGCCGTCGTTGTAGCCGGCCTGGTCGGTGTTCGCCGATGCGTCCTGCGCCGGCGTGCTCGCTCCGGCTTCCGCCGGCTTGGGCTCGGCGGCCTTGGCCGAACCGCCGCCGAAGGCATTGGTCAGCACGCTGCCGAGCATCATGCCGCCGGCGACGCCGGCCGCCGTCGTCAGCGCGGTCGCCATGAAGCCGCCGCCGCGTCCGGGAGCCTGCTGCGCCGCCTGGTTCGACCAGGGGCCGGGCTGCGGCGCGCCGGGGCCGGGCTGGCCTGCCGGCGCCGCCGCCATTGCGCCGGTCTGTTGCCGTGTCCAGGCGGAGGAGGGCGCCTCCTGCGAGCGCTGCGGGAAGGAGGGTACCGAACCGGCGCGCGCCGCCGGCTGCGCACCGCCGCCGAAGATGCCGGACAGGAAGCCGCCGGATTGGGCCGGGGCCTCGGCCGGCCGGCTCTGCAACTCGCGCAACTGAGCCTGCAGATCCTCGACCTGCGCCTGCAGATTGGTCAGCGCGGTCTCCTGGACATAAACGGCCTGCGCCATGGCGTAGGGCGCATAGGGCTGCTCGCGCAGGCGCTGAGCGATGTAGCTTTCAGCCTCGGGGTCGCGGGGCTGGTTGGCCGCCTGCTTCAGGCGGTCGAAAATCCCGGCGATCACGTCGCGTTCTTGCGGCGTCATCGTCATCTCCTCTCATTGTCGGGCGGCGCGGATGCGCCGCCACGCAAGAGGTGGTGGTTGCATGTGACGGTATCAAGGCGCTGGCGATCGCTCGTGACGCTGGGTCACGTGATGCGATCAGGCATTGCCGACATTGCTGTAGGTGAAGCCGCGGCGGCGCATGTCGTCCGAGCGGTAGATGTTGCGGAGATCGACGACGATCGGGGCGCGCAGGCTGCTCTTGACCCGGTCGAGATCGAGCGCGCGGAACGCGTCCCACTCCGTGACGATCACCAGCGCATCGGCGCCGTCTATGCAGGAATAGGGATCGGCGGCGAAGTTGACGCCACTGAGCAGCGCCTTGGCCGGCTCCATGCTCTCGGGGTCGTAGGCGACGATCTCGGCGCCGCCATCCTGCAGCGCGGCGATGATCGCCAGCGACGGCGCCTCGCGCATGTCGTCGGTGTTGGGCTTGAAGGCGAGGCCGAGCACGGCGATGCGCTTGCCGCGGACGCTGCCGCCGCAGGCGGCGATCACCTTGCGCGCCATGGCGCGCTTGCGCTGGTCGTTGACGGCGACGACCGTCTCGACGATGCGCAAGGGCGTGCCGAGATCTTGCGCCGTCTTCATCAGCGCCAGCGTATCCTTCGGGAAGCAGGAGCCGCCGAAGCCTGGGCCCGCATGCAGGAACTTGGCCCCGATGCGGTTGTCGAGGCCGATGCCGCGCGCCACCTCCTGGACGTTGGCGCCGACCGCCTCGCAGAGATCGGCCATCTCGTTGATGAAGGTGATCTTGGTCGCGAGATAGGCGTTGGCGGCGTATTTGATGACCTCGGAGGTCCGGCGCTGGGTGAACAGCAGCGGTGCCGCATTGAGGTAGAGCGGGCGATAGAGATCTTCCATCACCTTGCGCGCGCGCTCGTCATCGGTGCCGATGACGATGCGGTCGGGGCGCTTGAAATCGGCGATGGCGGCGCCTTCGCGCAGGAATTCGGGGTTTGAGACCACGGCGAATTCGGCGTCGGGGCGAGTCTCGCGCATGATGCGCTCGACCTCGTCGCCGGTGCCCACCGGCACGGTCGACTTGGTCACGATCACGGTGAAGCCGTCGATCTGCGCGACGACGTCGCGTGCCGCCTGATAGACATAGGAGAGGTCGGCATGGCCGTCGCCACGCCGCGTCGGCGTACCGACCGCGATGAACACGGCATCGGCGCTGCGGACAGGCCCGGCGAGTTCGGTGGTGAAGCTCAGCCGGCCTTCGCGGACATTCTTGGCGACGAGATCGTCCAGGCCCGGTTCGAAGATCGGAATTTCGCCGCGGTTCAGCGCCTCGATCTTGGAGGCATCCGTATCGACGCAGGTTACGATATGGCCGAAATCGGCGAAACAGGCACCCGACACCAGGCCGACATAGCCTGAACCGATCATCGTCACGCGCATAGGCTGGCCTCTCCCCGCTCGCTGGGCGCGATCCCCGCCAGATGCGGCAAGAGGGCGGCGGGCGCGACCGGCACTACCCGCCTACACCAGATTGCTGCACCTGCACAACAGATCGCACTGCACTGCACTGCAGCTTGGTGACGCGCGCAGTTGTCAGGCGCATGACGTGCGCTTCCTTTGCGTCAGATGCTGCCTTCGGACGTGAACTCGTCGAAGCTCTCACCGGGCTCCGGCGCGAGCAACTGGCCGCGGTTCAGGACGACCACCGTCGTGCCGGTGGGAACACGGCTGTGCAGGTCGATGATGTCCTGGTTGAACATGCGGATGCAGCCGCTGGAGACCGACTCGCCGATCGACCATGGCTCCGTGGTGCCGTGGATGCGGTAGAGCGTGTCGCGGTCGCCCTGGTAAAGATAGAGCGCGCGCGCGCCGAGCGGGTTTTCGAGGCCGGCCTGCATGCCGCCGGCCCAGGGGCCGTTCTTCTCGGGATCGCGCGCGATCATCGCCGCCGTCGGGGTCCAGCGCGGCCAGGCCGCCTTGCGGCCGACCTTGGCGCGACCGCGCCAGGACATGCCCTGCTTGCCGACGCCGATGCCGTAGCGGATCGCCCGGCCGTTCTCCCGCACGAGATAGAGATACTTGTTGTCGGTATCGACCACGATCGTGCCGGGCTGCTCGCGCGTCGGATAGGCGACCTCGCGGCGCAGGAAGCGCGGGTCGACCTCCGAGATGTCCGTCGCCGGCAGCGGGAACTGTTCGTCCGGGCGCTCGCCATACATCGCGAGATACTCAGCGCTGATGTTGGAGCGCGGCGCATGCGCCACCTCATAGGGCTGTTGCGGCCCCGACACGCAGGCCGCCAGAAGCAATGGCATCAGCAGAGCCGAAAGTCGCTTCGGAAGGTACTTGGACAGCGCAGGCGAGAGGCGGTCGGCGGTGGTATCGGCGGGCATGAAGTTTGGCTCTGCTTTATTGGTCTTGCGGACGCGGATCATCAACTGGGGAGAAGCGTCGGCGTTCCATCGCAAAACGCCGCACGACCCGTTCAAGGCGTCGGTCATGGCCGTGGGGTGAACGCGATATGGCGAAAATGTGGCGGTTCGCCGTTGTGGCGGATAGGCAACAGGCCCGGGTGCCACCGGACATATCGGGAATGCCGGCAGACGGCCCGAGGCCAAGGCTCCCCAAGGTTAAATCATTCTTCACGCCTTTGATTAAGTCTAATCCTAATCTGAGTGGCTATCGCAGCAGTTCGATCATGAACTTCGGCGGCGGGCCACGAATAGATCAGACTTGCCGGTGCCTAGATCTGCGTCTCGTCGGGGCGCGCTGCCTACCTATAAAATCACAAAACCCGGCGTCGGTTGCACATATTCGAAGATCTTGTGAAAGAGTTCGATGTCTGCACGGGCGCCCCTTCCGGAATGGGTTCCCATGAAGAAACTGCTGTCCATTCGCCTCCCGATCGCCACCCGCCTAGCTATGGTTGGTGTCTTTTTCGTCGGCATCGCGGTCGCCGCATCCGTTCTGGTCTCCCTGCAGGCAGCCGAGAAGGCGATGCGGGAGCGGGCCCAGGCCAGCCTCTCGGTCAACATCAACCTGCTCCGCGACCTGCTCGCGACCAAGGGCGAGCCGAGGCTCGAAGGCGACAAGCTGTTCTTCGGTAACGAACTGGTGAACGGCAATTTCGCAGCGGTCGACAAGGTCAAGACGCTGGCGGGCAGCACGGCGACGGTCTTCATGGGCGACGTCCGGGTCGCGACCAATGTGCAGAAGCCCGACGGTTCGCGCGCCATCGGGACGAAGCTCGCGCCGGGTGCGGCCTATGACGCCGTCTTCAAGCAGCGCGCAACCTATTCCGGCGCCGCCGACATCCTCGGCACGCCCTATTTCACGATCTACGAGCCGATCATCCAGAAATCCGACAACAGCGTGATCGGCGTGCTCTATGTCGGCATCAAGCAGCAGGACTTCATGGCGGTGATCAGCGAGATGATCACCGGCAACGTCGTCGCAGGTCTCTTGATTGCCGCGGTCGCCGGCGTGGCGCTCTTCCTGCTCGTGCGCCGGATGATGAAGCCGCTCGCCAGCCTCAAGGGAGCGATGGAGCGCCTGGCCGCCGGCGATCTGGCTTCCGTCGTCCCGACCTTCCGCAGCGGCGAGTTCGCCGACATGGCAGGGGCGGTGGACGTGCTGCGCAGCGCCGCGATCGAGAAGGAGCGGCTCGAAGTCGAGGCGGCGTCCCAGGCCAGCCTGATGGACGAAACGCGCCGCTCGACCGAGGAGCAGCGCCAGCTTTCGGCCCAGCAGCGGCTCCAGCAGGCGCAGGAACTCGAAAAGGTCGTCAGCGCGCTCGCGGCTGGTCTGGCGGAGTTGTCGCACGGCAACCTGACCCATCGCATCGACATCGATCTGCCGGCCGACTACGCCAAGCTGCGCGACGATTTCAACGCGACAGTGGATCGCCTGTCCTCGACGGTGAAGACGATCCAGACGACGACGGCCGATGTCGGCCTCGCCGCCCGCGAGATCAATATGGGCGCCGACGACCTGTCGAAGCGCACCGAGGAGCAGGCCTCGAGCCTCGAGGAGACCGCCGCGACG
>DATDBB010000498.1:0-3403 GCA_036525085.1 Allobosea sp.
CTGGCAGAACCATGTGCCGCTCCGCCACGCCCCGACCGGGCGCATCATGCAGCCGGAAGAGATCGCCGCCCACACCGCCTTCTGGCTCTCCGACGAAAGCGCCCCCGTGTCGGGACAGGTCTACGAGGTCGAGCACTTCCCGGTGATCGGGCGGCTGTGAGCGGGAAGGCCTCCCCTGCGACACGAAGGCTCGGGCCTATCCCCACACGCGCGTCATCCTGGACCAGCCGCGAAGCGGCGCAGGCCAGGATCCATCATAGGGCTCCACCGCGTCCTATGATGGATCCCGGGACTTCGCTACGCGAAGCCCAGGATGACGATGCATTATCGAAAGCCGTCGAGGCCTGACTGAATCGATTTGCAAAGACTCGCCCGCAACCGACTCCACCGCTTCGATTATTCCCCCAGCACCACCACCTTCGCGCCTTCCGCCACCTGCGCCCCCGGCGCGCCGGCGACCTCGCTGACGGTGCCGTCGCGCGGGGCGGTCAGCACATGCTCCATCTTCATCGCCTCGACGATGGCGAGTCTCTGGCCCTTCACCACGGCATCGCCCTCCGCGACAAAGAGCGCGATCAGCTTGCCATGCATCGGCGCCTTGACCACGCCGCCCGAGCCGGCCGCGGCATCGAGATCGACGCCGAAGGGGTCGAACAGGGCAACCGAAGTCTGCCGGCCGCGATGCAGCGCCAGCCAAGTGCCGGCCTCGCCCTGCGCCAGCGCGATCTCGTGCTCGCCCTCGTCGATCTCATGGCCGGGCAGGCAGACGCGCGCGCCGGCCTCATGCCATTCGATCTGTGCCTCGACGCGTTCGCCAACAACCGACAGCGGAAGCCCCAGAGGCGGGCGCGGCATCAGCGAGAAGGCGTCCGCATCGAGCCAGGGTGAACGATGCTCGCCAACGACACGCTCGGCCGCCTGCATCAGCCCAGCAAGCTGTCGATCCTCCTCGAGCTGGAGCGCGGCAGCCGCCACCGCCGCCGCATCGAGCGGCTGTGGTTCAGCCCCGAGCGCGGCGATGTTGCGCTCGATGAAGCCGGTATCGAACGGCCCCTCGCGAAACCCCCTCGCCTCAGTGAGCGCCTTGAGGAAAGCGAGATTGGTGCGCGGCCCGGCGACCAGCGTGTCGCCCAGCGCCTCGCCGAGTCGGTCCAACGCTTCGTCGCGGGTCGCGCCATGGGCGATGACCTTGGCGATCATGGGGTCGTAGAACGGCGTCACCGTATCGCCGGCCTCGACGCCGGTATCGATGCGGATGCCCTGACCTTCAGGAAACTGCAGCGCCCAGAGCTTGCCGGTGGAGGGCAGGAAGCCCTTCTCCGGATCTTCGGCATAGAGCCTGGCCTCGACGGCGTGTCCAGTCGCCGTGACATCGTTTTGCGAGAAGCCGAGCGGTTCACCGGCCGCGACCTTCAACTGCAGCTCGACCAGATCGAGCCCTGTGATCGCTTCCGTGACGGGATGTTCGACCTGGAGACGCGTGTTCATCTCCATGAAATAGAAGCGGTCGGCCTTCAGCCCCTCGCGCCCGTCGGCGATGAACTCGACCGTGCCGGCACCGACATAGCCGACCGCCTTCGCAGCTTCCGTCGCGGCCTTGCCCATGGCGGCGCGGACCTCTTCGCTCATGCCCGGCGCCGGCGCCTCCTCGATCACCTTCTGGTGGCGGCGCTGCAGCGAGCAGTCGCGCTCGTAGAGATGCACGACATTGCCGTGGCTGTCGCCGAAGACCTGGATTTCGACATGGCGCGGCGACAGCACATATTTCTCGACCAGCACGCGCGCATCGCCGAAGGCGTTCTGACCCTCGCGCTGGGCGCTTGTCAGCGCATCCGCGAAATCCTCGGCGCGATCGACCTTCTTCATGCCCTTGCCGCCGCCGCCCGCCACCGCCTTGATCAGCACGGGATAGGCGATGCGATCGGCCTCACGGCCCAGGAACTCGACGCCCTGCTCGGCCCCGTGATAGCCTGGCACCACCGGCACATTCGCCTTTTCGACCAGGCCCTTGGCGGCGTCCTTCAATCCCATCGCGCGGATCGCCGAAGCCGGCGGGCCGACGAAGACGATCCCAGCCTTCGCGCAGGCCTCGGCGAAATCGGCGTTCTCGGAGAGGAAGCCATAGCCCGGATGGATGCAGGCGGCGCCGGCCTCTTTCGCGACAGTGAGGATCTTGCCGGCGTCGAGATAGCTTTCGCGCGCCGGGGCGGGGCCGATCAGATAAGCCTCGTCGGCCATCTGCACGAAGAGCGCCTCCGCATCAGCCTCGGAATAGACCGCGATGGTGCGCAGGCCCAGCCGCCGGGCCGTGCGGATGACGCGGCAGGCGATCTCGCCGCGATTGGCGATCAGGATGGAGGGCAGTTTTTCGGCGATCGACATGGTAGCGGTCCTCGGAAGGCGTCTCGCCTTTATAGCCCGGTCATCGGCACTGTCTGCGTGCTGTTGTGCAAACCGGGACGTGATTCCCCTCCCCCTCGTGGGGAGGGGCTTGGGGTGGGGGGCGAAAAGCAAGGACGCAACGGCGCTATGCTGGCTACACCGGCGGATGCCAACGCCTGATCACGACCAACGCTCGCCCGGTCGATCGCCCCCCACCCTCAGTCCCTCCCCACCAGGGGGAGGGAAGGCGCAAGCGCGATCGAGGGTGCGGCCTTCAACGAGCGCCAGATCGCCCAAGTCGCCTGGAAGCAGATGCCGGCGACGAAGACGTCGAAGAGATATTCCGGCCAGCGCACCGGCGCGACGCGCGCCGCCAGCCCGAGCAGCGCGAAGCCGGTCGTCGAGATCACGTCGTTGCGCGAGGAGAGCCAGGTCGCCTTGATGACGGGATTGTCCTCAGCTCTGAAGCGCCAGAGCACGCCGACGATCAAGATGGCTATGACCACCGCACTGCCGGCAGAGAAGCCGAGCGCCCAGACCTCGATCGGCCGCGGCGTGATGATCTTGGCGGCCAGATCATAGAGCGTGTGCAGCCCCGCCGCCGCCATCACCGCGCCGATGGCCATCGCCGCCAGCCGCTCGGCCCGGTCGTCGCGTCCGAAGACCAGCGCCGCGATGCCGTAGAGCACGACGTCATAGACCCAATCGACGCCGTCCTTGAACAATTGCGCATTGCCGACCGCCAGCGCCCAGGCGACGACGCCGATCGCGAAGACCAGGATGCCGAGCGCGATGCCCCAGATGGTCAGGGTGTAGGCGCGGGCCGTGGTCCGGCTCACACCAACGGCGCCATCCTCAGGTTCAAACATCGATCATCCCCGCGCCGTCATCCCTGTCTGTGGCTGACTTCGCTGATTTGGGCGAGGTTGAGTGCGGACGGGAGCCTGTGTCATCCCGGGTTGTGTCGAGACCGCTGTCCAGCAGAGGCCCCGTCCGCACGTTGGTTTGAGCCCGAACAGTT
>DATDBB010000499.1:0-6565 GCA_036525085.1 Allobosea sp.
TCGAGAAGCCGCAGGCGCTGATCCGGCTGGAGGAGATCATCGACGCCTCGGACGCGATCATGGTGGCGCGCGGCGATCTCGGCGTCGAGATGCCGCTGGAAAAGGTGCCCGGCACCCAGAAGCGCATTACCCGCCTCAGCCGCCGCAAGGGCAAGCCCGTCGTCGTCGCGACGCAGATGCTGGAAAGCATGATCACCGCCCCCGTGCCGACTCGCGCCGAGGTCTCCGACGTCGCCACCGCCGTCTTCGAGGGCGCCGACGCGGTGATGCTCTCGGCCGAAAGCGCGGCCGGCCAGTTCCCGATCGAGGCGGTGGCGATGATGAACCGCATCGCCGAGGAGGTCGAAGGCGAGTCGATCTACCGCTCGATCCTGGAGGCGCAGCGCGCTGAACCCGAGGAGACCGGAGCGGACGCCATTGCCAAGGCCTCCCACGAGATCGCCGACACGCTGAACCTCAAGGTGATCGCCGCCTGGACCTCGTCCGGCTCGACCGCCTTCCGCATCGCGCGCGAGCGGCCGAACTCGACCGTGATCGCCCTGACGCCGAACCGCGCCACGGCGCGCCGCCTGACGCTGGTGTGGGGCGTGCATTCGGTGGTCACGAAGGATGCCAGCGACATCGACGACATGGCTTCGCGCGCCTGCAAATTCGCCGTGCGCGAGGATTTCGCCAAGCTCGGTGACCGCATTATCGTTGTGGCGGGCGTGCCCTTCGGAACGCCCGGCGCCACCAACATGGTCCGCATCGCCTTCGTGGCGAAGGAGCATGTCGAGAAGGCCTAATCTAAGCCTCCCTCCTGCGAAGAATCGATTCCCACTTTTCGCGGGGGGCTCTAGGCGAGCAGGGCAAGCGAGCCGACAAAACAAAATGCTCCCCCGGCGGCGAAATACCGGGCGAAGCGCAGATAGACCTCCCGCAGCGCCAGCCCGATCACCTGCTGGGCGAAATCGGCGCGAGGACGCTCTTTGGGGTCGAGCAACACCCAGAGCTCGGTGCGCTTATAGGAGACCCGCTGCGAACGCTCCGCCTTGAGGATAAGCACGGCAGCCGCCAGCATCATCAGGATCGCGCCGCTTTGCAGCGCCATGCCGGGATAGCCCGCGAGCCCGACCATGACGCAGATGATCGCCAGCCCGGCGAAGGCGCATCCACGCGACACCGACAGCAGCGCCAGTTCCCGAAATCTCGCTTCGCCCAAGGGTCACCTCATCCGGGGGCAAAACCGGAAGAAGTTTATAATCCGATCGCCCGGCTGGAAATCCCCGGCCGATCCAGTCGCGGGGCACCGCCGTTCACGAGCTTGCGAGTGGCGCGATCATCATGTCGCACGGCTGCCGCGAAACCAGTCCCCGGTTTCGCGCAATGCCCTGCCCGCTCAGCCTCAGCCCTGCCGCGCCGTCATTTGCAGCAAGGTCGGGATGGTCAGGAGCCCGATACCGCCGAGCCAGATCCAGAGCGAGGTCGGCGTGCTCGCCTCCAGACCGCGTCCACGCTCGTAGATCGCCGCGGGCACGCCACCGATGGCAAGCGTCAGCGCTGAGATGAAGAGCGAGGTGAAGTAGAAGATCAGCAGCGGCGAGGTGACGAAGAAGCCCGGCGCGAACTGCTTCATCAGGATGTAGGCCGGGTCGAAATAGGCCGAGAAGTGCATGCCGTTCAGCACCGACATGCCGGCGATGCCGATGACGATGCCGTCGCGGCGCAGGATGTCCTCGCGATCCTCGGTCATGGCCTCGGCGCCCCGGTGATGACGGGCAGCCAGCCCGCCGCGGCGAAGCCGACGAAGACCAGCATGCGGATGAAGAGAAGCCAGACCACCGCCAGCAGCGTGACGACACGGTCAGGCACGGCAGCAGGGGTGACGATCTGCACGGCGGCGATCGCCGGTTGCGTGATCTGCCGGAAGGTCTTCCAGATCACCTTGTCGCTGTCATCGGGGAAAAAAAGCGAGAGGATGAAGCGGCCGAGCAGCGTGTACATCAACGCTGCAAGAACGAGGTTGGGCGTCTGGTAGAGCCAGAACAATCCCTGGCTATCGACGTCAGCCATTCACGTTGAACCCTTGCAAGCGTTTGGATGCCCGATTGTGCGGACAAGACGAGGGCGGGGCCAGTCCCGCCCTCGTCCGAGGGGCGCCGCCAGCGGGAAGGCTGGCGGGCGCGATTACTTCTCGATCATCACCGCCGCGCCGCGCGGCTGGCGGATCTTGTCGATGAAGTCCTGCAGTTCCTTGGTGGGCGCCGTGGTGAACCTCGAGACGATAAACATCGTCAGGAAGCCGATCGGCATGCCGAACAGGCCGGCCGAGATGTTGGCGACGTTGAAGTAGCCGACCTTCGAGGCCAGCGGGTGGTTGATCGCCACCCAGCCCTGCTGGAAGATCTGCGGCTGCTCGGCCTTGAGCTTGGCGATGTCGAGGAGCGCCGCCCCGGTGGTCGGGCTGACGTTCGAGTACATGCCGAGGACGTTCACGCCGAAGCCCGGGAAGTAGCGGGTCACGACGAGATAGGTCAGCGTCGCCAGGAAGCCGGCCCAGATGCCCGCGACGGCCGCGGCCGCCGTGGTTTTCTTGGACCAGATGCCCATGACTAGCGCCGGGAACAGCCCTCCCGCCGCCAGCGAGAAGGCCCAGGCCACCATCGCGACGATGTCGGCCGGCCGACCCGAGGCTACCCAGGCAGCGATGATTGCCACGACGACCAGCAGCACGCGGGCGATGATGAGTTTCCTCGCCACCGGCGCGTTCTTGTTGATCATCCTGGCATAGACATCGTGCGAGAGCGCGTTCGCGATCGCCAGCAGCAGTCCGTCCGCGGTCGAGAGCGCCGCCGCCAGGCCGCCCGCGGCGACGAGGCCGGAGACGACATAGGGCAGGCCCGCGATCTCGGGCGTGGCGATGACGATCGCGTCAGCCTGGATCGAGAAGTTGGCGAGCTGCAGGACACCGGTATGGCCGGCGATCTTGCCGCAGGCGGCGGTGATCGAGGCGACATCGACGGCGTTGACGCCGCAGATTTGGACGAGCCCGATCTTGCCGTAGCTGTAGATCCAGCCTGGCAGCTCCGCGAGCGGCTTGCCGATGACGTTCTGGAACACTTCAAGCTTCGCGAAGGCGGCGTAGGCCGGCGCCGTGAAGTAGAGGATGAAGATGAACAGCAGCGTCCAGGCCACGGAGGAGCGCGCTTCACGCACGGAGGGCGTGGTGAAGTAGCGCATCAGGACGTGGGGCAGAGAGGCGGTGCCGACCATCAGGCAGAGCACCAGTGCGAAGAAGTTCAGAGGGTCGTAGCGTGCGAAAGGCACGACATGCGACGCCGCAGCCGGAACGCCGAGCGCGGCCTCGCGGATCTGGATCTCGGAGAGAACCGTGCCGTAGGTGAGCTGCGGGATCGGAATGCCGAACTTCTGGGTCGAAAGGATCACGACCGGGACGAGATAGGCCACGATCAGCACGATATACTGCGCCACCTGCGTCCAGGTGACGGCGCGCATGCCGCCGAGCATGGAGCAGACCAGGATGCCGACGAGACCGACGAAGACCGCGACCTCGAAACTCATCCCCAGCAGGCGCGCGCCGATCAGGCCGGTGCCGACGATCTGCGCCACCACATAGGTGAAGGAGCAGCTCATCAGCACGACGATGCCGGCGATGCGGGCGGCGTTGCCGCCGAAGCGGAAGGCCAGGAAATCGGGCACGGTGTAGCAGCCGAACTTGCGCAGATAAGGCGCAATCAGCGTCGCCACCAGCACATAGCCGCCGGTCCAGCCGAGGATGAAGGCGAGCCCGTCATAGCCCAGCAGGTAGAGCGTGCCGGCCATGCCGATGAAGGAGGCCGCCGACATCCAGTCCGCCGCCGTCGCCATGCCATTGTAGAAGGACGGCACCTTGCGGCCGGCGACATAGTATTCGTCGACCTGCATGGTACGCGACATGATGCCGATGGCGGCATAGACGCCGATGGTGAAGGCGACGAAGAGATAGCCGAGAATGTGGTTGGGAACGCCGGCACGCTCCAGAACTCCGATGAACACCACGAATGCGACGAACCCGCCGGTATAGACGCCGTAGATGCGTCCCAGGCTGGAGGTGAAATCGCCCTTTTGTGCTTCTGCCGACATGAGCGTGCCCCCCCTCAATCGTCTTCGGCCATGCCGTATTTGCGATCCACCTTGTCCTGGGCTTTCGCGAACCAGAACAGTTGAATGACGAATACGATCAGGGAGCCCTGGGCGGCCATGTAGAAACCGAGCGGAAAGCCGAGAATCTTGATGCCGTTGAGGCTGGTCGCGAACATGTGGATGAAGAACGAGAAGAATGCCCAGATACCGAGCATGATGTAGGTCAGGCGCTGGGTTTCGGCCCAATGGGCCTTGACGTTGTCTTCTGTTTGCATGGACTGTCTCCCCCGTGAGGACGTTTGAATACGTCTCGTTCCCCGCGCCGACTGGGGCGAAGGGCTGGCGTCGTTACGTCAGAATTTACCTAGAGCAGCAGGTTAACTTGGATTAACCGCGGCAATCCGGATAGGTAGACTAAAGACTTAGTACTTTAGTCATAATTCCCGAATGCGGCCGCGAGGTCTGCTGGCGGCGAGCTCAGTTGGCGGCAAGGCTGGAGCGCGGCCCGACGATCTGGTCGATCGCCTCCACGACGATCTCGGGCGCGGCATGGTGCGGCATATGGCCGATGCCCGGCAGCAGCACGAAGCGGCCCTGCGGCGCCTGACGGGCGATTGCGGCCGAATGGATGACCGGCGAGACGATGGCGTCGCTGTCGCCGGTGATCGCGACCACCGGCACTTTCAGCTCGCGATAACGCGGAACCTGTGCGCTCACGAAGTCGAAGGCGGCGGCGATGTCCTGTGAATTGGCGCGGAAGGCTGCCGGCCGCAGCAGGAGCCCGATTTCGCCGGTTTCGAGGTAGCCCGGTGTCACCGGCCGCGGCGCGAAGACGCTGGCCGCCCCGGCCTCCAACAATACGCGCGCGCCCGGAACGCCGACCAGCCGCGTAAAGAGCGGGCCGATCACCGGCCAGGCCGTGACATGGTGATACCAGGCGATGCCGCCGGGCCAGGGATGCGTCACGGCGCCGAGCAGCACCAGCCCGCGAAGCCGCTCCGGCCGGTCGAGCGCGATCCGGGTCGCGGCCGCCCCGCCCAGCGAATGCGCCACCAGCACGAAGCGCTCGGGTGCGATCGTATCGAGCCCCTGCAACAGGACCGCGGCCTGCCGCGCCGGATCGGCCATGGCGTCGCCCGCGATCCGGTCGCTCCAGCCCTGGCCCGGCCGGTCGATCGCGACGACGCGGTAATGGCCGAGATCGGGCCCCAGCGTTGCCAGCAGATCAGCATGGTCGGAGGAGGCGCCGTGGATCAGGACGACGGTGCCGCGTGGCTCGGTGCTCGGCCGGCTCTCGCGATAATGCAGCCGCCCGCCAGCGACGGGAACGAAGCTGCCGTTCGGCGGGTGACGCCGGCCAGCATGCGTCCCGAGCCATTCGGACCACAGCACCAGCCCGGAAACGACAAGGATGAACAGGACGAGGAGCGAACGGGTCAGCATGCTGCGCATACGCAGCTGCGGCCGTTTCGGTTCTGTGAAGATCTCAGGCGTCGCGACCGTCGACTTCGATCTTGAGCGAATCGACCGCGCTCTTGACCGCCTCGAGCTGCGGATAAATCTCGAGCGCACGGCGATAGGCGACCATGGCGCGCTTGTCGTCGCCCTGCTGGCGCAGGATGGTGCCGAGCCCCATCATCGCGCCGTAGTGCCGCGGCTCGCGCTTCAGCGCCTCGCCGATGTCGAGCATCGAGCGGATCGGGTCGCCGGCGAGGAAGAGCGCATTGGCGCGCTGGTTCCAGCCCTCGGCCCAGTCCGGCTCGAGGGTGATGACGCGATCGAGCAGTTCGATCGCCAGTTCGAGCTGCTTGGCCTTCATCGCCGTCTGGGCGCGGGTCATCAGCAGATCGGCGGTGGCGGAGCCCGATCGGGCCCAGCGGCGCTGGATCAGGTTGGCGATGCCCTTGGCCTCTTCCGGCGACTTGGCAGAGGCCAGCCGCTCGAACAGCCGCTCCAGCGTCGCGGCAGGTCCGCGCGCCGGCCCCGGCGTCACCGAGGGATTGTCGTCCTTGTCGGCGGGGGCCACCGCGCCCGGCCGCGATGCGCCGTTGTCCTGCGTCTGGGCCATGGCCTGCTGCACGAGGCCCGTAGGCATCGCGAAGGCGAGGGCCAGCAGGAAGGCGATGGAAAGCGGGCGCGCGATCATCATGCCCCGGAGTTTAGCCGCGCGAGCCGGCAGGTCAATTCGCGGGCGGATCACGTCTCGGAGAAGTGCCGACGCAAAAAAGCGGGCGCGCCCGCAGGCGCCCCGCTTGGTCGTCCTTCGCAAGGAGAGGCAGGCGGCGCGAGCCGCCGAAACCTCAGCCCTGGCGCGCCTTGAAGCGCTTCTGGACCTTGTTGATGATGTAGACGCGGCCCTTGCGGCGCACGAGCTGGTTGTCGCGATGACGGGCGCGGAGCGACTTCAGCGAATTGCGGATCTTCATGGTCTCAACTCCATCGA
>DATDBB010000500.1:0-12594 GCA_036525085.1 Allobosea sp.
CTGGTCGTGGCGGCGCTGGGGCCGAGCCTGCACAACCTGATCGCCGTGCTCGCCCTGACGAGCTGGGTCCGCTACGCCCGCATCGTGCGCGGCCAGGTGTTGACGGTGCGCGAACGGGAGTTCGTCCAGGCCGTGCGCGCGATGGGCGCCGGACACCTGCGCATCCTCGGCCGGCACATCCTGCCGAACGTGCTGACGCCGGCCCTCGTCGTGGCGACGCTGGAGCTCGCCCGCACCATCGTGCTGGAGGCGGGGCTGAGCTTCCTCGGGCTCGGCATCCAGCCACCCTCCCCGAGTTGGGGCCGCATGCTGGCCGATGGACGCACCTACATCGCCAGCGCCTGGTGGATCATCACCCTTCCGGGTCTGGCCCTGATGCTGACTGTGCTCAGCGTCAACCTGCTCGGCGACTGGCTGCGCGACTGGCTCGACCCGCACAGCGACCGCAACTGAAATTAGACCGGCTTGATCCGGTCAGCACGACAGGCCTGGAACACATAGACCAGCCTGGAGAACGGATTGGAACCGATGCTCTCTCTATGACCGCTTACAGCACGAGATCGCCCAGCATAACAGAAATTGGTGTCAGCTTCGCGCTGATGACAACGTTGTCATACGGTTTTTCATCTGCTATTGGACCATAATCGGAGGAGCTCAGACATGGATCACGTGGCTCGCAACGGCACGCAGGTCGACGCAACGCTTCGCGGCGTTCCGGTCGCGTTGCCGATGCCGATCGAGGCGTTTCTGAGCAGTGGCGCCGCTCCTCATCGCGGCGAGCTCTCCTTGCCCGCTCTCACGCTCGATGAAGCCGCGTTTGCCGGGAACATGGAATTCTTCTTCCGGTACCTGAAGACGCATGGAGCTGCCGTGGCTCCCCATGCCAAGACGCCGATGTCTCCCGAAATCGCTGCGGAACTGCGGCAGGCGGGAGCCTGGGGCGCGTCCGTCGCGAACGTCCAGCAGGCGGCGGTGTTGATGCAGGCTGGTGAGCGGCGCCTGCTGCTCGCCAACGAGATCGGCGGCAAGATGGCGGGACAGCGGCTCGGCCAGTTGCTGGCGGCCCATCCCGCGACCGAACTCTTCGCTTTCGCCGACAGCCCCGCGGCCGTGGCGTCATTGGCCATTGCGGCAAAGGTCGGCGGCCGTACCCGGCTGCCCGTGCTCGTCGAAATCGGTGCCGGTCGGTCCGGGGCCCGCGACGAAGCGGCGGTCGCAGCCGTCATCGAGGCAGTTCTGGCCGCGGGACCTACGCTGGAGTTGCGCGGAGTGGCGACTTATGAAGGCGCCGTCGCGACCGCCGACGCCAACGCGACGCGGGCCGCTATCGACGGGCTGATGACACGCACCGCGGCAGCCTTGGCGGCGGTGCGAAAAGTGGCTCCTGCGGCCGAGCTGATCTGCAGCGCCGGGGGCTCGGCCTATTTTGACCTCGTGGTCGATGCACTCTCGCCGCTCGTCGCCACCGACGGCAACGCGACGCTGCTTCTTCGCAGCGGCGCGATCTTCTTTTCAGATCACGGCATCTATGCGCGGGCCCTCAGCGCGGTGGACTCACGTGGCGGATTGAGGGTCGCGGACGAGACGCTCTCCGCCGCAGGCGGTTTCCGGCCGGCGCTACGGCTTTGGGCGGAGGTGTTGTCGCGGCCGGAGCGTGGCCTCGCGATCGCCGGCTTCGGCATGCGCGACGTCTCCTTCGACCAGGGATTGCCGATCGTGCTCTCGGTCTATCGCGACGGCACCGAGCTCTCCGAGCGGCAGGAGGGCATCACGGTCGAGAAGCTCAACGATCAACATGCGTTCCTCCGCCTGAGCGGGGATGGGGACATCCAGGTCGGCGACATTCTGTGCCTCGGCATCTCGCATCCCTGCACCTGCCTCGACCGCTGGCGCGCCGTTTTCGGTCTCGGGCCGGATAGAACGGCGGTGCGCGTCCTGCGGACGCATTTCGGCTGAGGCAGGCATGAACTTTCAGCAGCTCTGGCGCTATCAGGACCAACTCGTCGAAGGCGCGCTGGTCACGCTCGCGCTCACAGTGATCGCGGCGGCCGCCGGCCTCGTTATCGGCGTGGTCGGCGCGTTGCTGATGCGGGGCGGTGCGGGGCCGGTACGTTTCGCGGTGCGGGGCTATATCGAGCTCTTCCGCAACACGCCTTCGCTGATCCAGATCTTCCTGATCTTCTTCGTGCTGCCGACCTTCGGGCTGAAGCTGCCGGCCTTCGAGGCGGCAGCAGTAGCGCTCAGCCTGTATTTTGGCGCCTATTCGGTCGAGATCGTGCGTGCCGGGCTCGACTCCATCCCGAAAAGCCAACTCGAGGCCGGCCAATGCCTCGGCCTGACCGGCTGGCAGGTGTTCCGCCACGTCGTGCTGCCGCCGGCGCTACGCAACGTCTACCCAGCCTTTACCAGCCAGTTCGTGCTGCTTCTGCTCGGCACCTCGCTCGCATCGCAGGTTGCGGCCGGGGAGCTCTTCCACGCGGCGAGTTTCATCGAGAGCCGGACCTATCGCAGCTTCGAGGTCTACACCGTCGTCTGCGCGATCTATTTCGCGATGGTGATCGCCTTCAAGGCGCTGTTCGCGGTGCTGGGCTTCGCCGCCTTCCGCTGGCCGGTCAAGCGGTAAGGGGACGGGCGATGCGCGCTTTCGGTCTGGTCGACCTGTTCTCCCTTGTCCACGCGCTGCAGTGGACAGTTCTGCTGGTCATCGTCGCGCTGGCTTTCGGCGCCCCCCTCGCGCTGGGCCTGGCGACGATGCGGATCAGCCGCCTCGCGCCGCTGCGCTGGCTTGCCGCCGGGCTGTTCCAACTCATCCAGGGCGTGCCGCTCCTCGGCCTGCTGTTCTTCTTCTATTTCGGCATGCCGGTCTTCCTCGGCATCGAGGTGCCGGCGCTGGCCGCGGTCGGCGTGGCCTACACGCTGTATACGGCCGGCTTCCTCGGTGACATCTGGCGCGGCGGCATCCAGGCGGTGAAGCAGGCGCAGTGGGAGGCCGGGGCCTGCCTAGGCCTCACCACCTGGCAACAGTTCCGCCATATCATCGGCCCGCAGGCGCTCAAGCTCTCCTTGCCGCCGACGGTGGGTTTTCTCGTCCAGCTCATCAAGGGCACGTCGCTGGCCTCGATCGTCGGCTTCGTCGAGCTGGCGCGCGCGGGGCAGGTCACCAGCGCAGCGACCTTCCAGCCGCTCCTCACCTACAGCGTGGTCGCTGCGATCTATTTCGCGCTGTGCCTGCCGCTGACCCTCTGGTCCCATTCCCTGGAGGCCCGCCTCAATGGCGCTCGTTGAAATCCGCGATGTCCGCAAGAGCTTCGGTGCCGTCGAGGTGCTGAAGGGTGTTTCGCTCGATGTGAACGAAGGCGAGATCGTCACCATCATTGGCCGCTCCGGCTCCGGCAAGTCGACGCTGCTGCGCTGCATCAACGCACTGGAGACGATCGATTCCGGGACGATCACCGTCGAGGGGCAGCGGATTGGCGTCGGCATGCCCGATCTGCGCGCGTTCCGTCAGCGGGTCGGCATCGTTTTCCAGGCGTTCAATCTCTTCCCGCATCTCAAGGTCGAGAAAAATATCACGCTTGCTCCTCTGCTGACGAAGAAGATCCGGAAGGAACACGCCCGCCCGCTCGCGCAGGACGTGCTCACTCGCGTCGGACTGGCCGACAAGATCGATGCCTGGCCGGAGCAGTTGTCGGGCGGCCAGCAGCAGCGCGTCGCCATCGCGCGCTGCCTCGCCATGGCGCCGCACCTGATGCTGTTCGACGAGGTGACGTCGGCTCTCGACCCGGAGCTGGTCGGCGAGGTGCTCAGGGTTATGGAGGACATGGCGCGCCAGGGCATGACCATGATCCTCGTCACTCACGAAATGGGGTTCGCGCGCAACGTCGCGAACAAGATCGTTTTCATGCACCAGGGCAGGGTCTGGGAGGAAGGGCCGCCGGCGGAGCTCTTCGCCAACCCCAGGACGCCCGAACTGCGCAGTTTCATCAACTCGGTGAAGTAGCCGAAATCCAAGGCTGCACGAGACCTCAGAGGAGTGGGATCCATGTCGTTGTTCAAGACCATGATGGCAGCGTTCGTCGCGGCCGCGACGCTCGCCGCGCCCGTGGCGGCCAAGGCCGACAAGCTTCAGGGCGTGCTCAAGGCCGGCAAGCTGCGCGTCGGCATCCTGACAGACGCCGCCCCCTGGGGCTTCAAGGACGAGAAGGGCGAGGTCGCCGGCCTCGACGCCGATCTCGCCAAGCTGATCGCGAGTGATCTCGGCGTGAAGCTCGAGCTTGTGCCGGTGACGGGCGCCGCCCGCATCCCGAGCCTGCTCGCCGACAAGATCGACGTGCTCGTCGCCGGCCTCGGCGCCACGCCAGAGCGCGCCCAGCAGATCATGTTCTCGCAGCCCTATGCGGTGGTGAATCTGGGCGTCTACGGGCCCAAGTCCATCCCGTCCGCCAGCGGCAAGATTCCCGAGAACCTCAAGGGCAAGACCGTCGCGGTCGCGAAGGGCACAACGCTCGACGTCTGGCTGACCGACAACGCGCCGGCCGTGAAGGTCGTGCGCTTCGAGGACACCCCGGCCGCGATCGCCGCCTATCTCGCCGGTCAGGCCGATACCTTCGCCGAGAACAGCGCGATCGCGCTCAAGGTGATGGACCAGAACCCCGGCAAGGAGGTCGAGATGAAATTCGTCATCCGCCAGTCGCCAGCCCATATCGGCGTGCGCCAGGGCGAGCAGAACCTGCTCAACTGGCTCAACACTTCGATCTTCTCGAACAAGCTGAACGGCAAGCTCGGCGCGCTTCAGCTCAAGTGGTTCAAGGAAGAGCAGAGCCTGCCGACGCTCTGACGTCGAAGGACCTTCCATCACATCGAGCAGCCGGCGTTCACAGCACGCCGGCTGCTTCCCAAGGAGAAAGACGATGATGCAGCGCTTCCAGGTCGGCCCTCGGATGAGCCAGGCCGTGATCCTCAACGGTGTCGTGCATATCGCCGGTCAGGTCGCTGACGACCGCAAGACCGGCATCGCAGAGCAGACCGCGCAAGTGCTCGCCAAGATCGAGGCCCTGTTGAAGGAAGCGGGCTCAGACAAGTCGAAACTCGCCGCCGTGAATGTCTTCTTGCCGCACATCACCGATTTCGACGCGATGAACGCGGTCTACGATGCCTGGATCGACAAGGCGCACCCGCCCGCTCGCGCCTGTGTCGAGGCGCGCCTGGCCGATCCGGATCTGCGCGTCGAGATGACCGCGCTCGCCTCCGTCTGACCTGAGAGCAGCCGGCTCCTGAGACGGAGTCGGCCATCGCGCGAGAGTTTCCATGCATACCGGCCTCTTCCACGAGATCGATTTCGCCGCTCACGGCAAGTCGATCAGCCATCTCAGCATCCCATTCTCCGTGGACCGGTCGCCCTATTTCCAGGTGAAGGTGCCGGTCTGCCGCATCCGTAGCGGCGACGGTCCGCGCGTTCTGCTGATGGCCGGCAACCACGGTGATGAATATGAGGGTGAAATCGCCCTGACGCGGCTGATCCGGCGGCTCTCGCCGGAGATGGTCCGGGGCGAGATCACGATTCTGCCCTTCACCAACGCGCCCGCCGTCTTCGCCGCCCGCCGCCGTTCTCCGCTCGACGACGGCAACCTTAACCGCGCCTTTCCCGGAGATGCCGGCGGCACACCGACCTTTCGCATCGCTCATTTCCTCGAGCATGAACTGTTTCCCCGGCACGATGTCGTCTTCGACCTGCACTCCGGGGGGACCTCGATGGCCCACCTCCCGTGTTCGCTGATCGAGCGGCAGGGTTCGCCCGAGACGCTGAATCGGGCGCTCACGCTCATGGATGCGCTCGGCATGCCATACGGCTTCGTCGCCGCGAACGGAGCGGAGGCGCCGACATCGATGGCCGCCGCCGCCCGGGCGGGAGCCATCGGCATCTCCGGCGAATTCGGCGGCGGAGGCACCGTGACGCCGCAGAGCATGGCATTGACGCAGCGAGCAATCGACCGCCTGCTATCGGAGCTGGGCACTATTTCGGAGCCGATTCTGGGTGACCATGAGCCTGTCGAGCAGGCGACGAAGCTGCTCTCCCTTCAAAGCCACGCCCAGGCGATCTATGCCACGCGCCGTGGCTGGTTCGAACCGGCCGTCGATTGCGGTGCCGAGGTGCAAGCCGGAGACCTCGCGGGGTGGTATCACGATTTCGGCCGTCTCGACGCGGTCGAGGAGGCGCTGCACTTTGCGGTCTCGGGCGTGGTGATTTCCCGCCGGCTTCACAGTGACTGTGTCTCCGGCGACTGCCTGATCCAGGTCGGTCAACCGGTGGACAGATCGGCGTACGGGCTCGCCTGACGATCAGACCTGCGGAACGGAGAAGGATGCCGCTCAAACCAGCGCATGTCGCGACCCATGACGACGTCGTACGCGTCGCGGAGTTGCCTTCGACGACGGCATCGACCGCCGGATCGCCGCGCATCGAGGAGGTCGCGCGTCTTGCCGGCGTGTCGCCGATCACGGTTTCTCGTGCGCTGCGCCAGCCCGACAAGCTCAGCGCGGCGACGAGACTGAAGGTTCTGGAAGCGGTCGAGCGCACCGGCTACGAGTCCAATCCTCATGCGCGAGCGCTTCGGTCGGGCCGTTCGACGCTCGTCGCGGCCTTCGTGTCCAACATCATGAGCCAGCAGTTCGGTCTCGCGGTGCAGGGCCTGGCGCGTGAGCTGGAACCCCAAGGCTATGAACTGATGATCGGCCAGACCTCCTACTCCTACGCCAAGGAGATTGCGATGGTCCGTTCGCTGCGCAGTCTTAGACCGGCGGCCGTCATGTTTACAGGCGTCATCGAGCTCGAGGAGAACCGCAGGGCGCTGCGCGAACTCGGGATCCCGGTGGTGGAAACATGGGCGTTCCCCCGCGATCCCATCGATATGCTGGTCGGGTTCTCGAACGTGGATGCGGGGGTCATGGCCGCACGCCATCTTCTTGGGAAGAGTTATCGCCGCCTAGCCTTCATCGGCCGCAGCGGCGGGCGCGGCGCGCTGCGCCTCAAGGGTTTCCGCGACGAAGCCGCTCGCCTCGGCACCGCGTTGACGCAGGTCGTCACCGTTCCCGAGGTCCAGAGCATCTCCGATGGCAGGGCCGCTCTGGCGAAGCTGTTCTCGGTATGCGACTCCGTCGATGCCGTCTTCTGTGCGAACGATCTGCTCGCTACCGGCGCGGTGATCGAGGCCCGGAGCAGGGGGATTGCCGTGCCGGAGCAAGTCGCGATCCTCGGTTTCGGCGATAACGATACCGCCGGCCAGATTTCGCCCGGGCTGACCACGATCACCATGGATGCATTCGAACTCGGGCGACGAGCTGGGCAAATGTTGAAGGCGCGGCTTGGCGGCATCGAGCCTACCGAGCCGATTCAGAACGTGCCGCTGGAATTGCTCATTCGCAGCAGCACGTGACGCGAGCGCGTGGTGCGTGCGTTGCCGATTGGTATCCAGAACTTCTGATCGCGCGCCCCCTTCTTCACGGCTGAAGTGGGCTCGCGCTGCTTGTGCGCGCCGAACCGGCAGATGGTCATGTCCTCGATCATCCCAGCGCCGCGATGCGCTCGGCGTGGCCGGAGACCTTCGTCAGGCAGGCATCGACGAGGAGGCCGGAGCGTCGAATGGGCATGAGCACTTCTGCAATCATAGATTGTGCCAGCCCCGGCTAGCGGAATGCGCCAGAAGCTGACGTTAAAGGGTTTCCATCATGCAGATGGGGTGGATGGCTCCCGCTACCGTTGACGGCATCTTGGTGCCGGGAAGTGGCGCTGTCGCAGCGACCACGCACGATGCAGGAGCCATCCGCCATGCAGGTTACCACTGTCGGCCTCGATCTGGCCAAGAGCGTCTTTCAGGTCCACGCCGTCGACGCCGACGGCCGCGTCATCGTTCGCAAGCCGCTGCGGCGTGCCCAAGCATCAGGCAGTCGACTATCGTCGCGACGGCTTCATCTACGACACGAGCCTGATCAGACCCATCGCAGGGCCGCCGGTGCCCAGGTTTACCAGCGCGACTCCTGCGTGTCCGGCAGCAGAATTTCAGATGCCGGCAGGCGGCCCTCGAACCACAAGCCGGCGGTCGCCCGCGACATCGCCGCTCCGTCATGGCCCACACCGGGAACGACAATGCGCGCCCAGTTGCATGGTACGCCTAGCCGGACGGCCTCGCTTCGCGCGAAATTGAGCATGTATTGCGAGCGTCCGAAGCGGTGGGGCCCTTGGGCCAGAGCTTCAGGATTGGCTGGCAGGTTGGGGTCGCCGGTCGCGATATCCTGATCCCCGGCCAGGATCGTCATGGGATAGGCGAGCCAGCGCGCGAGAGCATTCTGGTCAAGGCCCAGCCCGCCGAGCCCCTCCGGAAAGGGGCGCTCCAGCGTCGGCAGCGTGTACCAGCCGGGGTTGCCGGCCGTCGCAGCCTCGAACGGCTCTTGGCTCTGCGTCGCGAGCAAGCGATGCAGGAACTGACCGCCGGCGGAATGGCCATAGATCTTCACGCGCGGCCGGTTCGTCATGCCGCCCTTCCTCAACGCTGCGACAACACGCTCGGGCACGGCGTAAAGCCAGTCCTCAGGCGGCGTCACCCCGCCATCCGCAGCCTTGACGAGTCCGTTATTGTAGCCGTCGGCGCCGTTGAAATGCTCGTTCCCGAAGGTCGGCGCGACGATCAGCAGATTGTGCTTTTCGGCCGCATCGATCCAGAAGTCGCGATAATCGTCGCCGTTTCGCATCATGCCGTGCTGAACGAGCACGACCTCATCGTCGGGCCGATGTCGCTCGGGCCGGTAGAAATTGATCTCGAACGGCCGGTCGGGATGGCGGACGTCGATGAAAGGCACGCTGCCCCGGCCGCGCGGCAGGACGAGTTGGGTGGTCGCGGTCTCAATGGTGGCAACGGTCATGGGGAGCCTTGGAAGCTATGCAGATGGCAGGCGGCGCTGCGGCCGGGAGCGATCTCGGCAAGCGCGGGGCGGACCTCCCGGCAAACTGCCATCACCTGTGGGCAGCGTGGGTGGAAAGGGCAACCCGGGGGCGGCGCGAGGGGTGATGGAATCTCGCCGCTGACCCGCTCGAAGGCGCGCTTGCGGCCATGGGCTGATGGAATCGCCTTCACGAGGGCCGCGCTGTAGGGGTGCCCCGGCTCGGCAAAGACGTCCCTAGCCGGCCCGATCTCGACGATGCGACCGAGATACATGATCGCGACGCGGTCGCTGATATGGCGCACCAGCCCGAGATCATGGCTGACGAAGAGATAGGTCAGCCCAAGCCGTTCACGGATATCCATGAACAGGTTGATGACCTGCGCCTGGATCGATACGTCGAGCGCCGAAACCGGCTCGTCGCAGACAAGGAAATCCGGCTTCACGGCGAGCGCGCGGGCAATGCCGATCCGCTGGCGCTGACCGCCCGAGAACTGGTGGGGGTAGCGGTCGCGATAGGCGAGATCTAGGCCGACCTCGCTCAGGGCGCGGTCGACTTCCGCGTCGATCGCGTCTTTCGGCGCGAGCTTGTGAACGGCAAGCGCCTCGCCGACGATGCGGGCGACCTTCATGCGCGGGTTCAGCGAGGCATGCGGATCCTGGAAGATCATCTGCACCTTCAGCAGGAAGGCGAGCTTGTCCTTGCCCCGTAGACCGGAGACGGCGCGGCCGGCATAGATCGCCTCTCCCTCCGTGGGCTGGATGATGCCGGTGGCGATCCGCGCGAGGGTCGACTTGCCGCAGCCGGATTCGCCGACGAGGCCGAGGACCTCGCCCTTCATCACGGTGAGATCGACACCGTCGACAGCCTTCAGCGTCTTGGGCTTCTCGCCCTGACCGATGGCGGCGAGCAGGGTCTGGGCGAGGTTGCTCTTGCCCTTGAAATGCTTGCGCACGCCGCGCAGTTCGAAGAGTGGCGCGCTCATGCGACGGGTTCCAGCACAGTGACCGGGTTGTGGCAGCAATATTGCCGCGGGCCTTCCGCAACCGGCTGCGGATTGTCCTGCGCGCAGATCGCCAGCGCGTGGTCGCAACGCGGCCGGAACGGGCAGCCGCTGGGGCGGCTGTCGATCCGCGGCGCCATGCCCTCGATCTGGCGCAGCCGCCCGCCGGGCTCGACCATTGCCGCCGACGAGCCGAGCAGGCCGCGCGTATAGGGATGGCGGGGATTGTCGAGGACGAGATCGATCGGCCCGGTCTCGACGACGCGGCCGGCATACATCACGGCGATCCGGTCGGCGAGCTGGGCGACGACGGCGAGATCATGGGTGATCCAGATCACGGCCGTGCCGGTTTCGCGCGCCAGTTTCTGCACCTCGTAAAGGATCTGGCTCTGGATCGTGACGTCGAGCGCGGTCGTCGGCTCGTCGGCAATGATCAGATCGGGCTCGTTCAACAGCGCGATCGCGATGGCCACGCGCTGGCGCATGCCGCCGGAGAACTCGTGCGGGTACTGCTTCAGCCGTGTCTCCGGCGAGGAGATGCCGACACGCCCGAGCGCGCGCGCGGACAATGCCAGCGCCTCCGCGCGCGGGATGCTGCGATGCTCCAGCACGGCCTCCGCCATCTGCTCCCCGATGGTCAGCACGGGGTTCAGCGTCATCAGCGGATCCTGGAAGATCATCGCGATGCGGTCGCCGCGCAGGGCGCGCAGCCGCTCGGGCGTCGCGCTCCGCAGATCCTCGCCCTTGAAGACGACGCTGCCGGCGATGATCTCGCCCGGCGGATCGATCAGCTGCACGAGCGAGAAGCCGGTCACGGACTTGCCGGAGCCGGACTCCCCGACCAGCCCCAGCACCTCGCCACGGTCCACGGTGAGATCGACACCGTCGATCGCGGCCCAGGCGCCGTCCAGAGCATGGAAGACGGTGCGCAGGCCGCGCACCTCGAGCAGCCTTTGCTCGGGAGGGCTTGGCTCGCTCATGAGCGTACATTCAGGCTGCGGCGCAGCCTGTCCCCGACGAGATTCAACGACATGATCAGCAGCACCAGCGCGATGCCGGGGAAGACCGCGATCCAGTATTCGCCCGAGAGCAGGAACTCGAAGCCGTTGGCGATGAGCAGGCCGAGCGAGGGCTGCGTCACCGGCACGCCGACGCCGAGGAAGGAGAGCGTGGCCTCAAGCGTGATCGCGCTGGCGACGCTGATCGAGGCGACGACCAGCACCGAGCCGACCGAGTTCGGCAGCAGATGCGCGATCATGATGTGCCGGGTCGGCAGGCCGAAATTCAGCGCCGCCTCGATATATTCCTTGCGCCGCTCGACCAGGGCGGAGGCGCGCATCAGCCGGGCATATTGCGCCCACTGCACCAGCACGATGGCGAGGATGACCTTGTCGACGCCGCGTCCGATCGAGGCGAGCAGCACGAGCGCGATCAGGATCGAGGGGAAGCCGAGCATGAAATCGACGACGCGCATGATGATGGCGTCGACCGCACCGCCGAACTGCGCCGCCAGAAGACCGGCCGAAATGCCGATGAAGAGCGCGCCGAGCGTCGCCGAAAGGCCGACCATCAGACTGGTGCGCAGGCCGTAGAGGATCGCGCTCAGCATGTCGCGCCCCTGCGAATCCGTGCCGAGCCAGTAGATCGTGCCGGTCATGCCGGCCTCGCCCGGCGGCAGGCGGTTGTCCATCACGCTAAGCGAGGCGAGGTCGTGGGGGTTCTGCGGCGCGATGACCGGCGCCAGCAGCGCGAGCAGCACCATGATGCCGAGCAGGATCGCGGCACCGCGCGTCGTCGGCCTGCTGCGGATGCGGCGCAGCACCTTCTGGCGCAGCGGCGTGTCGGCATAGGCCGGAACCGCCGGCGCCTTCGTCTCGGCGCTCATGCCATCTCTCCCGTCAGCTTCACCCGCGGATCGAGCGCGGCGTAGAGGATGTCGACGAGGAAATTCACGGTGACGAAGAGCAGCGTCGCCAGCAGGACATAGGCGACGACCACCGGCCGGTCGAGCTGGTAGACCGAGTCGATCAGCAGCTTGCCCATGCCCGGCCAGGCGAAGACCGTCTCGGTAATGGTCGAGAAGGCGACGAGGCTGCCGAACTCGATGCCGACCACGGTGACGACCGGGATCAGGATGTTGCGCAGCACGTGCCGGCCGACGATGCGACGCGGCCGCACGCCCTTGGCGCGGGCGTATTTCACGTAGTCCTGCGTCATGGTTTCGGTCGTGCCCGCCGCGACAAGGCGGATCATCAGCGCCATGTTGGGGATGGCGAGGTTCAGCGCCGGCAATGCCAGATGCTTGAGGCCGTCCAGCGTCAGCAAACTGGTGCGGATGCCGAGCACCGTGACCGTCTCGCCGCGCCCGGCCGTCGGCAGCCAGCCGAGCACCACGGCGAAGAGCAGGATCAGCATCATGCCCTTCCAGAAGCTCGGCAGCGAATAGCCCAGCACCGTGCCGCCCATGATGATGCGCGAGGGCCGGCTCTCCGGATCGAGCCCGGCATAGAGCCCGAGCGGCACGCCGGTGAAGATCGCCAGCGTCATCGCCAGAAGCACGAGCTCGAAGGTCGCCGGCAGCCGGGCGAGGATCAGCTCGATCGCCGGCACGCCATGCACGAAGGAGCGGCCGAGATCGCCCTTCAGGGCATTGCCC
>DATDBB010000501.1:0-3507 GCA_036525085.1 Allobosea sp.
CGGAAAATCCGCATCATCCGGAGGAGAAGTCATGGTCCAGAGCAGAATCAATCGGCGTGCATTCATTGGCGGCGTCGCGGGCCTCGCTGGCGCGGCGCATGCGCCTTCCGTCTTCGCACAGCAGCTCAAGCTGCCGACATCTCCGGTCGTCCTGTCGATCGTCGACGTCGCCGGCAATCTGGCGCTGACGCAGAAGGCGATCGAGAATTATCGCAAGGCCAAGCCCAATCTGGTCTCGCGCATCGTCTTCACCAAGGCGCCGTCGCCGGAACTCCCCGGCAAGATCAAGGCTCAGCAGGATGCCGGCCGCGTCGACATCGACATGGTCCTGACCGGCACGGATGCGCTCTCGGCCGGTATCGACCAGAAGCTCTGGGTGCCGCTGCTGCCGCAACTCGCCGGCAGCCTGCCGAAGCTCGACGAGATCTATCTCGAAGGCGCGGTGAAGATGCAGGCGCTCGCCAGCGGGCAGGGCGTCGTCGTCACCTACTACCCCTCCGGCCCGCTGCTCGAATACATGCCGGCCAAGGTCAAAACGGTCCCGACCACGGCCGAGGAGCTGCTGGCCTGGACCCGCGAGAACAAGAACCGCTTCATCTATCCGCGCCCGGCCAATTCCGGCCCCGGCCGCACCTGGATGATGGGCCTGCCCTATCTGCTCGGCGACACCGACCCGAAGGATCCGGTCAAGGGCTGGGACAAGACCTGGGCCTATCTCAAGGCGCTCGGCGAGAACATCGAGTACTACCCCGGCGGCACGGGCGCGGTGATGAAGGAGCTCGGCGACGGCTCCCGCGACATGACCGTGACCACGACCGGCTGGGACATCAATCCGCGCGTCCTCGGCGTCGTGCCGAAGGAGGCGAAGATCGCCGCGCTGAAGGGTTTCCACTGGGTCACGGACGCGCACTACATGTGCATCCCCAAGGGCGTCTCGGACGAGAAGCTCGCGGTCCTCGTCGACCTGATGAACTTCCTCCTGACCAAGGAGCAGCAGGCCTACACCTATGATGAGGGCTATTTCTATCCGGGCCCGGCCGTGAAGGGCGTGACGCTCGACATGGCCCCGGCGGAAAGCCAGGCGGCGATCAAGGAGTTCGGCCGGCCCGAATACGAGAAGCTGATCGCCGACAATCCGCTGCAGACGCCACTCGACCCCGACAAGATGGTCGTCGCCTTCCGCATCTGGGACGAGCAGGTCGGCGGCGCCAAGCGCAAGTGATCCCGGCGCAAGTGATCCCGGCGCGAGCGGTCATTGCACAAGTGACGCTGCGCGGGCGATCCTGCGCAGCCGGATGAATCGACCGGCGGCGGCCCGTTGAAGGCTGCCGCCGACCGGATACCTGATCCAGACTTCAGCACGCGGTGGCCATGACGTTTCACGCAGCTTCTTTCAGCGAGCTCAGGCTCGATCGCCTGAGCCGGGATTTCGGCACCCACAACGCACTGAAGGACGTCTCGCTGACGATCGGCAAGGGCGAGTTCATCGCGCTTCTCGGCCCATCGGGTTGCGGCAAGTCGACCACGCTGAACATCATCGCGGGCCTCCTGCCCGCGACCGGCGGCGGCATCTGGCTGGACGACAAGCGCATCGATCCGCTGCGGCCGGAAGAGCGCGGCTTCGGCATGGTCTTCCAGAACTACGCGCTGTTCCCGCATATGAGCGTGACCAAGAACATCGGCTTCGGGCTGAAGATGCGCGGCGTCGCCAAGGCCGAGATCGAGCGCCGCGTCGCCGAGGCCGTGGCGCTGGTCCGCCTGCAGGGCCAGACCGAGAAGCTCCCCGGCCAGCTCTCCGGCGGCCAGCAGCAGCGCGTCGCCATCGCGCGCGCCATCGTTGTCGAGCCGCCTCTGGTGCTGATGGACGAGCCACTGTCGAATCTCGACGCCAAGCTGCGCCTCGAGATGCGTGCCGAAATCCGCCGCATCCACAACACGCTCGGCGCGACCACGATCTATGTGACGCATGATCAGGAAGAGGCGCTTTCGCTGGCAGACCGCATCGTGGTGATGCGCGACGGTCAGGTCCGCCAGGTCGGCGTGCCGGAGGACCTGTTCTCCCGTCCCGACCATCTCGACGTCGCCGAGTTCATGGGCTTCCGCAACAAGGTCGCCGGCCGTGCCGTTTCGGTCGCCGGCGCGCATGCGACGGTCGCGGTCGGCGACGCCGCCATCGTCGGCCGCGCCCGCAACGCGATCGCGACGGGCGCTGCCGCCCATGTCGCGATCCGCCCGGAGGACTTGCATCCGGTTGCGGCCGGCAGCGTCGGCCTGAAGGCGCAGGTGATCTCGACCGAGTTCCGGGGGCGTGAATTCGTCGGCTTCGCCCGCATGGCCGATGGCACGGATCTCTCCTTCCTCGCCCATGACAAACTCGCGCCGGGCGCCGAGGTCACGCTGGCGGCGGAACCCGACCGCGTCCTCGTCTATGGGGATGCGGCGTGACCATTTCCGCTCCCTCCATTCCGCTCAGCCAGAGGCTCGCCGCGCGCGGGCTCGACGGGCTGACCCTGCTGGTCCTGCCTGCGGTGTTCTTCTCGCTCGCGCTGTTCATCTACCCGTTCTTCTACGGGCTGTTCCTGTCCTTCAACCCGAAGGCGGGCGGCACCTTCGCCAACTACCAGCGCTTCTTCTCGGACTCCTTCCTCTATGGAACGATCGCCACGACGCTGTGGCTCGCCTTGCCGGTGACGATCCTGACGCTGCTGATGGCGATCCCGATCGCTTTCCGCGTCAGGGTGATGAAGCATCAGCGCCTGCTCACCACGATCCTGGTCATCCCGATCACGCTCGGCACCGTTCTGGTGGCGCAGGGGCTGCTGAACTATCTCGGGCCGCAGGGCTGGTTCAACCGCGCCCTGATGACCGCGGGCCTGATCTCGTCGCCGGTGAAACTGCTGCACAATTACTGGGGCGTGATGATCTCGCTGGTCATCACCGGCTTCCCCTTCACCTTCCTGCTGACGCTGTCCTATCTCTCCGGCGTCGATCCCGCGCTGGAGCAGGCCGGCGCGACCCTGGGCGCCGGTCCCTGGCAGCGCTTCAAGCACATCCTGTTGCCGCTGCTGCTGCCGGGCCTCGCCATCACCTTCTGCCTCTCCTTCGTGCAGGCCTTCTCGGTCTTTCCCTCAGCGGTGCTGCTCGGCGCGCCCGCGGGGCCGACGCGCGTGATCTCGATCGCGGCCTATCAGGCGGCCTTCGAGGAATACGACTACTCCATGGCTTCGGCCGTCGCGATGATCATGGGTGTCGTCCAGCTCTCGATCGTCGTCGCGGTTCTGGCGGCGCGCGGCATGCTCTATCGCGGGCCTGCCGGCGGCGGAAAGGGTTGATCCGATGGTCGAGGACACCCGACTTTCGACCCGCCTCTGGGCCTTCGCCAACTGGGCCGTGATCGGCTTCTTCATCCTGAACCTGTTCGGGATGATCGCGACCGTGGTGACGAGCTCCTTCGCCACGCGCTGGCTCGGCACCTGGCTGCCGGCCGGCTGGACGACGCGCTGGTAT
>DATDBB010000502.1:0-2079 GCA_036525085.1 Allobosea sp.
GCGTGCCCGATCAACTGTTCGGGCTCAAACCAACGTGCGGACGGGGCCTCTGCTGGACAGCGGTCTCGACACAACCCGGGATGACACAGGCTCCCGTCCGCACTCAACCTCGCCCAAATCAGCGAAGTCAGCCACAGACAGGGATGACCGCGTGTCCTCGTCGAAGATAGTCCCTCACGTCACCTCGAACCAGGTCCACAGACCGCGGTCGAAGCGCTCCAGCACCGTCGAGGAGATCAGCCAGCGTCCCGGATTCTCGGCGATGAAGGCGATGTGCAGCCGCTTGCTCTCGGGAATCTGCACCGTGTCGAGGAAATAGGGCTCCCAGCCGTCGTCGAGCGGGTGCAGCAGCCTGAAGGCGTGGCCATGGACATGGATCGGCTGGAAGAACGCCGTCCTGTTCTCGATCGCCAGCACGATCGGCGTGCCGCGCTTGACGCTGAACAGCGGCTTGCCCGCGGCATCGCCGACGCCGCCATTGATGCGCCAGGGCCGGGCCGGATCGACGCCGGCGAGGTCGAGCTTGAAGTCGGCTGAAACCTTGGCGCCGCCCTCGATCACGATCTGGGGTCGGTGGGCGTCCTGGAGGCGGACGGCCGCTGGCAATGTCGGGTTCGCCTTGAGCGCCATCGGCGTGGTCGAGGCCGGCTTGGCGACCCCTTCCGTCACCAGCCGGACCAGCGGCACGCCGGAGCCGATGAGAGCCGTCACTATCGCTGTTGCGCCGGCCTCCGTCGGCATGTCGACCAGCAGGTCGTAGCGCGTGCCCGGCGCGAAGGGCAGTTGCGAGCGCACCGGCTCGAAGGATTCCGTCGGCTGCCCGTCGACGGCGATGACCACCGCCTTGATGCCGTCGAAGCGCAACCGCATGATCCGGGCATTGCAGGCGTTCGCCAGCCGAAGCCGGATGCGGGCGCCCGGTGCGACCGGCACACGCTGCGGCGGGGAGCCGCCATTCACGGTGATCCAGCTGCCGAGCCGCCCGGCCGCTGCTCCGTCCGGGCTGTTCGCAGCGAAGGGCTGCAGCGCGTTGTCGTCGGCCAGCAGCCAATCCGTCACCAGGACCGGCAGGTCGAGATCGACCGGAGGGGGCTCGGGCTCTTCGACGACGAGCAAGCCGCTCAGCCCGCGCCCCGCCGGCTCGGACGCGCCGCCCAGCACGAGCGGCCGATACAGGATTGTGCCGGAATCAGGTGGCTTGAGCCGATATTCGAAGCTCTCGCCGGGCGCGATCGGCGGCTGGCTGAAGCCGCCGACGCCATCCATCGCCGCCTCGCCGCGCAGGCCGTGCCAATGAAGCGAAAGCGGGTTCGTCGTCTTGTTCGCCACGGTCAGGCGCAGGCTCTCACCCTGCTTGATTCGCAGCGCCGGGCCTGGCGTCGCGCCGTCGAAAGCCCATATCTCTGTGTCGGAGGCGGGTGCGGGCCTCAGCCTCGCCTTGGCCGGTCCGGCCGTCAGCGTCCGCGCCGCTGGCTCCGACGCCGAGTTGGTGGCACCAGGCTGCGTCTGCGCCGCCGCGCGGGGGATGAAGGGCAGCGCGGTCGCAGCGCCGAGGCCGGTCAGGGCGTCGCGGCGCGTCAGGCGGGCAGGGCGGTCTGGCTGGTCACTCATGCAGACCGGCATAATTGCCTCCGCGCCGGATGGCGAGAGGCTGTCGCGGCAAGCCTGTCGCTGCCCCCGAGCCGGCGCGTTTTGCAGAACCGTCATTTTTTTGCTGCATGGCGCGGCTGAAATGCGTATAGCACCGGCGCCCAATGATGGCCGCGCTGCGTTTGCTCGCGCGCAGCGCTATCGGGCCGGCGGGCGTGGCGGAATTGGTAGACGCACTGGTTTTAGGTACCAGCGGCGAAAGTCGTGGGGGTTCGAGTCCCTCCGCCCGCACCATCGGATGAGTTTTTCGCGAGCGCGGCGGCGGTCTCCCGGCGTCGCGCTTTGGAAATTGAAGTAACGAGCTGTTGGCGGATCGAAAACGATGAACGTGACCGAAACCCTCTCGCAGGGCCTCAAGCGCGAATTTCAGGTGGTGCTGAACGCCGCCGACCTCAAGACCCGGCTCGATGACGGCCTCCAGGGTCTTCA
>DATDBB010000503.1:0-23260 GCA_036525085.1 Allobosea sp.
GGCGAGGGCCGGCGCGGAGCGCTGCTGGATCTCGGCACCGGGACTGGGCGCATGCTGGAACGGCTGGCGCCCGGCTTCGGGCGCGCCGTCGGCGTCGACGCCAACCACGCCATGCTGGCGGTGGCGCGGGCCAATCTCGAAAAGGCCGGGCTCTCGCGGGTCGAACTGCGCCAGGGCGACATCTATGCGCTGCCCTTCCCGCGCGGCGCCTTCGATCTCGTCATCATCCACCAGGTGCTGCATTTCCTCGACGATCCCGGCCGCGCCGTGCGCGAGGCTGCTGCGATGCTGGCGCCGGGCGGGCGGCTGATCGTGGTCGATTTCGCACCGCACGAGATGGAGTTCCTGCGCACCGAACATGCCCATCGCCGGCTAGGCTTCTCGCGGGCCCAGATCGCCGGCTGGTTTTCGGAAAGCGGGCTGACCTGCGACATGTCCGAGGAAATCACTTTGGCCGGCGGCGGTTCCGGCCAGTTGCCGGTGATGCTCTGGCGGGGCAGCGACCGGCGCGTCCAGTCCGATCCGGTGCGGCGGCAGAACAATCTAGAGGTAGCCTGATGAACGCGTTTCGCCCGAGCCGGCACGGCTCCCGCCGCCCGAAGGTGTCCTTCGAATTCTTCCCGCCCAAGACGGAGGAGATGGAGGTCGCGCTCTGGGAGAGCGTGCGGCGGCTCGAGCCGCTCGGCCCCTCCTTCGTCTCTGTGACCTATGGCGCCGGCGGCTCGACGCGCGAGCGCACCCATTCGACCGTCAAGCGCATGGTCGAGGAGACCGGGCTGAAGCCGGCCGCCCATCTGACCTGCGTCTCGGCCTCGCGCGACGAGGTCGACGAGGTCATCCGCGCCTATTGGGATGCCGGGGTTCGCCATGTCGTGGCGCTGCGCGGCGATCCGGCGGGCGGGCTGGGCACGGCCTATGAGCCGCATCCGCAGGGCTACCACCAGACCTCGGATCTGGTCGCCGGCCTTAAGCGCATCGGCGATTTCGAGGTGACGGTCTCGGCCTATCCGGAGAAGCATCCGGAAGCCGCCTCGCTCGATGCCGATATCGACGCGCTGAAGAAGAAGGTCGATGCCGGCGCGACGCGGGCGATCACCCAGTTCTTCTTCGATAACGACGTCTATTTCCGCTATCTCGACCGCGTGCGGGCGAAGGGGATCGACATTCCGATTCTGCCCGGCATCGTGCCGGTCCAGAACTTCAAGCAGACCGCCAATTTCGCCCGCAAGACCGGGGCGAGCGTGCCGCAATGGCTCGCCGACCGTTTCGAGGGGCTGGAGGAGGACGCGGCGACGCGCCGTCTGGTGGCGGCAGCCGTCTGCGCCGAGCAGGCGCTGGACCTGATCGATCGCGGCGTCGGCGACCTGCATTTCTACACGATGAATAAAGCCGATCTCGTCTATGCGATCTGCCATCTGGTCGGGGTCAAGCCCGAGAAGGCGGCGGCACAGGCAGCCGCGGCGTGACGACGACGACACAAGTGCCCATATGATAGCGGCCTGTGGGAGAGATTGACGATGACCGAACCGAAGGACCTGACGCTGCGTGCGCTCATCGAACTCCGCGAGGCGATGAAGGCTGGCTTCGACCGTATGGACGAGCGCTTCACCAAGCTCGAAACGCGGCTCGAGAGCGTCAAGAAGGCTGCTTTCGGTGAATCGCTCGTCGGTCGCTACATGGCGGCGGAAGTCGAAGAACGGATCGAGGCTTTGGAGCAGCGTCTTGCCGCGCTCGAAGGCAAGCACTGAAAACCGCACGACCCGAAAGTCCGATTATGTCCTCGTTTGAACCCACCCCCGTCGACGGCGCCGAGATTCAGCGCGCGCTGCGCCAGTCCGCTTCCGAGCGCATCCTCGTGCTCGACGGCGCGATGGGGACGCAGATCCAGAACCAGAAGTTCTCCGAGGCCGATTTCCGCGGCGAGCGCTTCAAGGGTTGGAACCACGACCTCAAGGGCAACAACGACCTTCTGGTCCTGACCCAGCCAGAGGCGATCCGCGACATCCACCTGGCTTACTTTCAGGCCGGCGCGGACATCGTCGAGACCAACACCTTCTCCTCGACCCAGATCGCCCAGGCCGATTACGGCATGGAAGCGCTGGCCTATGAGCTGAACGTCGTTTCAGCGAAGCTGGCGCGCGAGGCGGCTGCGATCGCGCAGAAGGCCGATGGCCGGCGCCGCTATGTCGCGGGCGCGATCGGCCCGACCAACCGCACGCTTTCGATCTCTCCCGACGTCAACAATCCGGGATTCCGGGCCGTGACCTTCGACCAGGTGCGGGAGTCCTATGCCGAGCAGGTGAGGGGCCTGATCGATGGCGGCTCCGAGATCATCCTGGTCGAGACGATCTTCGATACGCTCAACGCGAAGGCCGCGATCGTCGCGATCGAGGAGGTCTATCGCGAGAAGGGCATCCGCCTGCCGGTGATGATCTCCGGCACGATCACCGACCTGTCGGGCCGCACGCTCTCGGGCCAGACCACGGAAGCCTTCTGGAACGCCGTGCGCCATGCCGCCCCGCTCACCATCGGCCTCAACTGCGCGCTCGGCGCGCGCGAGATGCGGGCGCATATCAAGGATCTGTCGCGTGTCGCCGATACGCTGATCTGCGCCTATCCCAATGCCGGCCTGCCCAACGAGTTCGGCATGTATGACGAGAGCCCCGAGGCGACGGCGGCGATGCTGGCCGAGTTCGCCGATGCCGGGCTCGTCAACGTGGTCGGCGGCTGTTGCGGCACGACGCCTGGCCATATCGCGGCGATCGCGCAGGCGGTCGCCGGCAAGGCGCCGCGTTCCGTGCCGGTGATCAAGCCCTATCTGCGGCTGGCGGGGCTGGAGCCCTTCACGCTCGACGAGACGATCCCCTTCGTCAATATCGGCGAGCGCACCAACGTCACCGGCTCGGCCAAGTTCCGGAAGCTGGTCACGTCGGGCGACTATGCCGCCGCGCTCGACGTGGCGCGCGACCAGGTCGCCAATGGCGCGCAGGTCATCGACATCAACATGGATGAGGGCCTGCTGGATTCGCAGGCTGCCATGACCGAGTTCTGCAACCTGATCGCCTCGGAGCCTGACATCTCCCGCGTGCCGATCATGGTGGACTCCTCAAAGTTCCACGTCATCGAGGCGGGGCTGAAGACGATCCAGGGCAAGCCGATCGTCAATTCGATCTCGATGAAGGAGGGCGAGGAAGCCTTCCTCGAACATGCCCGCATTTGCCGCAACTACGGTGCCGCCGTCGTCGTCATGGCGTTCGACGAGAAGGGCCAGGCCGACACCTATGAGCGCAAGATCGAGATCTGCACCCGCGCCTACAAGCTGCTGACCGAAGAGATCGGCTTCCCGCCCGAGGATATCATCTTCGACCCCAACGTCTTCGCCGTGGCGACCGGTATCGAGGAGCACGACAACTACGGCAACGACTTCATCGAGGCGACCAAGACGATCCGCGAGACGCTGCCGCATGCCCATATTTCGGGCGGCGTCTCGAACCTGTCCTTCTCGTTCCGCGGCAACGAGAAGGTCCGCGAAGCCATGCACTCGGTCTTCCTCTACCACGCCATCAAGGTCGGCATGGATATGGGCATCGTCAATGCGGGCCAGCTCGGCTCCTATGACGATCTCGATCCCGAATTGCGCGAGCTCTGCGAGGATGTCGTCCTCAACCGCCGCAAGGATTCGACCGAGCGCCTGCTCGATGCTGCGCCGCGCTTCAAGGGCGATGGTTCCGTCGCCGTCTCCGGCAAGGACATGGCCTGGCGCGAGAACCCGGTCGAGAAGCGCCTGGAATACGCGCTGGTCAATGGCATCACCGCCTTCATCGACGCCGACACCGAAGAGGCCAGGCAGAAGGCCGAGAAGCCGCTGCATGTCATCGAGGGGCCGCTGATGGCCGGCATGAACGTCGTCGGCGACCTGTTCGGCGCCGGCAAGATGTTCCTGCCGCAGGTGGTGAAATCGGCCCGTGTGATGAAGCAGGCGGTGGCCTATCTCATGCCCTATATGGAGGAGGAGAAGCGCCTGAACGGCGGCTCCGAGCGCTCGGCCGCCGGCAAGGTGCTGATGGCGACCGTGAAGGGCGATGTCCACGATATCGGCAAGAACATCGTCGGCGTCGTGCTCCAGTGCAACAACTACGAGGTCATCGATCTCGGCGTGATGGTGCCGACGCAGAAGATCCTCGATACCGCCCGCAAGGAGAAGGTCGACATCATCGGGTTGTCGGGGCTGATCACGCCCTCGCTCGACGAGATGGTGACGGTCGCCTCCGAGATGGAGCGCGAGGGCTTCGATATTCCCCTGCTGATCGGCGGGGCGACGACGAGCCGCGTGCATACTGCAGTGAAGATCCACCCGTCCTACGAGAAGGGGCAGACGGTCTATGTCACGGACGCCTCGCGCGCCGTCGGCGTCGTCTCGAGCCTGCTCTCGCAGGACCAGAAGCCGGCCTATGTCGAAGGCATTCGCGCCGAATACGCCAAGGTCTCGGCCGCCCATCGCCGCTCGGAGGCCGACAAGCAGCGCCTGCCGCTGGTGAAGGCCCGAGCCAACGCCTTCAAGGCCGATTGGAGCACCTACCAGCCGCCAAAGCCGAGCTTCCTCGGCACGCGGACCTTCCGGACCTATGACCTCGCCGATCTCGTGCCGGTGATCGACTGGACGCCGTTCTTCCAGACCTGGGAGCTGAAGGGGCGCTTCCCGGCGATCCTCGAGGACGAGAAGCAGGGCGAGGCGGCGCGCGCGCTCTGGGACGACGCGCAGGCGATGCTGAAGCGCATCGTCGAGGAGCGCTGGTTCAACCCGAAGGCGGTGATCGGCTTCTGGCCGGCGAATGCGGTCGGTGACGACATCCGCCTCTACACCGGCGAGAGCCGTCAGGAGACTCTTGCGACCTTCCACGGCCTGCGCCAGCAGCTCTCGAAGCGCGACGGCAAGCCGAACATGTGCATCTCCGATTTCTTCGCGCCGGAGGGCATCGAGCGGCCGGATTATGTCGGCGCCTTCGTGGTGACGGCGGGCGCCGAGGAAGAGCGCATCTCGGAGAAGTTCGCGCGCGACAATGACGACTACCGCTCGATCATGGTCAAGGCGTTGGCGGACCGTTTCGCCGAGGCCTTCGCCGAGCGCATGCACCAGCTCGTGCGCAAGGAATACTGGGCCTACGCACCGGACGAGACCTGCTCGAACGAGGATTTGATCCGCGAGCAGTATCGCGGCATCCGCCCGGCGCCGGGCTATCCCGCCCAGCCCGACCATACCGAGAAGGCGACGCTGTTCGAACTGCTGCAGGCGGAACGCCGTGTCGGCGTGAAGCTGACGGAAAGCTTCGCGATGTGGCCGGGTTCGTCGGTCTCGGGCCTCTATCTGTCGCATCCGGACGCCTATTACTTCGGCGTCGCCAAGGTCGAGCGCGACCAGGTCGAGGACTACGCGGCGCGCAAGGGCATGGCGATCCACGAGGTCGAGCGCTGGCTCGCGCCGATCCTGAACTACGAGCCGTCGGCCTATCGGCTGGAAGCGGCGGAGTAGGGCTCATCGTCCAGCCGCTAGCTTGCGATCGGTCTGCCTATTTATACAGCTCGATCCTGTTGAATTAGCGGTCGGGCTCGTATAGCCGTGCGGGGCCGGGCGGTCCGGCGTTTTCTTGGTTTACGGTGCGGACATGGCTGGCGACGACGACTACGTCTATGATGAGATAACTGGCGAGTGGCGTCCGGCTTCCGAGATGGCGGCCGCTACTGCGCCGGCGCATACCGAGGTGCGCGATGCGGCCGGAAATATCCTCGCCGACGGCGACTCGGTGGTCCTGATCAAGGATTTGAAGGTCAAGGGTGCCGGCCAGACCCTGAAGCAGGGCACGGTGATCAAGTCGATCCGCCTGACGGACGATCCCGACGAGATCGATTGCCGCCATGAGGCGATCAGGGGCCTCGTCCTGCGCACCGAATTCGTCCGCAAGCGCTGAGATGGCGACCGCCTCTTCCTCCATCCGCAAGGCGACCCCAGCCGACCAGCCGCGCATTCACGCGATCCGGATGGGCGTGACGGAGAATGTGCTCTCCGATCCGTCCAAGGTGAGCGATGAAGAAGTCGCCTGGTATCGCGAACAGGCGATCTTCCTCGTGGCGGAAGAGAACGGGGAGATCGTCGGCTTCGCTTGCGCCAACCATCTGAGCGGGCTGGTCTGGGCGCTCTTCGTCGATCCCGCCCATGAGAGGCGCGGCCATGGCCGGGCGCTCCTCGACGAGACGCTGGTCAGGCTGAAGGCCGCCGGACACTCCCAAGCGCATCTCAATACCGGGGGAGGGACGCGCGCCGAGCGCTTCTATCGCCGGCATGGCTGGCGCGACATGGGCTACGACCTCGGCGGGCAGATCGTCTTCGTCCGGTCCCTCGACTGAACGCGAAAGGGCCGCCTTGCGGCGGCCCTCGAGAGACGCCCCGGGACAAGCGCTCAGGCCGGAGCGACCGCCGGCATCATGCCGCCCAGATCGCGGGGCGCACCGATCTCGGCCCGCGTCTCGGCTTGAACCTCGCGCGAGACTGAACGACGTTCGTCGTCGATGCGCTCGATCATGACATAGGCGCGTTCGGCGCTGCCGAGCAGCGCCAGGATGGCGCCGCGCTCGACCCAGGGCAGTTCCGCGCCGAGACGCAGGCAGCGTTCGCGCAGCGTCAGCAGTGCGTCGATGCGCGGCTGCGCCTCTGCCGTCACCGGCGGGTTGGCCTGGTTGATCGGGACGATGGCGCGCAGTGCGTCGGTCACCTGGTCGATGACCTCGTTGACGAGCCCCCGGCCGATCTCGCCGAAGGGCTGGCGCTCGACCCGCCTGGCGATCTGATAGAGCGTCTCGCCGAGGCTCGCCGTATGGTCCTCTTCCTCGATCAGGCTGGCGACCAGATCGGCGCGCGCATAGGGCATGTCGGGCGTGAACATGCCGGAGGTGTAGGCGCGGATGTCGCGGTTCAGGATGTCGATCGCGGCATAGTGCTCCTCGATCTTGTCGGGGGCGTTCGGGTTGCCCCGCGCGATGTCCATGAACAGCTTGGCCGCTTCGAGATAGCGCCCGGTCTCGCGCTGGATCGCCTCGACCGCCTGCGCGGAGTTCTCTGCCTTCACCAGATGGCGAGGCTGGCTGTAGTCCTCGATGTCGTCGACCGAGGAGGCGCCGACCTTCGACAGCACCCGCTCGAACACCCCGACGAAGGGGAAGAGCAGGGCGGTGTTGAAGATGTTGAAGAAGGTCGAGTAGAGGCCGACCGCAACGGGAATCAGGGGGAAGGTCTCCTTGCCGTCCTTGACGACAGGCACGCCGGGATCGCCGCCGAACCACTGCATCGCCCAGCCGAGCACGTCCATCGAGACGAAGAACAGCGGTATGGTGATGGCGACGCCGATGATGTTGAAGGAGATATGGGCATAGGCCGCGCGCTTGGCGTTCTTCGACAGGTTCAGCGAGGCCATCCAGGAGGTGATGGTGGTGCCGAGGTCGGCGCCGAGCGAGAAGGCGACGGCGGTCTTCCAGTCGAGGATGCCGGCGGCGCCGAGCCCCATGACGATACCGATCGTCGCCGAGGACGAGTGGATCATCGCGGTGATGCCGGCGGCGATCAGCACGCAATAGATCAGGTTCATATAGGTGTCGGCCCGGAGCGCGGAGATGACGCCCATGACCTCGGGCATGTTGCGCAGGGGCCTGAGGCCGCCCGTCATCAGGTTCAGCCCGTAGAAGATCAGCGCGAAGCCCATGCAGGCCAGCGCGATGTTCTTGAGCTTGTCGGTCTTGGCGAAGATATGGACCAGCGCGAAGATGCCGGCCAGGAGCAGGCCCAAGGGGCCGAGCGGGAGCGCGATCAGCCCGTTTCCGAGCGTCGTGCCGATATTGGCGCCCATGATGACGCTGATGGCGGGCCGCAAGCCGATGACGCCGGCATTGACGAGGCCGACGACCATGACGGTCATCGCTGTCGAGGACTGGATGACGCCGGTGATGAAGGTGCCGGCGAGCACGCCCTTCGACGGGGTGCCGGCGATCCGGGCGAGCAGGGCCCGCATCTTGTTGACGGCGAGCGACTGGATGCCGTTGCTCATGAATTCGAGCCCGAGCATGAAGATGCCCAGCCCGCCGATCACGGGCACGATGACCTGTGTGAAGATGTCGATCTGCATGACGTCCCCTGAACTGTCTCTGCCTTGACCCGTCCCTGTCCGGGCTGTGACCCAGGGACATGATCGGGCGATCACGGCTGCCTAGGGCAGCCACACGACACGGTGGTGACGATAGGGGAGGGGGAGTTTCGACCTTGCGGCGGCGCCATGGCGATCCTGCGTTGTCGCAATCGCACGGGCATTGAAGCCAGCGCTGCGCCGCAACATCTTGGCGGCACCCAACGGTTTCATCCCGACAAAAGGCTCGACCATGACCAAGATCGCCATCGTGTTCCACTCCGGCTACGGCCACACCAGAAAGGTCGCCGAGACCGTGCAGGCCGGTGCGGCCGCGGCCGGCGCCAGCGTCGATCTCGTCGCGATCGATGCCGAGGGCAATGTTCCCGAGGCCGGCTGGGAGACGCTCAAGGCCGCCGATGGGATCATCTTCGGCTCGCCGACTTATATGGGCATGGTGTCCTGGCAGTTTAAAAAGTTCGCCGACGCCTCCAGCAAGCCCTGGTACACGATGGACTGGAAGGGCAAGGTCGCGGCCGGCTTCACCAATTCGGCGACGCTGAACGGCGACAAGGGCTCGACCATCGCCTATCTCGCGACGCTCGCCGCCCAGCACAAGATGCTCTGGACCGGCACCGGTATGCACCCCTCCAACGCCAAGGCCCATGGCCGCGACGATCTCAACAATCTCGGCGGCTATCTCGGCTTGCTCGTCACCTCGCCGTCGGATGCCGGCGTCGACGAAATGGTCGCCGGCGACCTCAAGACGGCGGAAGCCTTCGGCCGGAATGTCGCCGATGTGGTGAAAAGCGTGAAGGGCTGAGCGCGACCGCAGCGCGAAGCGCTTCTAGGCGGGCCGCAATCCGGGCAGGATTGCGGCCTTGCCGTCAGCGTGCGGACAGCGAAGGGGCGCGACGAGCCTGGCGACCATGCCGTCGAAGATCCGGACGCAGTTGCTGCCCGCCGCCTTCGCGACATAGAGCGCGGCGTCGGCCTCGGCGAACAGCTTTGTCGGTTCGTGCCGGTGTGTGGGCTTCAGGATGGCTGCACCGATCGTGACGCCGATCTCGATTGCCAGAGTGTCGCGAGGCACCGGCCGGGCGAGCAGCCGCTGGGCTCCTTCCAGTGTCGCGGCCAGGCCGGCATGCCCGCCGGGCACCCGCAGCAGCAGCGCGAATTCGCCGCCGCCGATGCGCGAGACCTGGACCGCGTCGGGGAAAAGCCGAGCCAATCGCGCGCCCAGGCAGCGCAGGCATTCATTCGCGCCGGCGTGGTCGTGCTGCTCGCGGAGCGACGCGAAATCATCGATGCAGATCACGGCCAGGGCGAAGCCATGGGAGCCCTCGGCATGGCGGCTGAGCTCGCGGGCGGCTTCCTCGAAGGCGCGGCGGTTCGCCAGCCCGGTCAGGGGGTCGTTGCCGGCGAGGGTGACAAGGCCGTCCCACATCCTCTTCTCGGCGGTGATGTCCTGCTTCGAGCCGAAGATGCGGACGGGACGTCCATTGTCGTAGTTCACGCCGACGCGCAGACGCATCCAGCGACTCTGCCCGGCGGTCCGAAGCTGGCAGTCGAGAGAAAACCCCGTCCCCGTGCGGATGGCGACGGCGCGGCGCTGCTCCATCTCGCTGCGGCTCTGGCTCTGGTAGACGTCGAGGGTGTCCGAACGGCGGAGCTTCGAACCGCGCGCCATTCCGAACAGATCGTAGACCCCGTCAGTCCAGGTCAGCACCTCGGTGGCGAGATCGCACGACCAGGCTCCGCCCGGACCGAGCATCGCCTGCTCGTAGAGGCTGCCGGCGGCGAGCGGGGGAGGGCTTGCGTGCTTCAAGACAGGTTCCCCGGAGGGGCGGGTCTAGGCATGTGCTTAAAAGCTAGGCGTCATTGGTTAAGCGATTCTTGCCAAGCCGTTCCAACAGGAGGCTCCGCAAGCGCCTATTCACTCCCGCCGTAGCGCCTCGATCGGATCGAGCCTGGCGGCCTGCCTGGCGGGATAGAAGCCAAAAAAGATGCCGATCATCCCGGAAACGCCGACGGCGATCAGAATCGTCTCGATCGAAACGACGGACGGCCAGCCTGCTATTCGTGCAATCGTGAGCGCCGAGCCAATGCCGAGCGCGATCCCGACCGCGCCGCCGATGGTGGCGAGCGTCGTCGCCTCGATCAGGAACTGCGCCAGCACGTCGCGCTGCCTGGCGCCGACCGCGAGTCTCAGCCCGATCTCGCGGGTGCGCTCGGTCACGGAAACCAGCATGATGTTCATGATGCCGATGCCGCCGACCAGCAGCGAGACACCTGCAACGGCCGCGAGCAGCCAGGACAGGGTGGTTGCGGCCTGGGTCGCGGTGTTGGCGATCTCGGTCAGGTTGCGAACGATGAAGTCGTCGTCCTGGTCAGCCATCAGGCGATGGCGCTGGCGCAGGAGGGCACTGGTCTGCTCGATGCCCGGCGCGATCGCATCCTCGCTGGCGAACTTGACCATGATCGTCTGGACCGAGCGGTCGCGGGCGTAGTTGCGGCCGACGATCCGCCGGCGGCCGGTGTCGAGCGGCACGAAGATGACGTCATCCTGGTCCTGCCCGAGCGCCGACTGGCCCTTCCCGGCCATCACGCCGATGACCTTGAAGGGGACGTTGCGGATGCGGAACTGCTGGTCGATCGGGTTCTGCTCGCCGAACAGATTGCGGGCGACCGTCTGGCCGATGATGGCGACGATCTCGCCCCGGCGCAGTTCCTCGGGCTCGAACAGGCGTCCCTCGGCGACGTCCCACTCACGCGCCGCGAAGAAGTCGAGATCGGTCGCGGTGATCTGCGTGGACCAGTTGGTGCCGGCATAGATGGCCTGCGCGCGGGTGACGATGACCGGGGCGGCGGCCACCACGTCATCGATCTCCCTGGCGATTGCGGTCGCGTCCTCGTCGGTCAGCGTCGAGGAGGCGCCGGCGCCGAGCCGGGCTCCGCCTTGCGTGACGTTGCCGGACTGGATGATCGCGAGGTTCGCGCCGAGCGACTTGATCTGTGAAGTCACCCGCTCGCGTGCCCCGGAGCCGATCGCGACCATGGCGATGACGGCGGCGACGCCGATGATGATGCCGAGCATGGTCAGCGCCGAACGCAGCGCATTCGCGCCGATGGCCGAGAGGGCGGAGCGGATCGCCTCGAAGATGCTCATGCGGCGGCCTCCGGCTGGTGCGCGTGCGCATCTATGGCGGCAAGCGCCGCGCGGGCATCGGCCGGCTGCTGGCGCTGGTCGCTCAAGAGCTTGCCGTCGCGGAAGCGGATGACGCGGCGGGCATGGCGCGCGACCTCGGCGTCATGGGTGACGAGCACGACCGTGACGCCCTCGCGATTGAGGTCCTGGAACAAGGCGAGGATCTCGAGCGCGGTGCGGCTGTCGAGCGCGCCCGTCGGCTCGTCGGCGAGCAGCAGGCGGGGTTCGTTGACGAGCGCACGCGCGATGGCGACGCGCTGCTGCTGGCCGCCCGAAAGCTGCATCGGGCGGTGATGGGCGCGCTCGGCGAGGCCGACGCGCCCCAGTGCGGCGAGCGCGCGTTCGCGCCGGACCTTGCGGTCGGCGCCGGCATAGACCATCGGCAGCTCGACATTGGCGCAGGCATCGACGCGCGGCAGCAGGTTGAACTGCTGGAAGACGAAGCCGAGCTTGCGGTTGCGCAACTCCGCGAGGCCGTCGCTGCCGAGCGTCTCGACCGCGACGCCGTCGAGCCGGTAGTGCCCGCCGGTCGGCCGGTCGAGGCAGCCGATCAGGTTCATGAAGGTCGACTTGCCCGAGCCGGAAGGACCCATCACGGCGACGAGTTCGCCGGTCTCGATCTCGAGCGAGACATGGTCGAGCGCGGTGACGCGGCCGGAATCGAGGTCGTAGACGCGCGAAAGCTCTCGGGCTTCGATCAGGGGCATGGCTGGCCTCCATCCGTCATTCCGGGGCGGCCCGATGGGCCGAACCCGGAACCCATGACCGGGTGCGCGTGATCGACCGGGCCGGAAATCGGCTTCGCCCAGTCGTGGGTTCCGGGTTCGCCGCTGCGCGACGCCCCGGAATGACGAGGGACGGCCGGCACGCAGGCCATCGCCATCAGAACAGCCGCGGGCCGCGGACCGGCGGGCCTCCTGCGGGTGCCGGCGCCGTGGTGGCGCGGGGGCCGCCGCCGATGATGACCGCCTGGCCATCCTTCAGGTCGCCGGAGACGAGCTCGGTATAGGCGCCGTCCGTGGGTCCGAGCATCACCGGCACCGCCTTGGGCTGGCCGTCGTCGCCGAGCACATAGACGCGGCCCGGGGTGCCCTGGCGCGCAGCGCGGCCCTCCTGCATCATCGCCTCGAACTTCGCCTTGCGCTCGGGATCGAGGACGGCGGCGACCTTGGTGACCATCTCGGTGCGGGCCTTGCGGAAGGCGGCGCGGCGCTCCTCGTCGGAGAGGCCGGCCATGGCCTCGCGAAAGCCGGAGCGGCCCTCCTGCATGACGGCGGCGATCGCCTGCTTCTGCTCCGGCGTCGGCTGCAGTTCAGTCTCGATGCGCTCGCGGAAGGCCGCGCCCTGTGCGCCGCCACGGCCCTGTCCGCCACCCTGAGCCGGCGTGGCGCGGGGAAGCGCCGCCGGGGCGCTCGTGGCGGCCGTGCCGGCGGGGCGGAAGCGTAGCGCGGCATTGGCGACGCGCAGCACGTCGCGGCGATCCTCGGTCACGACCTGGAGATTGGCGGTCATGCCCGGCAGCAGCGCCATATCGGCGTTGTCGACGCGGATGACGCCGGTATAGGTGACGACGTTCTGGATCGTCTGCGCGCCCAAGCGCACCATCTCGACACGGCCCTCGAAGGTCCGGTTGGGATAGGCGTTGACGGAGAAGGTCGTGGGTTGGCCGGACTTCAGCCTGCCGACATCGGCCTCGTCGATATTGGCGTAGATGTCGATGACGCGCAGGTCCTGCGCGATCTGGAACAGGGTCGGCGTCGAGAGTGAGGCGGCGACCGTCTGGCCGAGGTCGACCTGACGCTGAACCACGACGCCATCGACGGGCGAGCGGATGTCGGTGCGTTCGAGGTCGATCAGGATGTCCTTGAGCTTGGCCTCGCGGCTGCCGATCAGCGCCTGGCCGGACTGCATCTGCCCCTCGGCGAGGAGGATGTCGGCGTCGAGCCCGTTGAGTTCGGCCTTCGCCGAGGCGATCTGCGCCTCGTTGGAGGCGAGCGTCGCGACCTGGACCTCGACCTGGGTGCGGGCGGTGTCGAGCGCCTGCTGCGCGCCGGTGTTGCGATTGAACAGTTCGTTCTGGCGTTCGAAGGTGCGGCGGGCATCGGCGAGCTGGGCCGCCGTGCGGTCGCGCTGCGCCTCGAGGTCCTTGACGGTCGAATCGGCCTTCACCCTGGCCGAGCGGGCGCGGTCGAGCTGGGCGCGCTTGACGAGGAGGTCGGCCTTGGCCTGCGCGACATCCGCCTGGGCGGCGTCGCGCCGCGTCTTGATCTGGTCGCTGTTCAGGCGGGCGACGACCTGCCCCGCCTTCACCTGCGAATTGTAGTCGGCGAGAATCTCGACGATCTGCCCGGAGAGCTGGGAGCCGACGAGGACGGTCGTCATGGGGGTCAGCGTGCCGGTGGCGCGGACGGCCGCCGTGATCTGGCCGCGATCGATCGAGGTGGTGCGATAGGTCGCATCATTGGCCGGGCCGCCGGCGGGGCGCAATGTCCAGTAGCCGGCCGCCACGACGAGGGCCGCCAGTCCAGATCCGATCAACCACTTACGCAAAGGCCGTCCCCATCGTCGCACAGGCGAACCAGCCTGCGTCCAGCCTTCGCAGCATGCCAGAAAACGGTCTCGGCAGCGAGTTAACTTACTGCAATGTTGCGGAGAGGTTGCCCGTTCGGCGTCCGATCCAGGCCCACGGCTGCGATGAGCGATCTGTGCCTGCCGGGCGAGGAGCAGATGCCTCGCCTGTCGCTTCGCCAACTCTCGGACGCAGGCCCCACGTCATTGATGAGCTGCCCCTATCGGCCTGTGACAAATCCGGAGATAGTCGTGTCTGGTTGCGCGGACGGACGGCGCCCTTCGGCGTCGCGTCGGCACGACGATCCAGCCCATGCCCTCTGCATGCGGCGCCATCCGGGGGGAGGGCGTGTCCATTCCAAAGACATTCGCAGGCGCGCTGAGATGGCTCGCATTCATTGCCGTCGGCTCGGTCATCGTTGCAGTGGGCCTCGCGATGCTCGCAGGCGGGATCTATCTGCTCGCGCTCGGCGGCTCCTGGTACTTCGCGCCGGCGGGGCTCGGCCTCGTCGTCGCCGGTTATCTCGTCGCGCGACGGCGCCCTGCAGGGGCGATCACGTATATGTTCGTCCTTGCAGCGACCATTGGCTGGTCGCTGTGGGATGCGGGGCTGAACTTCTGGCCGCTGTTCTCGCGGCTGGTCATGCTCGCGGGCCTCGCATTGCCGGTCCTGCTGCTGGCGCCGGGCTTTCGCAGCGGAACGCGCCCTGCGCCTTGGCGGCTCGCATATGGCTTGGCCGGCATCCTGGCCTTTGCGCTCCTGGCCACGCTCTATCTGTCGTTGCAGCCGCAGCCGATACAGACCGCCGACGGGGCGCCCGTGCCGATCCCCGGCCAGTCCACGGGAACGGTCGAAGGCGGCGAGTGGCGCTATTGGGGCCGCACGCCCTCCGGCACACGGCATGCGCCGCTGGACCAGATCACGCCCGCCAACGTGGCCGGGCTGAAGGTCGCCTGGACCTACCGGACGGGAGAGATTCCGAAGGCCGACAACCAGGGGCACGTCGTCACGCCCCTTTATGTGAACGGCCTCCTTTACGGCTGCACGCAATCGAGCCGCCTGTTCGCGCTCGACGCGGAAACCGGCAGGCAGATGTGGGTCTTCGATCCGAAGACCGGCGAAAGCGTTTTCCCCCGCTGCCGGGGCGTCGGCTACCATGAGGAGCCGGTCGCAACCTCGACCGAGCCGGCCGGGACCCAGACGGTGCCGGCCTGCACGCGCCGGGTCATCGCGACCACGATCGATGCCCGCCTCATTGCGCTGGATGCGCTGACCGGGCTGGCCTGCGCCGACTTCGGGGATAACGGCATCGTCAGCCTGCGGATCGGCATGGGGAAGACCCGGCCCGAATTCTATTTTCCCACCGCCGCGCCAACCGTCACGCGCAGCCTCGTGATCGTCGGCGGCCTCGTCTGGGACAATCAGGAACTGGGTGAGCCGTCGGGGGTCGTGCGCGCCTTCGATGTTCGCACGGGGACGCTGGCCTGGGCCTGGGATCTCGGCAATCCGGCGATCACCGCGCTGCCGCCCGAGGGGGCGAGCTACACGCCCGGCACGCCGAACGTCTGGTCCACGCCGGCCTTCGACGAGGCCCTGGGTCTCGTCTACCTGCCCACCGGCAACGCCACGCCGGACTTCTGGGGTGGACACCGGACGGAAGCCGATGAGCGCTACTCTTCGTCGGTCGTGGCGCTGGACATCGCCACCGGCCGCGAGCGCTGGCGGTTCCAGACGGTTCGCCATGATCTGTGGGATTACGACGTCCCGTCGCAGCCCGCGCTCTACGACGTTCCGGACGGCAAGGGCGGCACCATTCCAGCACTGATCCAGACGACCAAGCGCGGGCAGATCTTCATGCTGGACCGGCGCAACGGCCGCCCCATCGCCGACGTCGTGGACCGGCCGGCGCCGCAGGGAGGCGTCGCGGGCGAGCGTCTCGCCGCGACGCAGCCCTACTCGGTCGGAATGCCGGCGCTCGGCACGGAGCCGCTCAGCGAGCAGCGGATGTGGGGGCTCACCCCGCTGGACCAACTGGCCTGCCGCATCCGTTTCCGCAAGGCACGCTACGAGGGCGAGTTCACGCCGCCGAGCGAGCGGTGGACCATTCAGTATCCGGGGTGGCTGGGCGGCACCAATTGGGGATCCAGCGCCGTTGCGGAGAACCTGGGCTATCTGATCGTCAACGACAGCCGCGTCGCCATCGTGACGCGGCTGGTGCCCCGTGCCGAGTATGACGCGCTCGCCAGCGTCCGCGGCGGGCATGGCGCCGGTGAGCCGCAACGCGGCACGCCGTGGGGATTTCAGCAGGGCCGTTTCCTGTCGCCGCTGGGCATCCCCTGCCAGGAGCCGCCTTTCGGCACGATCAACGCGATCGATCTGGCGACGCGGAGAATCGTCTGGTCGATGCCGTTGGGCACTGCCGAGGAGACCGGCCCGTGGGGTATCGCGACACGCTTGCCCATTCCGATCGGCATGCCGACCCGGGGCGGCCCCGTCACGACCTCGTCCGGTCTGGTCTTCATCGCAGCGTCACAGGACTCCTACATCCGGGCGCTCGATGTCCGGACGGGTCGCGAGCTCTGGAAGGGGCGCTTGCCGGTCGGGGCCGAGACGACGCCGATGACCTATATGTCGCGCGGCGGCCGACAGTTCCTGGTCATCAGCGCCGGCGGGCATTCGTCGGCGCCGGCGAAGGGCGACTATGTCGTCGCATTCGCGCTTCCGCGATGATGGGACGGCGTGATGCCTGCCTGCCATCGGCAGGCGCGGTCAGCCGGGGTCAGGCGGTTCGTGCGCCTTGCGTCGCCGCCAGCAGGTCGCGCAGCGTCGTGATCGTCGAGGCGTCGGCGACGCCGTCGACCTTGTCCTGGCGCCAGTGGCGCTGGAAGGCGGCGACCACCGCCTCCAGTCGCTCGTCATAGATGCCGTCGACCGCGACGCCGTAGCCGAGCATCGCGAACATCGCCTGCAGCGCCTCGACCGGCTGCCCGCTGTCGCCGCGCGCGAAGAAGCGGCCGCCGCGGATCGGGGCCGGCTCGCTCCAGAGGCCGACGCCGCCTTCGGCAAAATGGCGCCAGGGGAATTTCTCGCCGGGGTCGATCTTGCGGCCCGGCGCGATGTCGGAATGGGCGAGGACGCGCTCGGGCGGGATCGACCAGCGTTCGCAGATGTCGCGGCAGAGGTTCAGCGTCGCCGCGATCTGCTCGGGCGGGAAATCGGGCAGGCCGCCGGGATGGCCGGGATTGGCGATCTCAATGCCGATCGAGCAGGAGTTGATGTCGCTCTCGCCGGCCCAGTGCGAGGCGCCGGCATGCCAGGCGCGGCGGCCTTCCGGTACGAGCTGGAGCGTGTGGCCGTTCTCGAAGACGAAATAATGCGAGGAGACCTGCGATACCGGGTTGCAGAGCCATTGCAGCGCTTCGCCGGCATCCGGCATGCCGGTGTAGTGCAGGATCAGCATGTCCGGCCGCCGACCGGGAGCGCTGGTTTGCGCCACGCCGCCCTTGCGCTCGCCGTGGTTGGGGGAGGGGAAGATCTTCGCCGCGAAGCGGCTGTCGGGCGCCATCGTCAGGCTCATGCGCGCAGGCACTTCCGGCAAGGCTTCATGCGGACAGGCTTCATGCGGGCTGGCCGGCCAGGCGGGTGCGCAGCCCGCGCTCGCGCTCGATCCGGTCCCAGGCGGCATTGATAGCGGCGAGGCGGCGCGTGGCGATGGCGACGGCTTCCTCGGGCAGCCCGCGCGCGATCTCGCGGTCGGGATGGTTCTGCGCCACCAACTGGCGATAATGCCGCTTGAGGTCGGCGTCGCTCATTTCGCGGGTTGCGCCGAGAACCAGATAGGGATCGTCGGCGCGGCGGGCGTGGCGAGCCTCGATGCGGGCGAAATCGGCCTCGCCGATGCCGAAGATCGCCGCCACGTCGCGCAGATAGGCGTGCTCGTCCTGGTGGATCGCACCATCGGCGGCGGCGATCAGGAAGAGCCCGTCGAGCACGTCCTCGAGCAGGGCCGGCTCGTCGCGGAAGCTCTCGGCGATCTGACCGGCATAGGCCTCGAAGCCAGCGCTCGTCTGCTTGGCGAGGTCGAACAGCATCTCGATGCGCTTGTGCTGGTCAGGCGGCACGGTGACGATGCGCTCGAAGGCGGCGACCTCGTCGCGCGTGACGACACCGTCCGAGCGCGCCATCTTGGCAGAGAGCGCCACGAGTCCGGTGGTGAAGATCAACTCGCGCGGGGCGGGGCCGAACGGCGCGCCCTCGCGGTCGACGAGCATGTGGCCGGCGAGCGCACCGACCAGCGCTCCGAGCGGGCCGCCGAGTGCCAGGCCGAGGCCGCCGCCACCCAACGCCCCCCAGAATGACGAAACCATCGTGAAGGCGTCTCCCGGCCTTGTGGGCAAGCCATGAATGATAGCGGGATGGGGAAGGGCGGGACAGCCCGGCGCGGTCGCCGCTGTCCGCTTTTCTCATTGCAGAGGCAAATACGTCGAGAATGCGGCGAAAGTCGTAAGCCGGCGTCAATACCGCAGAACGCGACTGCGTCGCCCCGCGCTGATTCGCGAATTACAAGAGTAATACTTGCAAGAAAGTTTTCGTATATGCGTGACGATGTAATCACGTCTGAGCGAATTCGCGAATCACGGGACAGATTCTCGTCACATTTACTGATCAAACGACTGTCGCTTCCAGCCATGTTTCAGACGGAAGGTTCAGTCGATCATGCGATATATCTCCAGTGGCGCTGGCGCCGCCCTCGCGATTTGCCTCGCAACCCTGCAGCCGGCCCAGGCCATGGTGAATGATGAGACGGACGCCCGTGCGTTCATCGTCAGGGAAGCGGAAATCCGGCGCGCGCAACAGGCCGGCGAAGCCGGTGGGGACAAGGCCGGGATCGCGCCTGCGGCGTCCGAATCCGCTGCCGGTGGCAAGGCGAAGGCTGGGCATGCTGCTGCGCTCGCGGCGCCTGCAGGATCGGAGGGGCTCAAGGCGCTGGTCGCGCGCCATGCCGCCGCCAATGGCGTGCCGTTCTCACTCGCCGATGCGGTCGTGCGGATCGAGAGCCGCTACAATCCCCGCGCTTCCCATGCCGGGAACTACGGCCTGATGCAGATCCGCCATCAGACGGCGCGCGGCATGGGCTATTCCGGCGGGGCCGGCGGCTTGCTCGATGCCGAGACGAATGCGCGCTACGCCATGAAATATCTGGCGCTGGCCTATCGCGCCGCGGGCGGCGACACCTGCCGCACCATCATGAAGTATCAGAGCGGCCACATGGCCGAGCGCATGAGCGGCGCCAATCGCACCTATTGCGCCAAGGTGCGCACGATCACCGCCCGCAACTGAGAGCCATTCTCGCTTTCGTGCCCCGGCTTTCGCGCCTCGTCGGCTTGACGCGGCGTCCGGGAACGCGCACTAGCCCCGCCGCCAGTCGGCCGGACGGCCGCTCCCGCAAGAGTTCAGATTCTTTCGGGGGAGGAAAGTCCGGGCTCCACGGAAACACGGTGCCGGATAACGTCCGGCGGGGGCGACCCCAGGGAAAGCGCCACAGAGATCGAACCGCCTCGTGCCGGAGAACTTCGGTTTTCCTTGCGAGGTAAGGGTGAAAAGGTGCGGTAAGAGCGCACCGCGGACCCGGCAACGGGGACGGCATGGCAAGCCCCACCGGGAGCAAAACCGAATAGGGACGATGCTTTCCGCGCGAGCGGGGAGGGGCCTGTTTCTGGGCCTTGTCGTCCGGGTTGGTTGCTCGAGGCGCGCAGCAATGCGCGTCCCAGAGGAATGGCCGTCACGTTGCAGGAGAAATCCTGCAGCCATCCAGAACCCGGCTTACAGGCCGACTGGCACCTCTACCGTCGTCAATTCTACTCCGGCGGACGCCTGACGCGAAGTTCTGCGCTTCCGGTGCTCACGGACCGATGTCCGGCTTACAGGCCGGCTGGCACCTTTATCTTTTCGCAAAACAGTAAGGTCATCCCGGGCGACCGCAGGGAGACCCGGGATCCATGCCTGAACCGTTCAGGAATGGATCCCGGATCGGCGCGGCTTTGCCGCTTGTCCGGGATGACGCCGTGTCTTCGGATCAGCAGGCGATCACGCGACCTTCAGTTCGACCGGGATGTTGCCCCGCGTCGCGTTCGAATACGGGCAGACGATGTGGGCCTTCTGGACGAGGTCCTCGACGACGGCCTTGTCTACGCCCGGCACCGAGATGGTGAGCGTCACCTCCAGGCCGAAGCCGCCGCCATCGTCGCGGGCGCCGATCCCGACATCGGCAGAGACCTTCGCGTCATCCGGGATCTTCACCTTTTCCTTGCCGGCGACGAACTTCAGCGCGCCGAGGAAGCAGGCCGAATAGCCCATCGAGAAAAGCTGCTCGGGATTGGTGCCGTCGCCGCCGCCGCCGCCGAGTTCCTTCGGGGTGTTCAGGACGACCGAGATGTTGCCGGTGTCCGTCGCGGCCTTGCCTTCGCGGCCGCCGGTCGCTGAGCCGTGGGCGGTGTAGAGAACCTTCATGGGAAAACTCCTCGGTGTTGGCGATCCCGGGCGTCGGTGATGCGGTGGGAGGCTTGCCTCGCCGCAGGGTCCGCCGCTCGTCGATCAGTGAGCTTGCGTGGATCTTTTAGATCGTGCACAATTTAATTGTCAACGATGCAATGCGATCCGATCACGCGGAGTTGATTGCGCCGTCGGCCTGGTTCTGATCTTCGGTTCGACAGGGCGGCAAAAGGCCTCCGGCAGCAGCCAGAGATGAATGGGTAGAGAAGCGATGGCGGCCAAGAAGGTTCCCGAGATGCCGGTTGCAGCGACGAAAGCTCCCGAGCGGCGCTCGCCGCGGCTCGAAGATCAGCTCTGTTTCGCGGTCTATCAGACCGGCCATGCCTTCACGCGGCTGTACCGTTCGATCCTCGCCGATCTCGGCCTGACCTACCCGCAATATCTGGTCATGCTCGTGCTGTGGGATTGTGACGGGCTGGGCGTGAAGGCTGTCGGCGAGCGGCTCTCGCTCGATTCCGGCACGCTGACGCCGCTGCTCAAGCGCCTGGAAGCGTCGGGGCTTATCCGTCGCGAGCGCAGCCGCGAGGATGAGCGGCAGGTCCTGCTGCATCTGACCGAGGCCGGCGAAGCGCTGCGCGAGAAGGGCGTCTGCGTGCCCGAGACGATGGGGCGGGCGATCGGCGAAGCCGTTCAGCCGGGCGGTCGGTTGCTGGCAGATCTGGCGGCGTTGCGGGCCGCTCTGTTGAGGGCGGCCGACCAAGGCTGATGCCTTAAAAAATATTCGCGCCGAAAGGCCTCGGAGCTGGTCTCCGCAGGACGATCATTTGCGTCCTGCGGCCCGAAATTGCTGTTGGTTACGGATGCTTAACCTTAACGGGCTGTGATGATCCCACGCTCCCGCAGGCATGTCTCCGCGTGCCCGATTCCATTGACGCCCATAATCACCCATGCTATCCCAAATCATCCCGTCGAAACCGGCAGGCGACAATCAGATCAAGGTCCGTGTGCCGCGCGGATTTCGGTCGACGCCCTCGCCTTGCCGGTTTCGATGGGGGGCTGATGCCTTGCCATTGAAGTGGCGGGGTCGGTTGGGAGAGTGCAGGCCGGGAGGCGGCGTTGACGGACCGCTTCGTCTCGAATTTCACCAACCGGCTGGACGCCAAGGGGCGCGTCTCGATCCCGTCGAGCTTCCGGGCCGTGTTGGCCAAGGACGGCTACGAGGGTCTTTATGTCCATCCCGCGCTCGATCTCGCCGCCTTCGATGCCGGCGGCCATGCGCTCCGCAAGACCATCGACGACATCCTGGCGCGCTTCTCGCCCTTCTCGGAGGAGTGGGAGTCGCTTTCGACGGCGCTGAACGGCACCTCCGAGGTGTTGAAGGTCGATCCCGAGGGGCGCATCATGCTGAGCGAGGCCTTGAAGGCGCATACGGGGATCACCGATGCCGTCACCTTCGTCGGGCATGGCCACAAATTCCAGATCTGGGAGCCGCTGCGGTTCCAGGCGCATCTCGATGCGGCGCGGGCGAGGCTGCGCGACGTGAAGCGGGTGCTCGGATCGCAGCTTCTCGCGCCGGGTGGAGCCTCGGGCGCATGACGCGGCGTGACGATCGCCACGATGACGCCGGTAGTGCTGACGAGGCTGCGGCGCATGTGCCCGTGCTGCTGGTAGAGGTGCTCACCGCGCTCGCGCCCAAGCCGGGCGGACGCTATCTCGACGCCACCTTCGGCGCCGGTGGCTACACACGCGCCATTCTCGATGCCGCGCCGGGCGCGACGCTGCTCGCGCTCGACCGCGACCCGACGGCGATCGCGGGTGGGGCCGATCTGGTCGCGACGATGGCCGGCCGCCTGACATTGTCCCAGGCGCGCTTCGGCCAGCTCGCGGAGGAGGCCGAGCGCTTCCGGATGGTTCCGCTCGACGGCGTCGTGCTCGATATCGGCGTGTCCTCGATGCAGATCGACCAGGCCGAGCGCGGCTTCTCCTTCCGCTTCGACGGGCCGCTCGACATGCGCATGGGAGGCGACGGCCAGAGCGCCGCCGACCTCGTCAACGAGGCGGAGGAGGGGCTGCTCGCCGACATCTTCTATCATTACGGCGAAGAGCGTCGGTCGCGCGCCGTGGCACGCGCCGTGGTCGAGGCCAGGCGCAAGGCGCCGCTGACCACGACCAAGCAACTGGCCGATCTGGTCGCAGGCATCGTCTGGGCCGAGCCCGGCGGTCCGCATCCGGCGACGCGCGTGTTCCAGGCGCTGCGCATCGCGGTCAATGACGAACTCGGCGAATTGGTCTCGGCGCTGCATGCGGCCGAGGCCGTGCTCGCTCCGGGCGGGCGGCTCGTCGTCGTGACCTTCCATTCGCTGGAGGACCGCATCGTCAAGCAGTTCCTCGCCGAGCGCTCCGGGCGCGCACCGGCCGGTTCGCGCCATGCGCCCGTTGTCGCCATGGCGCAGCCGACCTTCAGCCTCGTCAATCGCGGCCCGGTGACGGCTTCGGAGGCGGAGATACGCAGCAATTCGCGCTCGCGCCCGGCGAAGCTCAGGGCCGCGGAGCGCAATGCCGCGCCGGCGCGGCGGGCCGAGCCCGATCTCGTCGCGCTCGCGGGCCTTCCCGCAGCCCAGCCTCGCCGGAGGACCTGAGCGTGATCAAGCTGCTCCATGTCGTCGCCATCGGCGCGCTCGTCTCCTCGGCGCTCTATGCCTACACGATCAAATACGAGACCACGCTCGAGGCCGAGCAGCTCCAGAAGATCAGGATGAAGGCCCAGCGCGAGAAGGACGCGATCGCGGTGCTGAAGGCCGAGTGGCAGTATCTGAACCGGCC
>DATDBB010000504.1:0-15621 GCA_036525085.1 Allobosea sp.
CGCCGCGGCGCGGTAGGCGTTCTGCTTGATCTGCATGATGTCGGGGAAGGAGGGATCCGTCGGCCGGTGGCTGGCGAGCAGGAACTCCGAGGCGTTGATGATGACCTGCAGCACGTTGTTGAAGTCGTGCGCGATGCCGCCCGCGAGCTGGCCGACGGCCTGCATCTTCTGGGCCTGGTCGATATTGTCCTTGAGCTTGCGCTCGGCCGTGGTCTCCAGCGCGTAGATGATGGCGCGCTCGCCGTCGCCATCCTCGGTCGCGGCGACCGGCGAAAGATAGAGCCTGGCCGAGCGGGCGTCGTCGGCGGCCAGCGTCAGGTCGAGCGGGGCGATGTCGGCGCGGCCGTCCATCGCATCCGCCAAGGCACGGTCGAGCCCGCCGCCCGCTGCGACGAGGTCATGGATCGTGCCTGGCTGCGGACCGGGCTGCGGGCCGGCCTGGGTCAGGCGCGCGAAGGCGGCATTGGAGCGCAGGATGGTGCCGGTGCGGTCGACGGTGGCGATCGCCATCGGCGTCGAATGGAAGAAGCGCGCGAAGCGGATCTCGGCCTCGCTGCCGCCGTCGGAGCCGGCTTCGCCCGGCGCCCGGTTCAGCACCAGCGTGCGCGAGGGCCCGGCGCGGCCGTCACTGCCGAAGGCGACCTGATGATGCAGGCGCACGGGAAGCTGGGCGCCGTTGCGGCGTTTCAGGTCGACGTCGAGCACCTCGATGCGGACATCGCCGGGCTGGCCGCGGATGGCTTGGACGAGGGCGGCCGCGCCCGGCGTCGCGATGTCGTCGAGATGCAGGCCGCCGGAGCCGAAGCGGGCGAGGTCGAAATCGAGCCAGCCCGAGAGCGTGGCGTTGAGATAGGAGACCTCGCCGTCGGCGTCGATCGAGACGAAGCCGGCCGGGGCGTGGTCGAGATAGTCTATCGCGTGCTGGAGTTCCTGGAAGGCGTTCTCCTGGCGCTCGCGCTCCGGCGTCACGTCCGACACTGCCCAGAGCGTGGCCGGCCTGCCGTCGCGGCGCACCGGCGAGACCTTGATCCGGTACCAGCCGACGGGGCCGCGGCCGTTGAGCGCCGGTTCGAGCCGGATCTCCTCGGCCAGCCTGCGGTTCTCGCGCGCGGCGGTGGCGAGCCGGTAGATCGCCTCGGAGACCTCCGCACGGCCGGTGAACAGACTGCCGACCGGGCGCAGGTCGCTGGCGCCGCGGGCTCCCGCCAGAGCGAGATAGGCCTCGTTGGCGTAGACGATGCCGCTCTCGCCCTCCGTCACGACGACGCCCTCGTCGGCGCTGTCGACGATCGTCTTGGTCAGGTCGTTGCGGGCGGCGCGCCCGGAGAACTGGATCAGGCCGACGGCGAAGGCGAAGAGGCCGAAGACGCCGATCACGGAGAGCAGCGCCAGCAGCCCGAGGATCAGCGGCTGGGCCCATTCGTTGGCGATGAAGCCGAGCGCGACCGCGGCGCCGACGAGCAGCCCCGCCACGAGCAGGATGACGCCGATATGGCCGGGCTTGTCGGAGCGATCGATCGCAGTCGTGGTGCCGCCCATTGCGGTGTGGTCCGTCCCGTTGCCGCCGAGCCACCGCGATGGTGGGCTCGCGCGCATGGTCTGATGCATGATGTGGTCCGAAAACGGGTTCCCACTTTTCGGCATCATGCGGAAGCGAGTTAGGCGCGGCGGCCCTTCAGGCGCAAGACGTATCCGATCACTTCGGCCACTGCTTGGTAGTGTTCGACAGGAATTTCTTCGTCGATGTCCACTGTCGCGTAGAGCGCGCGCGCCAGGGGCACGTTTTCGACGATCGGGACGCTGTGCTCGCCGGCGACCTCGCGGATCTTCAGGGCGACCGCATCGACGCCCTTGGCGAGGCAGAGCGGGGCGGCCATGCCGGGTTCGTATTGCAGCGCGACCGCGTAGTGGGTCGGGTTGGTGATGATCACGGTCGCCTTCGGCACGGCGGCCATCATGCGCCTGCGCGCGCGCTCGGACCGGATCTGGCGCAGCTTGGCCTTGATCTCGGGATTGCCTTCCGAGTTCTTGTATTCGTCCTTGAGCTCCTGCTTGGTCATCTTCTGGCGCTGGTACCAGGAGAAGCGCTGCCAGCCGAAATCGCCGAGCGCGATGACGGCGAAGAGGGCGAGCGCGCTGGCCATCAGCTTGATCGCGAGAACGAGCGTCGCCGGCAGCACCGCTGCGATGTTCATCTGGGCGAAGCCTTCGAGCCGGTCGTGCTCGGCCCAGAGGGTCATCCAGAGCACCGCGCCGACAAGGCCGGTCTTGGCGAGGCCCTTGGCGAAATTGACCCAGGCCTCCTTCCCGAACATCCGCTTGGCGCCCGCCATCGGCGAGATGCGGCTGAACTTCGGCATCAGCGGGTCGAAGGTCCAGAGCGGCTTGTGCTGGATCATCGCGCCGGCGAGCGCGGCGCAGAGGATGAAGGCGAAGGGCAGGCCGAGCGCCGCAAAGCCTGTCATGACGCCCTGCTGCGCGACATTGGCGAAGGCCGAGCCATCGGAAGGCACCTGATGCGCGTTCATCAGGAAGGCGCGCAGCGACAGCGCGGCATCGCGGGCCGACCAGCCGGCGCCGACCAGGAGCGCCATGGTGAAGCCGCAGAGCACGAAGAAAGTGCCGATCTCCTGCGATCTGGGAATGTCGCCTTTCTCGGTCGCCTGATCCAGCTTTCGCTGTGTCGGGTCCTCTGTTCTGTCCTCGTTGTCGGCATCCTCTGACATGACCGGTCAGTTCCCCGTGAACTGGCGCAGGAAGCCGCCGAGATCGTTGAGGAAGACGCTCATCATCACGCCGACGACGGCCAGCAGCACGAGCATGCCGCCGAGGATGGATGCCGGCACCGCGAGGAAGAACACCTGGAGCTGCGGCATCATGCGGGCGAGCACGCCGAGGCCGAGATTGAAGAGCAGGCCGAAGACGATGAAGGGCGCCGAGATCTGAACGGCCAGGGCGAAGCCCTGCGAGGCGGCGCGGATCGCCAGCGCGATGACGTCGCTCATGCCGGGAATGCCGCCGGGCGGCAGCACGCGGTAGCTTTCATGGATCGCGACGATGGCGACATGGTGCAGGTCGCTGGTCAGCACGAGGGTGATGCCGAGCATGGTCAGCAGGTTGCCGATCGAGGGGTTCTGGGTGCCGCCGGTCGGATCGACCGTCATGGCGAAGCCGAGGCCCATGGTCTGCGCCACCAGCGTGCCGGCTGTCTGCAGGGCGGCCATGACGAAGCGGGCGCAGACGCCGATGACCAGCCCGATCAGGATTTCGCTGATGAGAAGCCCGACGATGCCGGTCGTATCGGACGGCAGGGCCAGCAGCGGGCGCGCCATCGGCACCATCATCAGCGCGATGAAGAAGGCGAGCGAGAGCCGGGCGCGCGAGAAGATGAAGCGCTCGCCGATGCCCGGCATCAGCATGACGAGCGTCCCGACGCGCGCGAAGACGAGCACGAAGACGGCGCTGATCTCGGGCAGGATCGCGATCTGCATCGTGCCGCAGGCACTCCGCCGCCATTTTGGGCGCCGCAGGGCAGCGCCACCGACGATTGCGAAGGTCTGCTGCGGCAGGATCATTCGCCCGTGGCGATTCGGACGGCGACCCGTCCCATATAGCCTGCGAGCGCGTCTCCCATGAACGGGAGAAACAGCATCAGCGCCGCAAAGACGGCCAGGATCTTCGGCACGTAGACCAGCGTCTGTTCCTGGATCTGCGTCAGCGCCTGCACCAGCGAGACGGCGAGGCCGACGATCAGCGCGACCATCATGAGCGGGCCGCCGGCCTTGAGAAACACCATGATGCCGTCGCGGGCGACGTCGAGGATGGCTCCGGAAGTCATGATCTCGTCCTGATAAGCCCGGTCAGATTAGATTTCCCGCATTGCTTCTGCGAAAAACCGGTTCCCACTTTTTCGCGCAATGCTTAGACCGGCATCCGCATGATTTCTTCATAGGCCGCGATGACGCGGTCGCGCACGGCGACCAGGGTCTCGATCGCGGCCTCGCTCTCGGCGACGGCGGTGACGACGTCGACGACGTCGGCGCGTCCGGTCGCGACCGAGGCGGCTTGCGTGTCCGCCTTGCGACCGGCATCGGCCGTGGCCTCGAGCGCCTTCCCGATCAGCGCCGAGAAGTCGGTGTTGCCGGATTGGGCCCCGGTCGAGGAGAGCGGCTTGCGGAGCAGGTTGCCCGCGCCCATGCCCTGGATCGATGCATAGGCGCCTGCGGCGAAGCTGGAAGTGGCCATGGCTCAGTCGTCCTCAGGCGCGCAGGATGTCGATGGTGCGCTGGATCATCCGGCGCGTCGACGAGATCAGGTTGAGGTTGGCCTCGTAGCTGCGCTGGGCCTCGCGCATGTCCATCGTCTCGATCAGCGAGTTGACGTTGGGCATCTTGACGTTGCCGCTGGCGTCGGCCGTGGGATTTCCCGGCTCGAATTTCGTGCGGAAGGCGCTGTTGTCGCGCTGGACGCGACCCATATCGACGACCTGCGCCTCGAGCTCGCGGTCGAAGCGGCGCTGGAAGGTCGGGACCTTGCGGCGATAGGGATCGGCGCCCGCACGCTCGGGCCCCGAATCGGCATTGGCCATGTTCTCGGCGATGACGCGCATGCGGCCGGACTGGCTGCGCAGGCCCGACGTCGCCACCGCGATGCTCTTGAGCAGATCCATCCTGCCTGTTCCTTCCAGTAGAGAGCCGTCGGAGCCCGTCAGCGGCCTTTGCCGATCGCGATCTTCATCAGGCCGAGGCCCTTGCTGTAGAGCGAGGCGGCGAGCTGGTAGTCCGACTGGTTCTGGGCGACCTTCGTCATCTCGTCCTCGAGGTTGACCGCGTTGCCGTTCGGAGTGGTCTCGAATCGCTGGGCGCGCGCGCTGTCGAAGCTGCCGCGACGACCGGCCAGGTCCATATGCCCCGCGCTCGTCTGGACCAGCCCGACGCTCGCCTGACCGACGGGGCCGATCGGGGGCTGCCGGACATCCATCGGGCGGAAGCCCGGGCTGTCGGCGTTGGCGACGTTCTCGGCCAGCACCTTCTGGCGCGTCTGGTGCCATTGCATGCGAGTCTTGAGCGCCAGCATCAGGTTTCCGCCTGTGCCCAGGGCCGTGTTCGCCATGATCGTCGCCCTCCCGGTGCCGGCGTGACGCCGCTGTCCACTGGGTAAATATTGCCGGGCGCATGGTTAACGACCGGTTAAGGCGGGCCGGTTTCGAAGATCCGGTTAACCACACGTTCACCATGTTTCCTGAAAGCGCGGGCGCTATGCTATAGCCAGCGTGTTCAACGTCAGGCGGACTTATCGGCTGCCGGCGTCCGGCCCGCCGTCGCATATGAGGCAGACCTTGCAGAGCTTGTTTGGCTTCGATCTCCCCACCGCTCAGAAGTGGGTCATCGCTTTTGGCGTCATCCTCGTGCTGCTTGTGCTGCTCGGCCTGTTCGCGCGGCAGATCAAGGACGGCCGGTTGCGTATCAAGGGGCAGAGCGGGGGCCGCACGCGGCAGCCCCGACTCGGCGTGGTCGACATCCACGATCTCGACCGCCAGCGCCAGCTCGTTCTGATCCGGCGCGACAATGTCGAGCATCTTATCATGATCGGCGGAGCCTCCGACGTCGTGGTCGAGACCAATATCGTGCGCAGCGGCGCGCGCGCCACTGTCCCGGCGCAGGCCGAGGTCGGCATGCCGGAGCGTCCGCTGCCGTTCGACACACTGGTGCCACCAGAGCCGCTACGCCCCGAACCCGCGGAGGATCCGCGCCGCGCTGCGCCGCCGGCCCCGGTTGCGCTGGCCCCGTCCGGCGTCGAGCCGCCGGCGCCGCCGGTTCGCGCGCCGGCGCGTCCGACGCAGACCCTGACGCAGGCGGAGGCTGCGGTTGCCGCCGCGACGGCCGCCGGCGGCATCGCAGCCATCGGTGGCGCGGCGCTGTCCCGGGCGCAAGCGACGCCAACGCCAATGCCGCTGGCGCCGACAGTGCCGACGCCGAGCTTCACGCGCGACCATGCCCCTGCGCCGACTGTCAGCGCGGGAGAGCTCGACGACATGGCGCGGCAGCTCGACGAAGCGCTGAAGCGCCCGTTCTCGGCGGTGCGGCCCTCAAGCGCCCCCGCCAACATCACGGCCGATCCCGGCGTCGCGGTTTCGCCCCCCGAGCCGGCTCCGGCTCCGGCCGAACCGCAGCCTGAGCCGGCTCCGCCCGTGATCGTGCCGCCTGCCGCGCCTGCCACGCGGGTCGTGCCCCTGGATGTCGAGGCGGAGCTCGAGATGGCGCTCGGCCTCAAACCGGAGCGGATTATCCCGAAGCCGCCGATCTTCGCTTCGCCCGTCTTTCCTCCCTCGACTGCGCCGAAGCCGTTCGAGCCCGTGCCGCCGCCCAAGCCCGAGCCGGTCATCGTTCCCGAGCCTGTCGCGGTGGAGCCGTCGCCCGAACCCGAGCCCGAACCCGAGCCGGAGTTCGAGCCCGAGGTCGAGACTGCGCCCGAAGCCGCCGAGCCGCAGATGGGCGAGGACGAGTCCGAGGCGATGCCCACCGAACAGCGGGCGGATGAGGCCGAGGCGAGCGACGCCGAGGAGGAGCCGGCACCGGAGGGGCCCAAGGAGCCCAAGCCTGCCCTGGCCGCTCCTGCGCCGGAGCCTGAGCCCGAGCCCGAACCGAAGGCGATCGACCCGTTTTCCGTCGACGCCATCGAGGCGGAGTTCGCCCGCCTGTTGGGCCGCGATCCCAAGCCCCGCTCCTGATCGGCGCGGCCGACAGGATCGATCAACAGGATTCCACCGGCTTGGCAGCCTGACCCTGCCAAGCCGGTTGCCGCTCGGCGAAAGCCGGCCTTAGCCTCGCACGGTCCGATCGGCTGAGTCGGGCGTTATGGCGGCTTTGCGCGTGATCAAGACCAGCACTCCTGCGAGATGGTGTCGCCGCGCGCGGAGCGTCTGGGCCGTTCCGGGCTGCCTGGCGCTATGGGCCGCGCTACTGAGCGTGCCCACCGGCCCGGCGCTGGCGCAGACGCTGTCGCTGGATCTCGGGCAGGGCGGAGGCGTCGCGGAACGCGCCCTGCAACTGATCGCCGTCATCACGGTGCTGTCGCTGGCGCCGTCGATCCTGATCATGGTGACGTCGTTCACCCGCATCGCCGTGGTGCTGTCGCTGCTGCGCTCGGCGCTGGGCACGCAGACCGCCCCGCCCAACGCCGTGATCATCGGGCTGTCGATTTTCCTGACGGGCTTCGTGATGGCGCCGACCCTGCGCGAAGCCTATGCGAATGCGATCGCTCCGCTGGTCGCGGGGCAGATCCAGCCGGCCGAGGCCTATAACCGCGGCGTCGTGCCGTTCAAGACCTTCATGCTGCGCCATGTCCGCGAGAAGGACCTCGCGCTGTTCATGGAGATGTCGCGCGAGCCGCCGCCGGCGACGCCGCAGGAGGTGCAGATCCATGTGCTGGTGCCGGCCTTCATGATCTCGGAGCTGCGCCGCGCCTTCGAGATCGGCTTCCTGCTGTTCGTGCCCTTCCTGATCATCGATCTCGTCGTCGCGTCGATCCTGATGTCGGTGGGCATGATGATGCTGCCGCCGGTGACGGTGGCGCTGCCATTCAAGCTGATCTTCTTCGTGCTGGTCGACGGCTGGGGGCTGGTCGCCGGATCGCTGGTGAAGAGTTACGGCGTCTGAGGGCGCCCGTGCCTCAGCTTCTGCCGGGGGCGGCAGGAGCTGCCGGCGCGGCGCCGGATGCCGCGGGTGTCGGAGCAGGCGTCTGCGGCGGGGATTCGGGCGACGGGGCAGCGGGCGTGTCCGGTCTCCTTTGCCGCGCCGCGGCGGAATAGGCCGGGTAGCGCTCGCGATAGGCCTGCATGAAGTCCGACAGCGTGTCGGCGCCGGCCGCCGCTGCGGCGCGGGCGATTTCGCGGATGTCGGCAGCGCGGGAGCGGTTCGCGCCGGTGACGAAGGCGAAGGTGCGCGCGTCGCTGCTCTGCGCCATCTTGGCCGCGAACTTGCTGCGCAGCCGGTCCAGCGCCAGCCCCTCATTGGCCATGACATAGGAGATCGCGGCCCGCATCACGTCGGAGCGCTGGTTGTCGGCAAGCGGCGCCTGGCCACGCCAGGCCTCGTCGAGGATGCGCTCATGCGCCTCGCCGGCCTCGCGCCAGCGCCGCCCGGTCCAGAAGATATCGGCGCGCAGGCGATCGACCTCGGATCCGCGCTCGCTCTCGAGCAGTTCGAGCGCCTGGTCGGTGCGTGACAGGTCGGACAGCGCCTTGACTTCCAGCAGGAGGCGGGCGCGTTTGACGTCGGACGGGAGTTCGATGAGCCGGGTCGAATTCAGCGCGCGCAAAGCCTCGGCCGGCTTGCCGTTCATCAGATCGATCATGGCGAGGCGCGCCGCGACGGTGGAACGGGCCGCGCCGGTCAGGCGCCGTTCGATCTGGTAGCGCAGGATGTCGCTGGCCTGGTCGAGCAGGTCGAGGCTGATCAGGCGATCGGCCAGGAGACGGGTGATCTCGTCGCCGCGCCGGCCGATCGGCAGGAACTCCTTGAAGTCGTAGAACAGCGCCAGGGCGTCGATGCGCGGCAACTGATCGAGTCCGCGGCCGCCGAACAGATCGGCGAAGCGTTGTGCGGTCTCGTCCTGCAGGCGTCTTGTGACGGCATGCTCGGGAAAGGTCTCGGTGGCGCGGCGCGCGATCTGGAAGGCGTCGCGCCAGCGCTGCTGGTCGGTATAGAGGCGCCCGAGCTCGCCCAAGGCCTCGATCTCGAGGTCGCCGCCGCGCCAGATGATCGAGACCGTCTCGAGCCGCGCCAGCGCCTCGTCCGGCGAGATGTCGGAGCGCTTCTCCGACTGGACGAGCCTGACGGCGCGCAATTGCGCCTCTGCGGCCACCGGCCGGCTGCGCGCCTCGAAGAGCGGCCGATAGCCGGCCAGCGCATTGTCCGGCCGGCCGCTGACATCCTCCAGCATGGCCCGCAGCAAGGCGAGATCTTCCCGGTCGACCGTGCCGGGCGGCAATGTGTCGAGAGCGTCGATTTCGCGCTCGGCTATCGTCATGTCGCGCATGGTCAGCGCGGCACGGGCCTTGGCGAGGCGCAACTCCGCCTGCAATTCGGGCGGGTAACGATCGAGAATGGTCTCGGCGCGACGGAAGCCGACGAGGGCCTGGGCATCGCGTCCGCGCCGCTGGTCGACGAGGGCGCGCCACAGCCCCGTTTCCGGATCGTCCTTGATCGGGGCGGCGTCGAAGGCGGCGGCGGCCTCCTGATTGCGGTGCATCCCTGCTGCGATCAGGCCTTTCAGGAACAGCGCCTCGCGGTTCGCGCGCATGGCCGGATCTTCGGCCATCAGGGTTTGAAGCGGGCCCTTGGCCTCGGCCATCAGGCCGTTGGCAGCGTAGAAGAGCGCCAAGGCGAGGCGGGTCTCCGATTTGCGGGCGCGCGAGGCGCCGATGATCTCGCGCTGGAGCCCGCGCTCGTGCTCGCGCACGGCGGGGACGACCAGCTTGCTCCACTGCTCGGCATCGAGCAGGGCGGGCTGCGGCTTTGCCCCTTCCGCGTCGGCGTCCTTTTCCGGCGCGGGAACGTCCAGCGTCACCGTCAGGCCGCCCGTGCGGCCGATGCGGACCTGTTCGGTGCCGGTGCGGACGACGACGTCGTCGGAGCGCGGGCTCACCGCCAGGCCATGGGTGGTCTGCAACAGGCCGAATTCGACGAACTGGTAAGGCTTGGGTGTGACGCGGGTCGGCCCCGTCGCCGTGGCGACTGCGACGGGCAAGCCCCCGGGGCCTGCCTCCAGCCAGTGAACGCCGGTCATGCCGCGCAGGGGCACGGCAACGATGGTCTGTCCCTGCTCGTCCATGGAGCGGGCAGGGGCTAACGGTTCGGCCGGCTTGCCGCCCTGCTCGCCGAAGGCGAGCGACCAGGTCGTGCCGTCGTCGAACAGCCGCGTCAGGGGCTGGCCCGCGAGACGAAGCCGCACCAGCACGATCTTGCCCTCGCGGGTCACGCTCGCATCCTCGATGAGTTGCGGCAGCAAGCCCTTGAGTTCGGCTGGATCGATCGTGTCGCGTGTGTCGAAGACCAGCGTCGCGGTGCCGGCCTCGACGAAGCCGGCGGCGCCGGTGAGGCGCGGAAAGCGGAAATCGAGCCGCGTGCCGACGACCGCGACCTTCACCGTCTGCGGCGCAGGATCGACCACGGGAGGAGGCTTCGGGGCCTGTGTGGGCGCGGCGGCCGGCGGCGGGGCCGGCCGGTTCTCGCTGGCCGGTGTCGGAGCAGGGCTGGCGGCCGGACCGGCTGGCGGCGGGGCGGGAGCCTGCGTCACTGCCGCGGCCGTGACGGCGCCGACGGGATCGACCAGCGCGGCGGCGGAGAGCTTGGCTGGCTTCAGCAGATCGACGACGAGCCCGTCCTCGTCGCGGAAGCTGCGCATCTGCCAGTCCTTCGGCAGAGAGAGGACCAGCGTCGTGGCGGTCTTGCCCGCCTCGTGGGAGGTCAGGCTGACGCCCTCCGGCAGAGCGGTCCGGATCGCTGCCGCATCGACGTTCATCGGCTGGTTGAAGGACAGCGTCAACGCGCCGTCCACGAGTTCGGGCGTCAGGGTCGTTTCCGGCGCTGCGTCGAACACCAGCCGTTCCAGCGTCGGCAGGGTGGCGCCACGCAGGCCGAGCGTCCTGCGCTGTTCCTGCGCGAGGCGCGCCGCCTCGCGGCCACGCGCCTCGGCGACGCGCAAGCGTTCCGAAATCTCGGCGATGACCTCGGGCGGCGGGCCGGGCAGCAGGCCCGACCAGTTCTCCGGCAGGATGTCGATGAAGGCCTTCTCGCCGGCCTCGATCAGATTGGTGCGAAAGGGCCGGGTCAGCGCCAGCCGCATGCCGCGCCCGTCGGGATCGACGCGCGCGATCGAGACATAGGCCGGCAGTTCGCGGGCGATCTTGGCGACGTCGACCTTCACGCTGCTGCCGAAGGCGACGACGAGGACGCCGTTGGAGACGCGGATGCGCGTCTGGGTCGGCTCGTCGAAGGTCAGCGAGAGGCGCCCGAAGCCCGGCTGCATGACGTCGCCGCGCAAGGTCGCGCTGGCGGCGAGCGCCGGCGCGCCGAGTCCGGCGGCGATTGCCAGGGCGGACAGCCCGATGCCGAAAGCGAGGGAACGCGGGAGACGCAAAGCCGGATACTCACGCAACACGACACGGCCGGGACCGGCAGACAAACCCGCCCCGATCGTCGCGACGCTAGCGCGTCAAGGATAATGGCGGGTTAAGGGCATGCTTGGAAATCCCCGTGGGGCCTCTTCCCGAGAGCCCGGCCGATCTCGACGTCGGAATGTCCAAAGGCTCGACCATCAAAGAAAACGCGCAGTCGTCCCGGGTCTCCCTGCGGGCGTCCGGGATGACGGCGCGTTTCGGCGCGAAATTGCAATCAACCGAAATCATTGAGGGCACTAACGGTCGACCTCGCAGGATGAGGGCTGATGTTGCCAAACTGACGGTCAGCGCCGAGGCGCAGGCGCGATCGCCGGGAGTTCCGTGCCGGGCAGCGAGGCGGGATCGACCGCGACGCGCTCGACGCCTGGGCTGCGCGCCATCGTCGCCAGCGCGACGGTGAGCTTCTCGGCCCGCTCGGGGGCCATCGCGGCGAGAACTTCCGACATCTTGCGCGGGTTCATCTGCTGGACGACCGGCACGAGGATGTCGAGGCCGAGGCGGTCGAAGACGCGGGCGGCGTCCTTGGGCTTCATCGCCTCGTACATGATGACGAGGTTCTTGATCGCCTTGGCCTCTTCGCCGGACTGCTTGCCGGGGGGGCCGCCGGCCTTGGTTTCGAGGTCCTTCAGGTCGCCGACGCGGCTGTCGAGCTTCTTCTCGGCGGTGTCGAGCAGGCGTTCGCGCATTTCGAGTTCGCGCATGCGTGCGTCGATCGCCTCGCGCCGCTCGCCGAGCCGTTCGAGCAAGGCGCGCTCGGCCTGCGAAACCGGCGGTGTCGTGCCGTTCATGACGCCGGCCTTGTTCAGCGGATTAGCGGCGCGGGCGGCTTCCGCCTTGGCCTTGGCCTCGGTCTCGGCCTTCTCCGCCTCTTTCTTCGGATCGGGCGCAGGCACCGAGCCCGTGGTCTCGGGATCGCGGAACTGGATGTCGGGCGAATGAGCGTGCGCGATCACCTTGGCGAGGCCCCAGACCTCCTTCTCCGGCTTCGGCGCGGAGGCGAGGAGGGGCGGGCTGGCCGGTATCTTTCCGGGATAAGGCTCCGACGTCCAGGCAAGCATCTTCAGCGCCAGGAGACCCATGGCGCCGAGGATGACGGCCGGAAGCAGGCGGGGCCTTTCGATCACGCAGCCTGACCCTCCAGACGGCGGGCGGCTCTGGTCCGGATCGCGGCGGCGGACTGGGCGGCGCTCGCCAGGCGCGAGATCGGCGTCGGCTCGGCCGTTGTGGCCTGCACTGCGTCCTTAGCTCCGGCCGCCTTCGGCGCGACCATCGTCGCGGCGCTGACGATCTGGCCGATGCGGTCCATCACGACCTGCCCGGCCTCGATCTGGGCGGCGAGATCGGCGGCGTAGCGTTCGGCGGTCTGCAGGCGTTCAGCGAGGGTGCGGTCGCAATCGCCGAGCGTCAGCTTCAGGCCGGCGATGGCGCGTTCGGCGGTGTCGGTCGCGGCGATCAGCGCGCCGACGGTCTGGCGCATGCCGGCTTCATCCGCCTTCAGGCGCTCGATGCGCTTGGTCAGGACGAAGCAGGTGATGATGGTGGCGACGAGCAGGCTGGCGACCAGCACATCGGCGATGAGGGTGATCGTCATGCGGGCGCCTTTTCAGGAGTGTTGGCCGAGCTGGTTGCTGTCGAAGGCGGCCATCGTCGTCTTGGAACGCCTGAGCGGGCTGACGATCTGGACGGCGATCTTGTCGTCGACCCGGCCGATGCGCCCGTCGCTGACGATGAAGTCGCCGCAGCGCAGCGATACCGTCGAGTCGGGGCGCGCGTCGAACATCAGCGTGTCGCCGATCTCGAGGTTCATCATCCGCTTCAGCGGCATCTGCGTCTCATGCAGCACGCAGGTGACGGGGATGTCCGTCTGCCAGACCTCGGTGGCGAGATGGTTCTCCCAGATCGGGTCGCGGCCGAGCTTCTCACCCATGAAGCTTTCGAGCAGCAGGTCACGAATCGGCTCGATCGTCGCATAGGGCAGCAGGAGATGGAGCGAGCCGCCGCGCCCTTCCATGTCGAATTTCAGCTCGACGCGGATGGCGGCGTTGGCCGGGCGCGAGATCGACACGAAGCGCGGATTGGACTCGATGCGGTCGATCGTGAAGTTGACGGGCGAGAGCGGCTTGAAGGCCGCCTCGGCGTCCCCCAGCACGAGCGAGATCACCCGGCGGATGACGCGGATCTCGATCGAGGTGAAGGGTCGTCCGTCGATGCGCGGCGCGGGCTGGCCGCGCTTGCCGCCGAACATCGTGTCGAGGACCGAATAGATCAACGAGGATTCGATCGTGATCAGTCCGAAATTGTCCCATTCCTCGGCCCTGAAGACCGAGAGCAGCGCCGGCTGCGAGATCGAGTTCATGTAGTCGCCGAAACGCACGGAGCGGATGCTCTCGAGCGTGACCTCGACGTTGTCGGTGAAGAAGTTGCGCAGGCTGGTGGAGAGCAGGCGAACGAGACGCTCGAATATGATCTCGAGCATCGGCAGGCGTTCATAGGAGACCGAGCCGGAATCGACGATCGCCTGGATGCCGTTGCGGCCTTCCTTGTCGTCGCCGAGGGAGAAACCGAGCATCGTGTCGATTTCGTCCTGGCTCATCAGGCGGTCTGTGCCGCCTTCCGGTTCGCCTTCCTCCTCGACGATGTCGGGCATGGTGGCCCATTCGGCCGCCATGCTCTCCGGGCTCAGGGGCGCGTCCTTGGGGGGCGCGCCGGCATTGTCGCGATCGCTCGTGCTCATCGGCCTGTCGTCGCTTCCAGCTTACTAAGCAAAAATGGGCCGGTTCACTGAACCAGCAGTTCCTTGAACAGCACGGCGTCGATCTTGGCCGGGAAGACCGTGACGTTGACGCGGCGCAGCAGCTCCTCCTTCAGCCGGTACATGCCGGCCGAACCTTCGAGGTCGGAGGGGCGCAGCTCGCGCATGAAGACCTGGAAGGCGTCCTCGACGCGCGGCAGCAGCGGCTTGATCTCGTCGGAGACCTTCGCATCGGCGGTCTCCAACACGACCTTGATCTTGATGATCGGCTGGCGCTCCTGCTGGGGGCCGGCGGTGATGCCGATCATCATGTCCTTCATTTCGATGAAGCTGACCGGCTTCTTGGCATTCTTGGCCGCCTCGGCCGCCGCGACCTGTTCGGCCGAGGGCTTCTTCAGGAAGAAGAACCAGCCGCCGCCGCCGAGCGCCGCAAGCATCACCGCGCCGCCGACGATCATGATCAGCTTCTTCTTGCCGCCCTGCGGAGCCTGCTCGCCGGAGGCGGCTTCCTCTTCGGTCTTGGGCTTCTTCGCCATCGCCTGCACGCCTCGAATTCCGCGCGGCCAGCGCGCCTGCGCCGACCGTTGGAACACCCTGAACATTCACGGTTAACGCGTCGTTAAGGAGGGCAATTTCTGCCGGGTCGATCTTGCCGGCCGGCCCGGAACTGCAGGGCGGGCCGGAATGGTCTCCGCATGGATTCGATATCAATATCAGTAGCTTGACTGAATTAACCATGCTGGCACGGCGCTTGCGGAAGGGTTTACGTGGCTGCTGCGCTGGGGAGCGTCGAAGCGGCCGCGGAACAGAATCGGGAGACTATGCCGTGGAGAACGCGCTTCTCGTCGGCCTGTCGCGCCAGGTGGCCCTGGCGCGTGAGCTGGATGTCATCGCCAACAACATGGCGAATGTCGGGACCAACGGCTTCAAGACGCGCTCGGCGCGCTTCAACGAATTCGTCATGCCGAAGGCGAGTGCCGACAGCTTCAAGCCGGCCGACAAGCCGCTGTCCTACGTCATCGACAAGGGAACGCCGATCGACCTGTCGCAGGGCGCGATCGAGCGTACTGGCAATCCGCTCGACGTCGCGCTGCGCGGCGACGCCTATCTCGTCGTGCAGACCCCGAACGGCGACCGCTACACCCGCGCCGGCTCGCTCGACATCAATGCGGCCGGTCAGCTCGTGACCCAGTCGGGCCAGCCGGTGATGGGCGATGGCGGGCCGATCACCTTCGGTTCGGCTGAAAGCAACCCGCGGATCGCCGCCGACGGCACCGTTTCCACCGATCAGGGCCAGCGCGGCAAGATCAGGATGGTGCGCTTCGCCAATCCGCGCGCGTTGAGCAGCGAGGGCACCAACCTGTTCGCTTCGGTGGCCGCGCCGCTGCCGGCGGGGCCCGAGGCCCGACTGGAACCCGGCGCCAAGGAGAGCTCGAACGTCAAGGCGGTGATCGAGATGACCCGCCTGATGGAGGTCCAGCGCGCCTATCAGAGCACGGCCAACATGATGTCGAAGACCGACGAACTGCGCAGCAAGGCGATCTCCCGCCTCGCCGACCAGCAGTCCTGACCGGCCAAGAGGAGCAAAGCCCATGCGCGCCCTTCAGACCGCCGCAACCGGCATGATGGCCCAGGAACTCAACGTCCAGGTCATCTCCAACAACATCGCCAACGTGCGGACCACCGG
>DATDBB010000505.1:0-10278 GCA_036525085.1 Allobosea sp.
AGCGTGTCCGCCGGGTTCTCTTCCGGTAGGAAGCGGCCGCTGTCGATCGCCTGGCCATCCGCCTGCGGTGCGAAGGTCTCGCGCCAGATCGCGAGCGGGCTCGCACCCTTGGCCGGAATCCCGGCCTCGCCCCAGAGGATCAGAACCGGGCAGAGGATGCGCTTGCCTGCCGCGAGTTCGGCCTTGTCATGCGCGACATCGGTGGTCGCCCCGGCGCGATAATCCTCGCAGGCCGCGTGGATGCGGGCGGGGTCGTTGAAGGACTCGCCATAGGCCTGGAGCGCCAGCGGATCGAACAGGTCGAGCGACTTCGCCCGCGTCCAGCTCGCGATGGTGTGGTCGAGCCAGCCCAGCGGATCGGCGTTGATCAGGTTTTCGGGAACGGGCTCGGGCTGGGCCAGGAAGGTCCAGTGATAGACCTGCATGGCGCGCGCCGCGCTCATGCCCTCCCACATCGAGCATGTCGGCAGGATGTCGAGCAGCGCCAGCCGCTCGACGCGGCCGGGATGGTCGAGCGCCAGCCGGTAGGCGACGCGCGCGCCGCGATCATGCCCGACGACGGAAAAGCGCAGATGGCCGAGGCTCTGCATCACGGTGACGATGTCCTCGCCCATGCCGCGCTTGCTGTAGGTCTGCGTGCCGCCATCGCCATGCGGCGCGGCCGACCAGCCATAGCCGCGCAGATCCGGGCAGACGACTGTGTGTGTCTTCGCCAATTCGCCCGCGATCTTGTGCCATTCGGCATGAGTCTGCGGGAAGCCGTGGATCAGCACGACCGGCGGCCCCTCGCCACCGACCCGTGCGAAGATCTTGCCGACGGGACCGTCGACCCAATGGGCCTTGAAGCCGGGGAACAGGCTGTCGAGATTGCTCATCTAACCGGCGTCCGTGGAGGTGTCTGAGCAGCACCCGAAATGGTTTCCGCTGACGCTTCCATATCGAGGCGAGCTATTCGTTCTTGAGCTGCGATCAAGACAGCGATGTCGAGTGGTTCGCCGGTTCGGCGGACCAACTCAAACAACAAAGCTCCAGTCTCCGGGTCGTCGATCTCGAACGCCATTGCGCAAGCCCCATCGTTCTTTCCCGAAGCCTAACGCGATCGGAGGGGTCCGTCAGCCTTCCCGCTCGCGCTTCACCGCCTGCCAGCCGATGTCGCGGCGGCAGAAGCCTTCCGGCCAGTCGATCGCGTCGACCGCCGCATAGGCCTTCGCGTGCGCCTCGCTCACCGACTTCGCCGTAGCTACGACGTTGAGCACGCGCCCGCCATTGGCGAGGATCGTGCCCGCTGCGTCCTGCTTCGTGCCGGCATGGAAGACGAGCACATGGTCGATTGCTTCCGCCTTCTCGATCCCCTTGATGACGGTGCCCGCCTCGGGCTTCCCGGGATAGCCTCTGGCCGCCAGCACCACCGTCAGGGCTGTCTCGTCCGACCAGCGCAGGTCGAAATTGTCGAGCACGCCGTCGCAGGCGGCGAGCAGCGCCGGCACGATGTCGCTCTTGAGGCGCGGCATGAGCACCTCGCATTCTGGGTCGCCGAAGCGGACATTGTACTCGATCAGCTTCGGCCCCTGTGCCGTGATCATCAACCCGGCGAAGAGCACGCCCTTGAACGGCGTCCCGCACTCGGCCATGCCGGCCAGCGTCGGCCTGATAATCTCTTCCATGACGCGCGATTCCAGCGCGGGCGTCATCACAGGGGCGGGCGAATAGGCGCCCATGCCGCCGGTGTTGGGGCCTGTGTCACCATCGCCGACGCGCTTGTGGTCCTGGGCCGAGGCGAGCGCCAGCGCATGCGTGCCGTCGCAGAGCGCGAAGAAGCTCGCTTCCTCGCCGATCATCCACTCCTCGATCACGACCTCGGCGCCGGCGCTGCCCAGCCCGCCGCCGAACATCATGTCGATGGCCTCGTTCGCCTCCGTCAGCGTCTCGGCCATCACCACGCCCTTGCCGGCGGCGAGACCGTCGGCCTTGATCACGATCGGCGCGCCGTGATTGGCGACATAGGCCTTGGCGGCGGCTGCATCCGTGAAGCGTCCGAAGCCCGCGGTCGGGATCCCGAACTCGGCGCAGAGTTCCTTCGTGAAGGCCTTCGAACCTTCGAGCTGGGCGGCGGCTTTCGAGGGGCCGAAGGTCTTGATGCCGGCGGCCGTGAGATCATCCGCGATGCCATCGACCAGCGGCCCTTCCGGCCCGACCACGACAAGATCGATGTGCTGCAACTTGCAGAACGCGATCACCGCCGGATGGTCGGCGATGTCGAGCACGACATTCTCGCCGCATTGCCCAGTGCCGGGATTGCCCGGCGCGATGAACAGCCGGTCGCAGAGCGGCGAGCCCGAGATCGCCCAGGCGAGCGCATGCTCGCGGCCGCCCGAACCGATCAGAAGGATGTTCATCGTCGTCTCCTTGCGTGCGGATGTCCGCCCACCTCTGTCATCCCGGGCGACCGAAGGGAGATCCGGGATCCATTCCGGAACGGTTCAGGCATGGATCCCGGATCTCCGCTTCGCTCCGTTCGGGATGACCCGCACAGCGTCCGGAGTTGTCTTCTGAAAGGCGGCAATAGACCCCGATCACGCCCACCGCAACGCTTCTGCCGATGCTTTCCCGCCGCTATGGTCCGGTCATGGACAGCGAATCGCAGACTCCCGCCGGCAACGCCCCCGAATGGTCGGTTTCGGACCTCTCCGGCGCGCTCAAGCGCACGCTGGAGGATGCCTTCGGCTTCGTGCGCGTGCGCGGCGAAATCTCGGGCTATCGCGGCCCGGTCGGCTCCGGCCACGTCTATTTCTCGCTGAAGGACGCCAACGCCAAGATCGACGCGGTGATCTGGAAGGGCGTCTTCGGGCGCCTGAAGACGCGGCCGCAGGAGGGTCTGGAGGTCATCGCCACCGGCAAGATCACCACCTTCGCCGGCAAGTCGAGCTACCAGATCATCATCGACTCGCTGGAGCCCGCCGGCATCGGCGCGCTGATGGCGCTGCTCGAGGAGCGCCGCAAGCGCCTCGCGGCCGAAGGCCTCTTCGCGCAGGAGCGCAAGCGACCCATCCCCTATCTGCCTGTCGTGATCGGCGTCGTGACCTCACCGACGGGGGCTGTCATCCGCGACATCCTGCACCGACTGGAGGATCGCTTCCCCCGCCATGTCCTGGTCTGGCCGGTGCGCGTCCAGGGCGAGACCAGCGCGGCCGAGGTCGCCAATGCCATCGCGGGCTTCAACGCCCTGCCCGAAGGCGGGCGCATCCCGCGGCCCGACGTCATCATCGTGGCGCGTGGCGGCGGCTCGCTCGAGGACCTGATGGGCTTCAACGAGGAGGTCGTGGTGCGTGCCGCCGCCGCCTCGTTGATTCCGCTCGTCTCCGCTGTCGGTCACGAGACCGATGTCACGCTGATCGACCACGCCGCCGACCTGCGCAGCCCCACGCCGACCGGCGCGGCTGAGAAGGTCGTGCCGGTGCGGGCCGAATTGATGGCGTTCGTCGCCGATCTCTCGCGCCGTCAGGCCGGCGCGATGCGCCGTCTCTCCGACCGCCGTCGCAGCGATCTGCGCGCTCTCGCCCGGGCGCTGCCGGGGCCGGAAGCGGTGCTGTCTGGCCCGCGCCAGCGGCTCGATCTTGCGGCGACGCGGCTGGCGCCGGCGCTCGCGCGCAATGCCCGCGCGCATGAGCAGCAACTGGGGCTGGCGGCGCGCAGGCTCATTGACCAGTCGCCGCGCACTCGGCTCGCACGGCTCAAGGCGGAACTCGCAGGCCATGGCCGGGTCTTGGCTCAGGCGCGCGCCAACGCTGCCGCTGTCGAGCGAACTCGGATCGCCAATGACCGACGACGTCTCAGTGATTTTGCAGCGCGCGGCCTGCGCTCTGTCCAGGCGACGATCGAGCGGCGAGGTGAGCGCTTGGTAGATCTCACGATAAAAGCTCAGCGTGCGTACGCAGCCACGTTAGCAAGCCGGCGTGCGAAGCTCGAATCGGTGGTTTCTCTGCTCGCTTCGCTCGGCCCCGACGCAGTCCTGGCGCGCGGCTATGCGCTAGTTCGCGACGAGGCAGGAACGCTTGTTCGTGAGACCGGCCAGGTACGGCCGGGGCAGGTGCTGAGCGTGCAGGTCAGCGACGGCCGCTTCGGCGTAACGGTGTCGGGCGGTGGCGACGCGCCGTCGCGGCCATCCCGGCCGACGCGGCGGGAGAGCCGGACGGCAGGGCAGGGCGACCTGTTCTGAGGGAGGCTGGGCTCAAAGCCCCTTGAGGAACGCCTTCACCCGCTTGATCGCGTCCTCGCGTGCGGCTGGATTGGTCCCGACCGTCGCCTTGCCGGTTCCGGTGGCGGAATAGGCAATGTCGCTGCGTTCCTTCACCTCGAGCCGAGGGTGATCGAAATCATGCAGCGCACCGGGATAGATCACCAGCTCGACCTTTTCGCCGCGCGACTGCGCAGCCTTGGCGAGGAAGTCGCAAGGTGCGGCCGGGGTCCAGTCGTCGGCATCGCCCATCAGCATCATCAGCGGCAGCCGAGCGGCGAAGCTGGTCGATTCCGACTGGATCCGGCAGCCCGGATAGAAGGCGATCGCACGGGCGAAATCGGCCCTCTCATCGGCCGGGCGACGATCCTTGCGGATGGCGGCGAGGACCGTCGAGCCGCCACCCGACCAGCCGAGCAAGGCGATCCTGTCGGCGCGGATGTCGTTGCGGGACTGGAGCCAGTAGCGCGCGGCCGCGGCATCGGCGACGCGCTCGCGGCTGGCCCGGACGGTCAGTTCCTTGACGCCGCATTGGGAGCCGAGCTTTCGCGAGCCATAGCTGTCGGGCATCAGCACGGCGAAACCTTCCATCGCCAGGCGTTCGCCCCAGTCGGAATGCCGCGTCGAGATCTTGCCATTGTCGCGCCATAGCCCGCCGCAACCATGCAGCGCGACGACGGCGGGAAATGGTCCGGGCCCGGGCGGAAGATACAGCACCGCGTCGAGTTCGCCGTCATAGCTGGGAACGCGCACACGCTCATAGCCGCCGGCGAACGTCGCCGTCGTCAGGAGCGCGAGCCCGGTCAAGACCGTGCCGAGGCGCGCGAGGCAGGACATCACCAGACTGGACATCATCGATGGGAACGCTATCACGAAGTTGGATTATTTCGATAATCCGTCCATCGAGCAACATTTTAGATATATCATCATGAACATCAGCGAACGCACGCCCCTGCACGGCCCTGAAGCGGCGCTCGACTATGGTCATGGCGAGTTCCGCGTGGTGCGGCCGGGCGCTTTCGTGCGCTGCGCCGTCACCGGCGCTCCGATCCGGATCGAGGAACTGCGCTACTGGTCGGTCGAGTGGCAGGAAGCCTATGCCTCGCCCGAAGCCGTGCAGCTAAGGCTGCGCCGCGCCGGCCGGGCCTAGGGTCTATACCCACTATGGATGGCGCTCTGACGCTGGGCATTTTGGTCGGCGGGCAGGAGCGTGGCCGCCGCAAACCGTCTGGTTTGCAAGGCCGCGCGACGCACCAGCCGCCCAAAAGGCCCGCGCCCGAAAGGGTCGGGCGAAAATGCCCGACAGCCGCGTCGGCCCCTTGCCCGATGCCGAAGGGCATCGGGCGGCGGGCGCCTCCTAGCTCTCGGGCATTTTGGCCCTATCAAAGCGCCGTCCATAGTGGGTATAGACCCTAGCCGGTCGACAGCGTCCCGGTGAGCATCGCCGCGATCCGCTCCGGCTCCGCGAAGACGAGCGAGACCGGCACGGGCAGCAGGCGGTGACGCTCCCCGCCGGGCCAGAGCGGCTCAAGCTTGACCAGATCCTTTTCCGTCGTGGCGATCAGGCAGTCGCGCGCCTTGGCCTCGGCCACGAGGCCTGCGACATCGCCGGCCGTATAGGCGTGATGGTCGCCGAAGGCGCGCTCCGCGACGATCTGCGCGCCAGCCTGCAGCAGCGTGGCGCTGAACTTCTCGGGACGCCCGATCCCCGAAACCGCAAGAACCGGCTGCCCCTGTAGCTTTGCGACGGTCGCGGGCGCCGGTTCCAGGCGGGCATGGAGGACTGCGACACCACCCTGCCGCGCCTTCGCCGCAACGGCCTCGCCGGGCTCTCCCGCGCCGATGACGAGAACGGCATCCGTCTGCGCGAGTTGCCCGTCGAGCGGCGCGCGAAGGGGGCCTGCCGGCAGGCAATGGCCGTTGCCAACGCCCGACGCGCCATCGACGACCGCGAGCCGCAGTCGCTTGGTGAGCGCCGGATTCTGCAGCCCGTCATCCATCACGATCACGCTCGCGCCCAGCGCGCGTGCGAGCGCGGCGCCGGCTGTCCGGTCGCGCGCGATCACGGTGCGGGCATGGCGGGCCATCAGCAGCGGCTCGTCGCCGACCGCGTGCGCGGCGTGATGCGAGGCATGGACTTCGACCGGCCCGGCGAGCGAGCCGCCATAGCCGCGCATCAGCACGAAGGGCGTCTCGCCGCGTTGCGCCAGCAGTCCCGCCAGGGCGATCGCGGTCGGCGTCTTGCCGGCACCGCCCGCGATGAAATTGCCGACGCAGATGACGGGAATGCCGACATCGCTGCCGAGGCCTTGCATCCGTCGCAGCGTGATCGCGCCATAGAGCTTGCCGAAGGGCGACAGGAGCCGGGCCAGCAGGCCCGGCGGCCGCCACCAGAAGCCCGGCGCGCGCATCAGGAGGCGCTGTCGCGCTGACCGAGCGCGATCCGCATCAGCAGCGGCTCCAGCGCCTGCATCGTCCGGTTCAGCGCGCCGCCGAGCTGGGCGCTGGTCTGCGCCGCGGCACGAGCGGCCTGCCGCGCACTCGCCGGATCGCTGAGCCAGCGATGCACGGCCCCGGCGAGCCCCTGCGCGTCGGCGACCTCGCGTGCACCGCCATCATGGTCGAAGGCGGCGAAGATGTCGGCATTGTTGTGGACGAAGGGGCCGTGCAGCAGCGCGCAGCCGAGCTTGGCCGGCTCGATCGGGTTGTGCCCGCCGATCAGCGGCACCAGAGAGCCGCCGAGATAGGCCACCTGCGAGAGCCGGTAGAGCAGGCCGAGTTCGCCGACCGTATCGGCAACGTAGAGCTCGATGTCGCGCTCCGGCATCTGGCCGGCGCCGCGCCTTGCCACGGCGATGCCGTTCGCCTCCGCCAGCGCCTCGATCTCGATGCCGCGCTGCGGATGGCGGGGTGCGATGATCGTGAGCAGGTTCGGCAGATACGGCTTGATCCCGAGATGGGCCGCGATGATCTGTTCTTCCTCGCCCGGATGCGTGCTGGCCGCGACCCAGATCGGCCGGCCGGTGGTCAGCCCGTCGAGGATCGCCAGCGTGTCGGCATCGGCGGGGGGAGCGGGCACGTCGAATTTGAGGTTGCCGGCGACGCTGACGCGCGGCGCCCCGAGCTGCGCCAGCCGCTCGGCATCGCCCTGCGACTGGGCGAGGCAGGATTCGAAGCAGGAGAGCAGGAAACGCGAGGTCTGCGGCGCCTTGTACCAGCGCGCGAAGGAGCGCTCCGACATGCGGGCATTGACCAGGACCAGCGGCACCGCGCGCTTGCGCGCCTCGATTAGCAGATTGGGCCAGATCTCGGATTCGCAGATCAGTCCCAGTTCCGGGCGCCAGTAGTCCAGGAAGCGCCGCATGTAGCGGGGCACGTCGAGCGGCAGGTATTGATGGATCACGCCGGCCGGCAGCCGCGCCGCGAGCAGCCTGGCCGAGGTCACGGTGCCGGAGGTGACGAGCACGGCGAGGCCGCGCTTCTGGAACCTGGCGACCAGCGGCAGCAGGGTCACGGTTTCGCCGACGCTGGCGCCGTGCAGCCAGACCAGCGGGCGGTTCGGCCTGCGGACGCCGGGATAGCCGCGGCGTTCGGCCAGGCGCGTCGGATCTTCCTTGCCGCGACGGCGCCGCCAGACCAGCAGCCCGGCTGCGGCCGGCTCGAGCAGTCCGGTCAGTGTGCGGTAGCCGGTCAGGATGGCGCCTTTGCCGATCATGCCGGCAGGTCCTTGTTGGCCAGGTCCTTGCCGGGGGCGTTCATGGCGGCCAGCTGCGCCTGCCGCAGGCCCGCTCCCGGATCCTGCGCGCCGACGATCTCGTAAGCGCGGGCATGGACGGCGTCGAGCCCGGCTTCGAGCGCCAGCCGCGCTGCTTCGCAGGTCGCCTCATCGGCCTCGCGCGCGACATGTATCGCCTCGCCGACGACGATGGCCCCGCGCCCGAAGGGCAGGCCGATCGAGGCCCGGTCCCAGCTCTTGAAGTCGATGCGCCGGCTCGTCACCACCGCGATCGGATGCACCGGCCGCCCCGACGCCCGCGCGAGCTGGATGATGCCGAGGCCCGCGATGCGGGCGCGCTTGGGGATGTCGGCGGTCAGCACCATCGTCTCGCCGGCAGCGAGCCGCCTGACCATGGCGAGGAAGGCGCTGGCGCCGCCCTTCTCGCGGATCTTCTTGCCGAGCGCCCCCGAGCCGCGGATCGCGCCGATGCCGAGTTCGCGCAGCGCGACCGCATTGAAGCCGCCATCGCCATGGCGCGAGACCAGCGAGCAGGCCGGCATCCAGTCCGGCCGCGAGAACGGGATCATGATGTGCTGGCCGTGCCACATCGCGATGATCAGCGGCAGTTCTGGGCGGACGCGCTCATAGATGTCGGCCGGCTCGACCACGAAGCGGTTCGTGCGCTTCACGAGGCGCAGATAGCCGGCCAGCATCCGGCCGAGCGCTTCCTGCGCCACGCGCGTCTTGAGAATGGAATAGCCCATGAAACTGTGTTGGGTCCTGAAGCTTGCGCCGGACTTAGCTCTCGGGGTCGAGCAGGCGGTGCAGATGCACGATGAAATAGCGGGTCTGCGCCTGATCGACGGTTGCCTGCGCCTTCGCCTTCCAGGCGGTGTGGGCGGTGGCGTAGTTCGGGAACACGCCGACGACGTCGAGCTTGTCGAGATCCTTGAAGGTCACGCCTTCGAGCGAGCTCAGCTCCCCGCCGAAGACCAGGTGAAGAAGCTGTTTCTGTTCCGGCTCGGCAACCATTCATCCCTCCAGCGCGAGCGGTCCATTCGGTGGACCGCGCGGCATCAGTTAAGCCATCCATGCGCCGTGTGCGAGTGCTGAAAGGCGCGCTTCTGCGCAGCAGGGCGACATTCAGGCGAAAAAAGGCATCAGATGCGCTGCGGCTGTCCGTCGCGCAGGCGCTGCATTGCGATGAGCAACGGCTCCGACAGGCCGCCGCAACTGGCGATCAGGACGCCGTGGACCGGAACTTCGCGATTGTAGACCACGGGCTCGCCGCCGCCGCCGCTGAGGCGCCCGCCGGCTTCGCGCAAGATCAGGTCGGCAGCGGCGAGGTCCCAGTCGCGGGCATCGGTCGAGATCAGCCCGGCGTCGATCGAGCCGTCGGCGATCCGCGTCAGCCTGAGCGCGAGCGAGGGAATCTTGTCGACGGGCTCGAAGCTCTCGAAGCGGGCGAGGGCGTCGAGCATCGGCTTGGGGCCGGCGATCCGGGCGGACGCGAGGCGCGTTGCCGGCGAAGCCGCGATAGCGTCGCCATTCTTCTGGGCGCCGCCGCCGCGCAGGGTCGTATAGGTCGCCTCGCTGGCGGGCGCATGGACGACACCGAGGATCGGCTCGCCTTCGTCGAGCAGCGCCACGCAGACGGCCCAGTCGGGCGATCCGCTCATATAGGCGCGCGTACCGTCGATCGGATCGACGACCCAGACGAAGCGGCGCGACAGCCGCTGGGCGTCGTCGACGGTTTCCTCCGATAGCCAGGCGGCTTCGGGCAGCAGCGCCGAGAGCCGGATGCGCAGGAAGGTGTCGACGCCGATATCGGCTTCGGTGACGGGCGAGCCGCCGCTCTTGGACCAGGTCCTCGCCGCGGTCTTCTCGCCGGGGCGGAACAGCTCGACCGCGATTGCCCCGGCTTCCAGGCAGCTCTCGCGGACCGCTCTGAGCAGGTCCGGGGCGATGGGGAGCGGGGGAGCGGTCATGCGCGTTCCGTACGAATGCCGGCGCCGCGGTTCAAGTTGAAAATGCCCCCGCGCACCGAAAGATTCCGTCAAGCATCATGCATGAAACAGGCCATTGGGGCCATTGGAAGGCGCAAAACACGCTCCTTTAACCCAACCGCTTAAGTGCTCGGAGAGGCCTGGGACGCAATTTCGCCTGGCAAGCACGAGAGCCCCGGACTTCACAGAGGGCTCCGTAGCGGCAGGGATTAGAGAGAGGCGTTAAATCGATGGCCAGAGTCACGCCGGCCGCCGGGGAGTTCGGCTTCACGCTGAATTGCTCCGGCGGCGCGACCGACCCCGCGACCGTTTCCAGAAAC
>DATDBB010000506.1:0-10632 GCA_036525085.1 Allobosea sp.
TCCGGCCACATCATCCTCTCCGATTTCGGCACGACCGGCGACGGGCTCGTCGCGGCGCTGCAGTTGATGGCGGCCGTCAAGCGGCAGGACAAGCCGGTCTCCGAGGTCTGCCACGCCTTCGAGCCGCTGCCGCAGATCCTCAAGAACGTCCGCTACAAGCAGGGCCAGCCGCTGTCGGAGAAGCCTGTCGTCACCGCGATCGAGGCCGCCCGGCAGATGCTCGGCGAGAGCGGCCGCCTCGTCATCCGCCCGTCAGGCACCGAACCCGTCATCCGCGTCATGGCCGAGGGCGACGATGCCGACCTCGTCATGCGCGCGGTCGACGACATCGTCGACGCCGTGACGACGGCGGCAGCGTAGCACGCAGCCGCGAACCTCACGCGCATCGTCATTCCGGGCGCAGCCCTCGGGTCCGATCTCTTCGATCGGCCCAAGGATAAACTCCGCGAAGACCCGGAATCCATCGGAGGGCACATCGCTCCGCGATGGAGTCCGGAGCGGCGCCGCTTCGCGGCTTGTCCGGAATGACGGGCAGCGTGTCTTCTGCCCTCAGCTTACCCCGATGCGCGGCGCCTCGTTAACGTCTCGGCAAGTATTCAGCCGGGTTTCAGACTTTCTTGAGGTTAATTGCTAAGCTTAATTCTCGCTTAAGAAATCACTGGCATCGTCGTCCTGTCGGTAACTCGCGCGGGCTGCGTTCTTGGCGCCGCGCAAACTCGAGGGACACTGCCATGGGCAGCCTGAAAACTATTGCGCTGGCAGGCGCCTTGGCGCTTGGGGCATCCGCCGCCACTGCCGCCGACCTCCCCTACCCCGCGCCTTTGCCTGCGGAACCGCCCATCCTGAAGGGTACGATCAGCAGCGGCTTCTACCTGCGCGGCGACATCGGCGTCGGCTCGCAATCCTATGACGAGCTGGACGTGAGGCTGAACGGCGGCCCGGTCATCCAGACCGCGGGCGTCACCTCCTTCACCACCGTCAAGCCCGATCGCAGCTTCGCCGCCTTCGCCGGCGTCGGCATCGGCTACCAATTCAACGGCTGGCTGCGCTTCGACCTGACGGGCGAGTATCGTGGCGCCTCGTTCAACGGCCGCGACCAGCTCTCTTATGATTTCGGCGTTCCGACCAACCAGACCAACCTCTACCGGGCGGACATCGCGACCTTCGTCGGCCTGGCCAACGCCTATATCGATCTCGGCACCTGGAACTGCCTGACTCCCTATCTCGGCGTCGGCATCGGATTCGCCAACCACACCGTGAACGGCCTCTCCGACAACGGCATCAACCAGGCCACCGGCGCGGCCTTCGCCAATGCCTCCTATGCCTATGGCGACTCGGCCAACAAGACCGACTTCGCCTGGGCCCTGATGGCCGGCGTCTCCTACGACGTGACGTCGAACCTCAAGCTCGATATCGGCTATCGCTACCTCAACATGGGAGATGGCCCGACGGTCGGCCTCGGCGGGGCCAACGGCCTGCTGGTCAACCCGAGCTCCGCGGCCCGCTTCAAGGGCATCGACAGCCACGACATCCGGATCGGCATGCGCTGGAACTTCAGCGATCCGAGCTGCTGCGGCCCGGTCGAGAGGCCAATCGCCTACGCACCGACCGTCCGCAAATACTGAGCGCGACGACAGACGATCAGCAGCGCGGACCCCGGTCCGCGCTGTTTTCGTTTGAGCTGTCGGCGAGCGCCTCAGCGCAGCAGCGACTGGCCGGTCATCTCGGCCGGCTGAGCGACGCCCAAGAGCGCCAGCAGGGTCGGCGCGACGTCGGCGAGGCGGCCATCCGCGAGCGCCTTGGCCTGGCTGCCGACGACCATCACCGGCACCGGATAGGTCGTATGGGCCGTGTGAGGCGCGCCGGTCTCAGGGTCGACCATCAATTCGCAATTGCCGTGATCGGCGGTGACGAGCATCGCCCCTCCTGCCCGCGCGATCGCCTCCGCGATGCGCCCGAGCCCGGCATCGACGGTCTCGACGGCCTTGATCGCAGCAGCCAGCACGCCGGTATGGCCGACCATGTCGGGATTGGCGAAGTTCAGCACGACGAGATCGTAGCGGCCTGACTCGATCGCCCGAACCGCGCGCTCGGTCAGTTCCGGCGCCGACATCTCCGGCTGGAGATCATAGGTTGCGACCTTCGGCGAGGGCACCATGATCCTGTCCTCGCCGGTGAGGGGTGTCTCCTCGCCGCCGTTGAAGAAATAGGTGACGTGCGGATATTTCTCGGTCTCGGCCATGTGGACCTGCGCGAGGCCGGCCTTGGCGACCGTCTCGCCGAGCCCATTGGCCAGCGTCTGCGGCGCGAACAGCGCCGGCATGATCTCGTCGAGCTCGGCGCTGTAGGAGGTCATGCTGACCGCCTTCGCCAGAACTGGCCGGCGCGGCCGCATGAAGCCGGTGAAGTCCGCAAACAGCACCGCGTCGAGGATCTCGCGGATGCGGTCCGAGCGGAAATTGAAGCTGAGCAGCCCGTCGCCATCCTGAATGCCGGCATAGCCGCCGATCACGGCCGGCGGGATGAACTCGTCGTTGATGCCCTCGGCATAGGCGCTCGCGATCGCAGCCGGCGCATCCGCGAAGACACGCCCCGCCCCCAGCACCATCGCCTGCCAGGCCTGCTCGACGCGCTCCCAGCGATTGTCCCGGTCCATTGCGAAGTAGCGACCCGAGACCGTCGCGACTTCTGCCTGCGGCGGCAGGGCGGCGATGAAGTCGCTGATGAAGCCGGCCGCCGATTGCGGCGGCGTATCGCGCCCGTCGGTGAAGATGTGGACACGCACCGGAATGCCCTGCGCGACGAGGATACGCGCCAGCGCCACCGCATGGTCCTGATGGGCATGCACGCCGCCGGGCGAGACGAGGCCGAGCAGGTGGCAGGCGCCGCCGCTGGCCTTGAGCGCGGCGATCAATCCCGAACCCGCCAAGGCCTGCGCGATCGAGCCGTCCTCGATCGCCTGGTTGATGCGCGGCAGGTCCTGCATCACGACGCGGCCGGCACCGAGATTGAGATGGCCGACCTCGGAATTGCCCATCTGCCCTTCGGGCAGGCCGACATCGAGACCCGACGTCTTCAGGAAGGCGCGCGGCGAAGCGGCCCAGAGCCGGTCGAAATTCGGCGTCTGCGCCAGGCGCACCGCGTTGTTCTCAGCTTCCTCGCGCCAGCCCCAGCCATCGAGGATCATCAGCATGACGGGACGAGGAGACATGGCCGACCTGTGAGCATTCGTGAAAACCGTTGTGCGAGTATCACGCCGCCCGGCGCGAATGCGAGTGCTAAGAAGATGGACGGGCCCACCGGGAGGAGCAGGCATGGCGATCAAGGCACTGGTTTTCGACGCCTATGGCACCTTGTTCGACGTCCAGTCCGTCGCCGGCGTCACCGATGCCGCCTTTCCCGGCCATGGCGAGGTCATCACCCAGATCTGGCGGCTGAAACAGCTGGAATACACTTGGCTGCGCGCCCTGATGGGGCGGTACGAGGATTTCTGGACCGTCACGCAGGAATCCCTCGCCTACACGCTGGAAGCGCTCGGCCTCGCCGCGACGCCTGAATTCGTCGCGAAGATCGCGGAAGCCTATGACGCGCTGGCGCTGTATCCCGAGGCGCGCGCGGCGCTCGAGCAGCTCGCGCCCTTGCGGCTGGCGATCTTCTCCAACGGCAGCGCCGCGATGCTGAAGCGGCTGGTCGCCCAGGCCGGCATCGACGCCCTGTTCGAGGCCGTGATCAGCGTCGACGAGATCGGCGTCTACAAGCCCGACCCGCGTGGATACCGGCACGTCGAGACGCGGCTCGGGCTGGAGCTGGACGAGATCCTCTTCGTCTCCTCGAACGGCTTCGACATCGCCGGCGCGAAGGCGCATGGCTTCAAGGTCGCAAGGATCGCGAGGCTGTCGCCCGATGCCCTGCGCCAGGAACTCCAAGGCGGCGGCACGATCGGGCCCGGACTGATGTTCAAGGCGCTCCGGATGCGGCCGGAGCAGCTCGGCTTCGATGCGGATGTCACCATTGCAGCCCTGACCGATCTCGTCTCCTATGCCGGCCGCGAGAACGGCGCCTCCCGGGGATGATCCGTCTCTCAAGCCTGCCTTCGCCCGAGGAGCCCGACATGATCAAGTTCTACTACCACCCCTCGCCGAACCCGGCGAAGATCGCCCTCTTCCTCGAGGAGGCGGGCCTGCCTTACGAGATGGTCCCGGTCGACACCCGCAAGGGCCAGCAGTTCAGCCCCGAGTTCCTCGCCATCAACCCCAATGCCAAGACGCCGGCGCTGACCGATGGCGACGTCACGGTCTTCGACAGCAACGCGATCCTGCTTTATCTCGCCGAGAAGACCGGCCAGTTCCTGCCGGAGAACACTCCGAAGGCACGCGGCGAGATGCTGTCCTGGCTGATGTTCGTCGCGACCGGCATCGGCCCCTATTGCGGCCAGGCGGTGCATTTCAGCCGCTTCGCGCCCGAGAAGATTCCCTATGCGATCAACCGCTACGCCCGCGAGGCGGAGCGCCACTGGGGCATCATCGACGCCCGGCTCGGCCAGCACCGCTACATGCTCGGCGACAGCTACACGCTGATCGACATGTCGGTGTGGGGCTGGGCGACGCGCCTCGGCTTCGCCGTCGGGGATGGCTGGGTCGACATGTTCCCGCATGTCAAACGCCATCTCGACGAAATCTCGGCGCGCCCGGCCGCCCAGCGTGCGGTCGCGCTCAAGGACGCCTTCGCCTTCAAGACAGATTTCGACGACGAGGCGCGCAAATTCCTGTTCCCGCAAAACGCCCATCTCGCCGGCTAGATGATCGGACCGAATACCGTATTCGATCCGATCATCTAGCCTTTTGTTCCAGCATCGGCTTTTCCGAAAACCGCATTCCACTTTTCGGGCCGATGCCCTAGACGGCATCGTCCGGGGGCAGCGGCACGTCAATCCTGCTCCCCGTTCTCGCCATCGCCGTCCTTCAGCGCCTCGAGCGGCGCATCCAGCGTGAAGACCAGGCCGCTCGGCGGATAGGCGCTCTCCGCCCGCGCCTGCGCGGCTGGAAAGGTGCGCTCGATCAGGCGCGAGCCGAAGCCGCGCCGCGACGGAGCGGTGACCGGCGGCCCGCCGCTCTCCTGCCAGCGCAGGCGGAACTGGGCGGCGCCGTCGATCTCGTCGATGCGCCATGACAGGTCGACGGTGCCCGACTCGTTCGAAAGCGCCCCGTATTTGACGGCGTTGGTCGCCAGTTCGTGCAGCATGAGCGTCAGGGCGAGCGCAGATTTCGGCCCGAGCACGAGATCGGGCCCGCCGATCGTGAACCGGGCCGGATCGCCCTGGATGGCGACGACGCTTGCTGCGATGTCGGCCATGGGCGCATTGGCGCGCTGGCCGGCGACGAGCAGATCATGCGCGCGTGAGAGCGCCGCCAGTCGCGCGGTGAAGGCCTCGTTGGCGGCTTCCAGCGAGGTCGCGCTCCGCAACGTCTGCGAGGCGATCGCCTGGATCATCGCGAGCGTGTTCTTCACGCGATGCGCCAGCTCCTGCATCAGCAAGCGCAGCTGCGCCTCCGCCTCCTTGCGCTCGGTGATGTCGAGATGCGCCCCGACCAGCCGCTCGGCCTGCCCGGCCTCGTCGCGCTCGATCTGGGCGACGGCCGAGATCCAGCGCACGGCGCCGTCCGACGGACGGATGATCCGGTATTCGATCTGGTAGTCGCGCGCCGTTCCGGCGACCGCCTCGCGGAAATGGCTTTCGACCATCGCCCGCTCCTGCGGGTGGATGCGCCTGACCCAGTCCTCATGGCTCTCATGCACCGCCTCCGGCGGCAGCCCGTGGATCAGCAGGTATTCCGGCGAGCGCCTGTTGCGGAAGCCATCCCGCAGCTCGACCTCCAGCCCGCCGACCTTGCCGATCTTCTGGACCTGGGCGAGTTCCTGCTCGCGGCGGCGCAGCGCGCTCTCGGCCGCGTCGCGCTCGCGCTGCGCCCCGACCAGCGTCGTCGTCTCGATGACCACGGCGAGCACGCCGAGAACCGTCCCGGAATCGTCGAAGATCGGGCTGTAGTCGACATTCAGCCAGACATCCTCCGCGACGCCGTTGCGATGCAGGACCAGCGGCAGGTCGCGATAGGACAGCGGCTCGCCGCCACCGAAGACGGTCTTCATCACCTCTTCGTGGAGATCGGTCACCTCTGGCCAGGCGTCCCAGAGGCTCTGTCCGAGGATGCCGGGATGCTTCGCGCCGGCGATGACCGCATAGGCGTCGTTGTAGAGCAGCAGGCCGGCTTCACCCCAGAACATCACCATCGGCGTCGGCGAGGCCAGGACGAGCTGCAAGGACGACCTCAGCCGCTCCGGCCAGGTCGAGACGGGTCCCAGCGCGGTCTCGGCGCCGGTCCAGGAGCGCAGGATCGCTCCCACCTCGCCACCTGCGGCGGGCCATGATCGCTCAGCCACGGCCATATCCCCCCAGCCGATCGACGTCCTTTCGCGCACGAGGTCGATTCCGCACTGTGTGCCACCAACTGGCAGAACTAGCAGGCCCGGTCGATAGCATACACGTCAAATGACATATCCACCGCCCTCATACGCCTGGGACGCACCTCCGGTTCCCGCGAAAGCAGTGGCAGCATAAGCGGTTTCGCGGCAGTGTCGCGGAAACGATTCCGCGGCGGATGCAGACGGCGGACGAGGCGTGGCAGGGGATATGGATGCCGACTGACATCGAGATCGCGCGCGCGGTGGAGCTCCAGCCGATCGCGGACGTTGCGGCTAAGGCCGGTATCCCGGAAGCCGCCCTCCATCCCTATGGCAAGTTCATCGCCAAGGTCGACACGCTTGAGATCGCGGACTTCGCGACGCGGCCCGAAGGCAAGCTGATCCTGGTCACCGCGATCAGCCCGACGCCGGCCGGCGAGGGCAAGACCACGACGACGGTGGGGCTCGGCGACGGCCTCTCGCGCATCGGCAAGCGCTGCGTCATCGCGCTGCGCGAGCCCTCGCTCGGCCCCTGCTTCGGGGTCAAGGGCGGCGCGGCCGGCGGCGGCCATGCCCAGGTCGTGCCGATGGAGCAGATCAACCTGCATTTCACCGGCGACTTCCACGCCATCACCAGCGCGCACAACCTGCTCGCGGCGATGATCGACAACCATGTCTACTGGGACAATGCGCTCGGCTTCGACACGCGCCACATCGCCTGGCGGCGCGTGCTGGACATGAACGACCGCGCCCTGCGCTCGACCGTCTCCTCGCTCGGCGGCCCCGGCAACGGCTTCCCGCGCGAGGACGGTTTCGACATCACCGTCGCCTCCGAGGTGATGGCGATCTTCTGCCTGGCGACCGACCGGGCCGATCTCGAAGCGCGGCTGGGACGGATCGTCGTCGGCCGCACGCGCGACAAGCGGCCGATCACGGCGGCCGAGTTGAAGGCGACCGGCGCGATGAGCGTGCTCCTCAACGAGGCGCTGATGCCCAATCTGGTGCAGACGCTGGAAGGCACACCCGCCTTCGTCCATGGCGGCCCCTTCGCCAACATCGCCCATGGCTGCAATTCCGCGATCGCCACGCGCGCTGCGCTGAAGCTCTCGGACTACACGGTGACCGAGGCCGGCTTCGGAGCCGATCTCGGCGCCGAGAAGTTCTTCGACATCAAATGCCGCAAGACCGGGCTCAAGCCCGCCGCCGCCGTCGTCGTCGCGACCGTGCGGGCGCTGAAGATGCATGGCGGCATGGCCAAGGAGGCCCTCGGCCAGGAGGATCTGGTGGCGCTGCAGGCCGGCCTTTCCAATCTCGCGAGGCATGTCGGCAACATCCGCAAGTTCGGCGTGCCGCCGATCGTCGCGATCAACCACTTCGTCAGCGACACGCCGGCCGAGCACGAGCTGATCGCGAATTTCTGCCGCAACCATCTCGGCGTCGAGGCGGTGATCTGCCGGCACTGGGCGCTGGGCAGCGCCGGGACCGAGGAACTGGCGCGCCGGGTCGTCGCCCTGGCGGAGAGCGGCGAGGCCGATTTCGAGCCGCTCTATCCCGATACGCTGTCGCTCTGGGACAAGCTAGAGACCATCGCCCGCGAGATCTATGGAGCGGAGGGCATCTCCGCCGACCTCAAGGTGCGCGCCCGCTTCGCCGAGCTCGAAGCCGGCGGCTATGGCCGCCTGCCGGTCTGCGTGGCCAAGACGCAATACTCCTTCTCCGCAGACCCGACCCTGCGCGGCGCGCCGACGGGGCACATCGTCCCGGTGCGCGAGGTCAGGCTCTCGGCCGGCGCCGGCTTCGTCGTCGCGATCTGCGGGGACATCATGACGATGCCCGGCCTGCCGCGCTCACCGGCGGCAGAGCGCATCCATATCGACGCGCAGGGGCGGATCGAAGGGCTGTTCTGATGCGCGAACGGCGGCCGCCGGGCGCAGGCCCGTTGGCGCATTGTTAAAGCCTGGCCAACAGGATTCCCGCTCTGCGGTTCGCCTGGATCGGCGGCGGCCGGTAGGAGGAGGCGTCATATCCATGAGAGCCATCGCTGGAGCCATCCGGCTGCCTCGCGGCCTCAGGGCCCGGGTGCTGGCCTGGACGCTGGCGATCCTGGTCGCGATCGCCCTGCCGGCAGCCGGCGTCTTCATCTGGATCGTGGACGGCACGGTGGTGAAGCTCGGCACGCTCTTCGCCGAGAAGCAGATCCTGTTCGACCGCTATCGCGGCCTCGACTCGCTGATGCGCGAGGTCTCGCTGGCCGAGACCGTCGCGCGGTCGCCCGCCATCCTCGAATGGGCGCAGGACGAGACCGACCCCGCCAAGGCCGCGCGCGGCCTGGCCGAGCTCGAGCATTACCGGCTCTCCTTCAAGGACCGGAGCTATTTCGCCGTGCTCGATGGCTCGGGCAGCTATTATTTCAACGACAAGGACAACAACTACGAGCACGACCGCAAGCGCTACGTCCTGTCACCCGACAACCCGCGGGACGGCTGGTACTACAAGACCAGGGCGCTCGGCTCCGGCTGCCATCTCAATGTCGACCACGACGACAATCTCAAGGTCACCAAGGTCTGGATCAACTGCATCATCCGGAGGGCCGACCGCGTGCTCGGCATCATCGGCACCGGCGTCGACCTCAGCCAGTTCATCCGCGAGGTCGTCGACATCCCGCAGACCGGCGTGCAGAGCATGTTCGTCGACCGCACCGGCGCCGTGCAGGCCCATCGCGACCCGAAGCTGGTCGATTTCCACAGCCTGACCAAGGACACCAAGGCCAAGAAGACGATCTTCCTGCAGCTCGACAGCGAGCGCGACCGCAGCGCGCTGGCGACGATGATGCAGCAGGTCGCGGCCGGTGGCGCGCTCGTCCGTTCCCGCTTCATGCAGATCGGCGGCCGTGAGGCGCTGGTCGGCGTCGGCTATCTCGACCGGCTCGGCTGGTTCAACGTCACCATCATGGATGTCGACGAGATCATCGACCGGCGCCTCTTCGCCCCGATCGCGCTGCTGCTCGGCGCCATGCTTCTCGCCGCGGCGATCCTGATGACGATCCTGTTCAAGCGCAGCGTCCTGGACCGGCTGGCGCGGGTCGAGGCGGCGGTGGAGCGCGTGCAGGCCGGGCACTTCGACAGCGTCGTCACCGATCAGGCCAATGACGAGATCGGCCGCCTCGCACGCGCCTTCGGCGAGATGGCAAGGGCAGTCGGCGACAACACCGACCGGCTTGAGCAGATGGTCAGCGAGCGCACGCAGAAGCTTGAGCGCCTCGCCCATCTCGATCCGCTCACCGGCATCTTCAACCGCCGCGGCTTCGAGCAGGCCTTCGCGACGGAGCAGAACCGGGCGCGGCGGAACGGGCGAGCGGTCGGTCTGCTGTTGATCGACATCGACAATTTCAAGCCGATCAACGACATCCACGGCCATCAGGCCGGCGACCGGGTAATCCTCGAGGTGGTCGCGCGCGTGACCGCGCTGCTGCGCAACTACGATATCTGCGCCCGCTGGGGCGGCGACGAGTTCTTCGTGCTGCTCGGCGATGCAAGCCTCGACGCGCTCAACGCGGTCTCGTCCAAGATCCTTGCGGCCATGCGCGAGAAACCCGTCATCGTGATCGAGGGCGTTTCGCTGCCGGTCACGGTCAGCATCGGCGCCTGCCTCGTCGCCCCCGGGGAGTCGATGGTGGAGGCCGCCGGCCATGCCGACACGGCCCTCTACAGCGCCAAGCAGAGCGGCCGCGACGCCTTCGTCGTCTATGACGAGGCCAGCCACGCCGCCCTGATGGCTCAGCCGCGGAAACACGGATAAGGCCGACGAACCCCGTGCCTAAACGAAAAGGGCGCCCTTGCGGGGCGCCCCTTCCAATCGTCTGACGGAAAGCCTCAAGCCTGCGGTTGCGGCTGGGGCTCCAGCCCGGCATCCGGCTCGCCGCGCTTGCGGCCCTTGCCGGCGCTCGGCACGGCCGAGCCGCGCGGCGCGGACGGGGTGTCGTCGAGATCGCGCGAGGGCCGCTTGCCGGCGATCAGGTCGCGGATTTCCTCGCCCGTCAGCGTCTCGAACTCGAGCAGGGCCTCGGCCACCGCCACGAACTGCTCGTGATGGTCGGTGAGGATCTTCTTGGCGTCCTGATAGCCGGTATCGACCAGCTTCTTGACCTCGGCGTCGATCTTCTGCGCCGTCGCC
>DATDBB010000507.1:0-18625 GCA_036525085.1 Allobosea sp.
GCTCAGGATCGGGAAATCCTTGCGGATCACCGAGACGTCGTAGGGCTTCGCCAGCGCGTTCATGGGTCAGGCCTTTCCGGGCGAGGCAGGAGCCTTGTTTGCCTGGGCCTTGTCGGCGACCAGTTCGCCGCCATGGCCCCAGTCCTCGCGCTCGATCTCCTGGATCACGATATGGGTATTCTCAGGGTTCTTGCCGAGCACGCGCACGAGCGTGTCGGTGAACGCCTTGACGATCTCCGCCTTTTGCTGGCGGGTCGCGCCCTTGGTAATCTGGAGATTGACGTAAGGCATCAGACGGCACTCACCACGGAGGACGCTTCACGCGCGCCGAGCCAGGCCTCGACCTCCGCCATGACGAAATCGCGCAGCGCCTCGTCCTGGACGAACTCGACCGCCTCGCCGGCAAAGGCCTGGAGGACCAGCGCCTCGGCCTGCGGACGCGGCAGGCCGCGCGCCATCAGGTAGAAGAGCTGCTCGCCATCGATCTGCGCCACCGTCGCGCCATGCCCGCAGACGACGTCATCCGCGAAGATCTCAAGCTCGGGCTTGTTGAACATGCTCGCGCCGTCGTTCAGCAGCAGCGCGTTGCTCTTCATGCTGCCATCGGTCTTCTGGGCATGCTGGCGCACGATGACCTTGCCCTGGAAGACGCCGGTGCCCTCGCCGCCGATGATCGACTTGAAGAGTTCGCGGCTGGTGCCGTGCGGAACCTCATGGTCCATCACCAGCGTCACGTCGGAATGCTCCGAACCGCCGAGCAGGTTGACGCCGCGCAGGCCGATCTCGGTGTGCTCGCCGGCATAGCGGACGAAATGCTGCTGGCGCAGCGTGCCGGCATTGCAGACCAGCGCGAAGGATTCGAACTTCGCCTGGGCGCCGACAGTCGCGAGCAGGCTCTGCACCTGCACCGTCTCGGGCTGATGGCGCGTGACCAGTCGGACATGCTGGACATCGCTCTCGTCGCCGGTCTCGAAGACGATGGCGCCGTTGATCTGCGAGGCAGACGTGCCGACGCTTTCGCTGATCTCGACGATCGTCGCCTTGACGCCCTCGCCCGCCAGCACGACGGAGCGATGGAAGATGGCGCGCTCGTCGTCACCCGACGCAAGGGAGACGATGGCAACGGGCTGGATGAGTTCGACGCCAGCCGCGATCTCGATGAAGACGCCGTCGCGCATCAGCGCGGTGTTGAGCATCAGCCCGGCATCGCTATCGGCGACGCCGGGGCCGGACAGGACGCGGGCGATGTCGTCGCGGCCGGCGACCAGCGCATCGGCGAGGCTGTGGACGGCGAGGCCTTCCGGCAGGCCTTCCAGCGTCGACAACTCGGGCATGAAGACGCCGTCGACGAGGACGAGGCGCACACCATCGAGCTTCAGGGCGGCGAGCCGGTCACGCACGCCTGCCGTAACAGCGGCAGTGTCGGCGAGCGGAGCCGCCTCGCGCAGCAGCGAGCGCAGGTCGGTATAGCGCCAGGTCTCCAGCCGGCGATGCGGCAGGCCCTTGGCCTCGAAGCCGGCGAAGGCGTCCTCACGCAGCTTGCGCACGGGCAGCGCGCCCGGCAGCTCCGCCTTGGCACCGGCGAACTGGGCGCTCAGCGCCTGCTCGGCCGCCGTCTTGAGGGGAGTGACGACAGACATCAAGCCGCCTCCACGTAAGAAGCATAGCCGCTCTTCTCGAGTTCGAGAGCCAGCTCCTTGCCGCCCGACTTCACGATCCTGCCCTGCGACATCACGTGGACGGTGTCGGGGATGATGTGGTCGAGCAGGCGCTGGTAGTGGGTGATGACCAGGAAGCCGCGGCTCTTGTCGCGCAGCGCGTTCACGCCCTCGGCGACGATGCGCAGCGCGTCGATGTCAAGGCCGGAATCGGTCTCGTCGAGGATGCACATCGAGGGCGAAAGCAGCGCCATCTGAAGGATTTCCATGCGCTTCTTCTCACCGCCGGAGAAGCCGACATTGAGCGGCCGGCGCAGCATGGCCTTGTCGATGCTGAGCGCATCGGCGGCAGCATTGACCTTCTTGATGAAGTCGGGCGTCAGCAGCTCATCCTCGCCGCGCGCCTTGCGCTGCGCGTTCATCGCCGCCTTCAGGAAGGTCATGGTGGCGACGCCGGGGATCTCCAGAGGGTACTGGAAGGCGAGGAAGATGCCGGCGGCGGCGCGGGCGTCGGCCTCCATCTCCAGCACGTTCTCGCCGTTGAGCAGGATTTCGCCATCGAGGACCTCATAGTCCTCCTTGCCGGCGATGACATAGCTCAGCGTCGACTTGCCGGAGCCGTTCGGCCCCATGATAGCCGCGACCTCGCCGTCGTTGACGGTGAGGTTGAGGCCGTTGAGGATCTGCTTGTCTTCATCGGCGATCTTGACGACGAGATTACGAATTTCGAGCATTGGTCAGAGTTCCATTCTGCAGGAGATGGTCGGGTCAGGCCCGACCATGACGCGCTTGGTCTCGGCGTCATGCCCGGGCTTGACCCGAGCATCTCGAAAATGATCGGGCGTCAGCCCACGGAGCCTTCAAGAGAAATCGTGATCAGCTTCTGCGCCTCGACCGCGAACTCCATCGGGAGTTGCTGCAGCACCTCCTTGACGAAGCCGTTGACGATCAGCGCCACCGCCTCCTCCTCGGAGAGGCCGCGCTGCTGGCAGTAGAACATCTGGTCCTCGCCGATCTTCGACGTGGTGGCCTCATGCTCGAAGACGGCGGTCGCGGTCTTGGCCTCGATATAGGGGATGGTGTGGGCGCCGCACTGGTCGCCGATCAGGAGCGAGTCGCAGTTGGTGAAGTTGCGCGCCCCTAGCGCCTTGCGGTGGGCTGAGACCATGCCGCGATAGGTCGAGTCGGATTTGCCGGCCGCGATGCCCTTGGCGATGATCTTCGAGGTCGTGTTCTTGCCGAGATGGATCATCTTGGTGCCGGAATCGACCTGCTGGGCGCCGTTCGACACCGCGATCGAGTAGAACTCGCCGCGCGAGCCGTCGCCGCGCAGGATGCAGGACGGGTATTTCCAGGTGATCGCCGAGCCGGTCTCGACCTGCGTCCAGGAAATCTTGGAGTGCTTGCCGCGGCAGTCGCCGCGCTTGGTGACGAAGTTGTAGATGCCGCCCTTGCCCTCGGAATCGCCCGGATACCAGTTCTGGACGGTCGAGTACTTGATCTCGGCATCGTCGAGCGCGATCAGCTCGACCACCGCCGCATGAAGCTGGTTCTCGTCGCGCTTGGGCGCCGTGCAGCCTTCGAGGTAGCTGACATAGGAGCCCTCGTCGGCGATGATCAGCGTGCGCTCGAACTGGCCGGTGTTCTGCTCGTTGATGCGGAAATAGGTCGACAGCTCCATCGGGCAGCGCACGCCCTTGGGGATGTAGACGAAGGAGCCGTCGGTGAAGACGGCGCTGTTCAGCGTGGCGAAGTAGTTGTCGGTCACCGGCACGACGGTGGCGAGATACTTCCTCACCAGCTCGGGATGCTCCTGGATCGCCTCGGAGATCGAGCAGAAGATCACGCCGGCCTGTGCCAACTCCTTCTTGAAGGTCGTCACGACGGAGACGGAGTCGAACACCGCATCGACCGCGACGCGGTTCTCCGGGGCGACGCCGGCCAGGATTTCCTGCTCGCTCAGGGGAATGCCGAGCTTCTTGTAGGTCTCCAGGATCGCCGGATCGACCTCGTCGAGCGACTTCGGAGAGGCGCCCTTCTTCGGCGCGGCGTAGTAATAGAGGTCCTGATAGTCGATCGGCGGGTACTGCACGCGCGACCAGGCCGGCTCGGTCATCGTCTTCCAGCGGCGGAAGGCGTCGAGGCGCCATTCGAGCATCCATGCCGGCTCGTTCTTGCGCGCCGAGATGTAGCGCACCGTGTCTTCGGTCAGCCCCTTGGCGGGCTTGTCGACCTCGAGCTCCGTGACGAAGCCGTACTTATACTCGGTCACGTCGATCGACTTGACCTGATCGATGGTCTCCTGGACCGCTGCCATGTCTATTCTCCAGTCGCGGGTTCAAGGCCCGCCGGTTTGGTCTTCGTCGTGCGGTGCGCTTCAGGCGGCAGCCCGGGCGCTCCGAGTGGTGTCGGCGGCCAGCGCTTTCGCATAGGCCGCAAGAAGGTGGTCGATTTCAGCCTCGGAGGTGGTCCATCCGAGCGACGCCCGCAAGGCCCCCGCGCTCATGGCAGGGTCTACTCCCATGGCGGTCAGCACATGCGAACGCTTGACCTTGCCGGACGAGCAGGCCGAGCCTGAGGACAGTGCAATACCGGCCAGATCGAGCTTGATCAGCGTCGTCTCCGCGGTGAGGCCCGGCGTCGCGAAATTGCTGGTATTGGGCAGGCGCGGCGCGGCGCGGCCGAAGATTGCCGTATCGGGCGACAGGGCGAGCAGACCCTCCTCCAGCCGGTCGCGCAGGGCGGCGAGACGCGCCGCTTCGGTCGAGAGCGCTTCTGCCGCGACCGCCGCAGCCGCGCCGAAGCCGACGATGCCGGGCAGGTTCTCGGTGCCGGCGCGCCAGCCGCGCTCCTGGCCGCCGCCGCGCAAGGGCTTGTCGGCGAGTTCGAGTGCGCCGGTGCGGAAGACCATGGCGCCGATCCCCTTGGGGCCGCCGATCTTGTGGGCGGAGATCGTCAGCACGTCGGCGCCCAATGCGTCGATGTCGATGGCGATCTTGCCGGCCGCCTGGACGGCATCGCTGTGCAGCAGCGCACCGAAACGCCTGGTGATCGCTGCGATCTCGGCGATCGGCTGGATCACGCCTGTCTCGTTATTGGCGAGATGGGCCGAGACCAGCGCCCTCGCGCCCGGAAGCTCGGCGGCGAAGCGCTCGAGCCGCGCGGAAAGCCAGGCAACATCGACAAGCCCGCCGGGCCCGACCGGGATCGCCTCGGCGGCAGCGGCCGGGAAGCGATGGCCGTCGCGCACGCAAGGGTGTTCGGTCGCGCCGTGGAGCAGGAGCGAAGCCGGTATGCGGACGCAGTCGCGGCCGCCATCGCAATCCATCAGCCCGGGCGAGAGAACCGTGGCATTGGCTTCGGTGCCGCCGCTGGTGAAGACGACATTGGAGGCCTTGGCGCCGACCAGGACCGCGACCTGCTCGCGCGCCCGCTCCAGCGTGGCGCGGGCCGCCCGGCCCTCGGCATGGACCGAAGAGGGATTGCCGGGCAAGCTGAGCGCACGCGCCATCGCATCGACCACCTCGGGGCGAACCGGGGTGGTGGCGTTATGGTCGAGATAAGCGCGCGCCGAGGCGATCACGATCCCAGATTCTCCTCATCCTGCTTCAAGAACGACGGCCGCCTGCCCTCGAGAAGGACGCCCGGCACGAAATGCTTGAATTCGCACCCCTGCGCCGTGCTATAGCCGCCCGTCCGAACCGGCCATGGGCCGGGGCAGCGGCATCGCCAAACCGGCGACCTGCACGCCTGTTCCCGAGTTGTTCACGGCCGTTAGAACCATTCTAAGCGCTTGATGTAGGGCGCGAGCGGCGGGGCCGTCAAGGGTGATCGGGTGATTTGGCGGGGCAATCTCCGCCTTTTGACCGGACTTCCGAGGCCCCGACCCAACAAAAGGCGACAAGACGATGCCCGAGGTGATTTTCAACGGACCGGCCGGCCGGATCGAGGGCCGTTACCAGCCCGCCAAGAAGCGCGGCGCGCCGCTGGCGATCATCCTGCATCCGCACCCGCAATTCGGCGGGACGATGAACAACCAGATCGTCTACAACCTGTTCTACACCTTCGTGAACCGGGGCTTCTCGGCGCTGCGCTTCAATTTCCGCGGCGTCGGCCGCAGCCAGGGCCATTTCGACCATGGCGCGGGCGAATTGTCCGACGCGGCGGCGGCGCTCGACTGGATGCAGGCGCTTAACCCCGAGGCCAAGAGCTGCTGGATCACCGGCGTCTCCTTTGGCGCCTGGATCGGCATGCAGCTTTTGATGCGCCGGCCGGAGATCGAGGGCTTCATGTCGATCGCGGCGATGGCCAACCGCTACGATTTCTCGTTCCTCGCCCCCTGCCCGTCCTCGGGCCTGTTCGTGCATGGCTCCGAGGACCGCGTCGCGCCGGTCAAGGAGGTGATGGCGGTGATCGAGAAGGTGAAGACCCAGAAGGGCATCCAGATCGAGCACACCGTCGTCGAGGGCGCCAACCACTTCTTCGACGGCAAGGTCGACGTGCTGATGGAGCAGGTCGGCGCCTATCTCGACCGCATGGTCGGGCCGGAGATCATCAAAAGCGAGCAGGAAAGCGTCTGATCGCGCACTCGCGCGGGCGTCATCCCGGACAAGCGGCCGAAAGGCCGCGCCGATCCGGGATCCATCGGAAGGCTCCGGCGCTCTACGATGGATTCCGGCGCTCCGCTTCGCTACGGCCGGAATGACGGCGCTCAGCGAGAGCGCCGTGCGCTAGAACCGAGAACCGCCATGACCGCCTACAAGTCCGACTTCCTCCGCGTCCTCGACGAGCGCGGCCTCATCCACCAGGTCTCCGACCCCGCGGGCCTCGATGCGCTGTGCCGGCAGGGCATCCAGACGGCCTATGTCGGCTACGACGCGACCGCGACCTCGATCCATATCGGCAACCTGATCTCACTGACCATGCTCTACTGGTTCCAGGAGACGGGCCATCGCCCGATCACGCTGATGGGCGGCGGCACCTCTATGGTCGGCGACCCTTCCTTCCGCGACGACCAGCGCAAGCTGCTCACCGTCGAGGAGATCGCCACCAATATCGAGAGCATCAAGCGGGTCTTCGGCCGCATCCTGCGCTATGGCGACGGGCCGACCGACGCGCTGATGGCCAACAATGCCGACTGGCTCCTGAAGCTGAACTATGTCGAGTTCCTACGCGAGGTCGGCCGGCATTTCTCGGTCAACCGCATGCTCTCCTTCGATTCGGTGAAGCTTCGGCTCGACCGCGAGCAGTCGCTGTCCTTCCTCGAATTCAACTACATGATCATGCAGGGCTACGACTTCGTCGAGCTCAACCGGCGCCATGGCTGCCGTCTGCAGATGGGCGGCTCCGACCAGTGGGGCAACATCATCAACGGCGTCGATCTCTCGCACCGGATGGGGGGGCCGCAGCTCTACTGCGTGACGACGCCGCTGCTGACGACCTCGTCCGGCGCCAAGATGGGCAAGACCGCCAACGGCGCGGTCTGGCTCAATGCCGATGTCTTCAGCCCCTATGATTTCTGGCAGTATTTCCGCAACACCGAGGACGCCGATGTCGGCCGCTTCCTCAAGGTGTTCACCCGTCTGCCGCTGGACGAGATCGCCCGGCTCGCCGCGCTCGGCGGCGCCGAGCTGAACGAGGCGAAGAAGATCCTCGCCACCGAGATCACCGCGATCGTCCATGGCCGCGAGGCGGCCGAGGCCGCGGCGGAGACGGCGCGCAAGACCTTCGAGGAAGGTTCGCTCGCCGTGGACCTGCCGAGCGTTACGATCGCGCGGGGCGAGATCGAGCCGGGGCTGGGTGTGTTGACGGCCTTCGTCAAGGCCGGCCTGGTGCCCTCGACCGGCGAGGCACGACGCCAGGTCAAGGCGGGCGGATTGCGCGTCAACGACGCCGCGGTGACGGACGAGCGCGCCTCGCTCGGCCTTGGCGATCTGTCATCCGAAGGCGTGATCAAGCTCTCCTTCGGCAAGAAGAAGCACGTCCTGCTGCGGCCGGAATAGGCGGCCTCAACGCGTCGGCGCCTGGCCCGGCTGCACCGGCCTCTGCGCCGGCGAGCCGCCGAGCGGATCGACGAAGCGGCGCAGGATGCCGGGCGCGATCGCCGAGAGGGGGTTAATCGTCATGGTCGGCGCGCTGGCTGCGCCCGCGATCCGGAAATTGACCGCGAAGAGCCCGCCATATTGGCTGCCCCCGCCGAGCAGCGCGCCGACGACGGGAACCTGGGCGAAGGCGTTGTTGAAGGCGTAGCCCGGCACGAAGGTGCCGCCGATATCGACCCGGTCGCGGCCATAATCGACATTGCCCTGCAGGGTGAAGCCGACCTGCTGCCCCCAGATCACCATGTCGGAGATGTCGAGGCGGCTGGCCGAGCGGGTGAACTCGGCCCGCAGCTTGATGAAGGGAACCTCGCTGACATTGATCGGCGCGCGCGGAGCATTGTTGTCGGCGCGGTCGCCCGCGAGCGCCTGGGCCGATTGCTCGCCGACGACGCGGCGCAAGGCCGGCTCGTCGCGGACCATGAAGTTGCGGAACAGAAGTTCGCCGCTCTGGCGGGTGTCGCCCGGCCCGAGGTTGAGGACGAGATCGCCGCCATAAGCCCGGCGATAGAGATCGACGAAGCGCAGCAGGGCGCCGCCATTCTCCGACTGGACGAGCAGAGGCGCGTTGGCGCTCGCCTGTTTCGCCGTGACGTCCGCCCGCCCGATGCGGCCCTGGAAGGCGACGCTGCGCGGCTCCCCGCCGCGCTTCGACATCTTGAGCGTGGCGTTGGTGATCGCCTCGTTGTTGAAGCCGGTGAGGATCGGCACGTCGAGATCGATGTCGACGTCGCCCCGCCCGCCCTGCTTGTCGCCACGAGAGGCCGACGGGCCGGAGGCCTGCTGGATGTCCCGGATGAAGGGCCTGACGTCGGCGACCGCGCCGCGGATCACCAGCTTCATGACGCTGCCGTCACGCTTGGCGTCGACCTTGAGGTTGTCCCCGGCCGACAGCCGAAACTGCGAAAGACTGGCGCCCTCGAAGCCGTTCTGCCGGTTCAACTCGACCTTGCCGCGGATCAAAATCGGATTGGACTCGAAGATGAGGTCGTCGAGATCGGGCCCGTCGGGGTCCGCGATGTAATTGAATGTGAGCTTGGCGGCTCGGCCGGCCGGCTTGTTCACCCCAGGGATCACGCCCTCGAGGGATGCCTTGGTCAGGTCGTTCTCGACGCGCGGCGGCAGGTCCACGCCCTTGCCGAGCGCCTTCGTCACCCGCACCTGCACCGGCCCGTTGATTCCGGCCTCGGGCCCGAGCCCGCGCTTCTGACGCGCGGCATTGTCCAGCGTCATCGACAGGATCGCCTCGCCCTTGCCACGCGCATCCTGCCGGATCTCGATCTGGGCCTTGTCGCCGCCGATGCGGGCCTCGCCGCGCAGCTGGATGCCGTTGCGATCGGCATTCACCGTCAGGTTGCCGCCGTCGAGCTTCTCGGTACCGAGCAGGGTGTCGGAGGCGACGCCGGTCAGCGTGCCCGTGCTGGTGACGACGATCTCGCCCGGCTGCGGATCGTCGACCAGGGCCAGATTGACGACGCTTCTAAGGTCGCTGTTGCCGCGCAGGCTCGCGGGGTCGATCGCGCCCGGCGAGAACTCCTTCAATGCCGGAAAGGCGAACAGCGCCGTCAGCGCCTCCATCGAGCCGGTCGTTCGGAAGGCGGCGCGCGCCGGAGCACGCTTGATCCATGTCTCGGGGACGTCGAACGTGCCTTCGCTGAGCTGGAGCTGCCTGCCATTGCCGAGATCGGCCGTGGCCTTGCCGATCGCGAGCTTGACGGTGCGCCCCGTCGTCCTGCCGGAGACGCTGGCGTCGATCAGGGGTGGCAGGCCGGGGCCGGGCAGGAAGCGCACCTGCGTGGCATCGACCGCGACGGAGAGCGCGCCGTCTGGTATGCCCGCGCCCTGCATCAGGCGGGCATGGTCCTCGGCGGGCAGGTCCATGTCGACGCGCAGCGAGGCGATCCGGCCGCTGACGAACTGGCGCGAAAGCGAGCCGTGGACGTCCGGGGATGTCCAGCGCGGCCACAGTGCCAGCGCCGCGCGCGGGTCCGATTCGGTCGCCGTGATCGAGAAGCGCTGCAGCGGCGAGGCGCCGACCTGCTGCACCAGGCCGCGCCCTTCGGCTTGGATCGCCGGGCCCTGCACCGACATCGATTCGATCAGGGCCTCGCTGGTGCGCGGATCGATCCGCAATTCGGCCTTGAGGGCATCGATCACGACCGGAGGATCGGAATCGACTCCTGCCAACTGCCCTGCGGCCTGGAAACTGGTTCGCCAGGCGCCGCCATCGGCGCGCAGGGCGCCGGCGCCCTTGAGCTGCGTCGCCGCTGCCTTGAGTTCGAGCGATCGCACCTCGATGGTCGAAAGATCACCGCTGCTGCCGATCTCGATATGGGCGGCGTCCACGGCGATCGGTGGTATCGGGCTGTCCGGAAAGCGGATGGTTCCGGGCAGCACGTCGATCCGCGCCTCGATCGATTTGCGGCCGTCGGGCGACTGGCTGAGGCTCGCCTTGCCACGCACCGGCAGCCCCTCGATCGAGAGCCCGCCGGTACCCAGCGCGAGTGCGACCACTTCCGCCGGCTCGAACCGGACGATGTCGATGTCGGCGCGTTGCGTGCCGTCGGCCGCGCTCGTCAGATCGATGGCGAGTTCCTTCCAGCGCTGGCCCGTGCGGCCCTTGATCGTCAGGCGGGTGCCGCGCTCCCCGGTTCGGGTCAGGCGGATTTCGACATCCTCGAGGCCGACCTTCTGGCGGCCGTCCGGATCGACCAGGGACAGGCGCGCGCCGTTCATGCCGGCGGTTTCCAAGGCGCCGAGCAGGCCGTCGCCCTGCGCCAGGGTCGAGACCGCCGCCATGATGCCGGTGAAGGCGTTCCACTGGGCCGTGTCGGGCAGCGTCGCGGGCGGCGGCGTCTCCGCCGGGGCCGAATCGGCGTTGACCTGCAGGGCGCCGTCCTTGGTGACGCCGAGTCGGACATTGACGCCGCGCAGATCGACCGAGGTCAGCCTAATGTCGCCGCGCAGCAGCGCCATCGGCTCGTAGCCGAGAACCGCTTCCGGAGCCCTGATGGCCGCGCCGCTCTTGTGGCGGAAGGAGACCTGCCGCACGCGAAGCTGCGAGTGCCCGTCGATGCGCCCGAGTTCGGCGGAGGCGGCCTCGACCGACCAGTCCTTGCCGAGCCGTTCCTCGATCGCATCGGCGATACGGCCCTCCAGTCCCGAGAGCGGGACCATGCCCGTGACCAGCAGCATCGCGCCTGCGACGGCCAGCGTCAGCGCAGCCACGACGACCGCGACCGCGATGGTCACGAGCCCGGCCTTGGCGCGCCGCGTCACCTCGGCCACGTCGCAATCCGCCGCAGCCGGCATCGCGATCGATGCCGGAGCGGCCTCCGGCCTGTTCGCGTCCTGGTCCAGCAAAGCCTTCTGCGTCCTCTCGGGCAAATCTTCCGCTTCGGGTTCGACGGCTTTTCGCTGCATTTGGTCGGCGCCATCCTTTAGATGGCGCATGGTCTGTCGATGCAGCCGAGCCAGGCGATTCGGCAAGACGCGGTCTTGGCTCGGCCGAACCGCATTCTATCATCACTTGTGAATCCGCGCTGGCCCATGCCGGGCGAAGGCGACGAAAGGAAGGCAGATCAATGGCTTTGCAGGCAGCCTTGCAGGATGGTGATCCGGCTCCCGATTTCACGCTCGGGCGCGATGGCGGCGGCACGCTGTCGCTGTCGGACTTCAAAGGCCGCAAGCTCGTGCTCTACGCCTACCCCAAGGACGACACGCCGGGCTGCACGCTGGAGGCGATCGCCTTCAACGGCCTGCGCCAGGAATTTGCCGCCGCGGGCACGGAAATCGTCGGAATCTCGCCCGATCCGGTGAAGCGCCACGACAAGTTCAAGGCCAAGCACGGGCTCGATTTTCCGCTCGTGGCGGATGAGGAACAGAGCGCGCTGCAGGCCTATGGCATCTGGGTCGAGAAGAGCATGTATGGCCGCAGCTATATGGGTGTCGAGCGGACCACCTTCCTGATCGACCGCGACGGCAGGATCGCGCGGATCTGGCGCAAGGTGAAGGTCGCCGGCCACGCGGAGGAGGTCCTCGCGGCGGCGAAGGCGCTTTGACCGATCCGATTGCCGATTTGCGAAAGATTAACCTTAACAAGGTCTAGTGAGGGCATCGGCAGCGTAATTTCCGGTCCCGCGTAAATGACTCACTCCGCTTCGACAGGCCCCGCCCTCCCGGTCTCCGGCCTGCTCACGCACAAGACCTACACCATCCGCCGCTCGACGTTGCTGGCAGGCCTCGCACTGCTGGCGCTGACCACCGCCGGCAGCGGCGCGGCGGGCTGGTACATCCTCAGCAAGGACGACCTCGCCGCCCGGCTGATCGCCCGCGAGACCACGCGGCAATATGCCTATGAGGACCGGATCACGGCGCTGCGCGCCGATGTCGACCGTCTCGCCAGCCGTGCCCTGCTCGACCAGGACGGCGTCGAAGCCCGCGTCGACGAACTCGCGACGCGGCAGGCCGAACTGGAATCGCGGCAGTCACTCGTGACCGCGCTCGCCGACACGCTCCAGGCCGGCGGCATCGTGACAGCCCCCAAGGCGCCGCTGCGGCCGCGCATGATCAAGCCGGACGAGCCGATCCGCGCCTCCGGCGTCACCAGCTTCGCGCCGATCATGCCGACGAAGCCGACGCCTGCTCTGGAATCCCCTGCCCTGCGCGGCGCCAGCGAGAACCGGAATGCGCCGTGGAAATCGGGCGAGGCCGAGGCCCAGCCCCCGGCACAGCGCGTCGAAACGGCGCTCAGCCGGCTCGACCGCGCCATCGCCAACACCTCGGGCGCCCAGCTCGCCGCGCTCAGGGAGATGGATGAATCGCTCGCCGAATCGCAGAAGCGCCTGCGTGGCGCCCTGTCCGAGACCGGGCTCGATACCGACCGGATGGCCGCGCAGAGCAGCATCGCCAAGGGTGTCGGCGGCCCCTTCGTCCCGTTCAAGATCGACGCTTCCGCCGGTCCCTTCGAGGCGACGCTGAGCGCGCTGCAGCCGCGCATCTCGGCGGTGATGCGGTTGCGTGGACTCGTCGAGCAATTGCCGCTCGCCAAGCCGATGGCGGGCGACGCCGACTTCACCTCGAACTACGGCTACCGCGTCGATCCCTTCACGCGCGGGCCGGCCATGCATACGGGCGTCGATTTTCGGGCCGAGACCGGCTCGCCGATCCGCGCCACGGCGCCGGGCAAGGTCATCACCGCCGAGTACTCCGGCGGCTACGGCAACATGGTCGAGATCGAGCACGCGAACGGCATCACCACGCGCTACGCCCATATGTCGGCGATCCTCGCCTCGGTCGGCCAGAATGTGACGACAGGAACCGTGGTTGGCCGCGTCGGCAGCACCGGCCGCTCGACCGGGCCGCACCTCCATTACGAGACCCGGATCAATGACGAGCCGGTCGACCCGACCCGCTTCCTGCGCGCCGGCGGCAAGCTCGCGACGCTGCGCTGAGCCAGCCCCGCTGGCGGTTCTCCGACGCTTTCCCCGCCGCACACGCCGAGAAACCTTGCAAGGCGCCGCCCGCTTCCCTATCGCTCGCGCGAACGGAAATCGAAGGCGGAACGCAGATGAGCAAGCCGGGCGCGAACGGACTGACCTATGCGCAGGCGGGTGTCGACATCGACGCCGGCAATGCCATGGTCGACCAGATCAAGCCGCTGGTGCGCGCGACGCGCCGGCCGGGAGCGGATGCCGAGATCGGCGGCTTCGGCGGGCTGTTCGACCTCAAGGCCGCCGGCTTCAGCGACCCGATCCTGGTCGCCGCCAATGACGGCGTCGGCACCAAGGTCAAGATCGCGATCGAGAGCGGGCTGCATTCGACCATCGGCATCGACCTCGTCGCGATGTGCGTCAACGACCTCATCGTCCAGGGCGCCGAGCCGCTGCTGTTCCTCGACTACTACGCCACCGGCAAGCTCGACCCCAAGGTCGGCGTCGAGATCGTCCGCGGCATCGCCGATGGCTGCCGGCAGGCGGGCTGCGCCCTGATCGGCGGCGAAACCGCCGAGATGCCCGGCATGTATGCCGAGAAGGACTACGACCTCGCCGGCTTCGCCGTCGGCGCGGCCGAGCGCGGCTCGCTCCTGCCGCGTGCCGATCTTCAGCCCGGCGACGTCGTCTTCGGCCTCCCCTCCTCCGGCGTCCATTCCAACGGCTATTCGCTGGTTCGGCGCATCGTCGCGCTGAGCGGGCTCGCCTGGGACGCGCCCGCCCCCTTCGCGCCCGGCGTCAGCCTGGCCGAAGCGCTGCTCGTGCCGACGCGGATCTACGTCAAGCCGCTGCTCGCCGCGATCAAGGCGACGACCGGCATCAAGGCGCTAGCGCATATCACCGGCGGCGGCTTCCCCGACAACATTCCGCGCGTGCTGCCCGACGGGCTCGGGGTGGCGCTCGATCTCGCCGCGATCCCGGTCCCGCCCGTCTTCGGCTGGCTCGCCAGTGTCGGCGGCGTCGCCGAGCGCGAGATGCTGCGCACCTTCAATTGCGGCATCGGCATGATCGTCGCTGCCGAGGCAGCCAAGGCCGACGAGGTCGCGGCTGCGCTGGTCGCGGCTGGCGAGGCGCCCGTCAGGCTGGGCGAGATCGTGCCGGTGGCCGAGGGCGATGAGCAGGTCGCCTATCGCGGCAAGCTCGGCCTGTGACAATGGCGGCTACCCGCCCGCGCGTCGGGATCCTGATCTCGGGGCGCGGCTCCAACATGGTGTCGCTGGTCGAGGCTGCGCGTGCCGAGGGGTTCCCCGCCGAGATCGCGCTGGTGCTGTCCAACGTGCCCGGCGCCGGCGGACTGGACCGGGCGAAGGAGTTCGGCATCGCGACCGCGACCGTCGATCACCGCGCCTTCAACAGGGATCGCGAGGCCTTCGAGCGCGCCATGGACGAGATCCTGCGCGTCAACCAGATCGATCTCGTCGTGCTGGCCGGCTTCATGCGGATCATGACCCCCTGGTTCGTGCGGCGCTGGGAAGGCCGCATGATCAACATCCATCCATCGCTGCTGCCGCTGTTCAAGGGCACGCATACGCACCGCCAGGCGCTGGAAGCCGGCGTCGCCGAGCATGGCTGCAGCGTGCATTTCGTCGTGCCGGAGCTCGATGCCGGCCCGGTGATCATGCAGGCGAAGGTGCCGGTCCTGCCCGGTGACGACGAGGACACGCTGGCTTCGCGCGTCCTCGTCGAGGAGCACCTGCTCTATCCGCGCGCGCTCGCCGAGGTCGCCTCGGGCCGGGTCGCGCTGGTCAAGGGTGCCGTCGTCAGGCGCTGAGCCTGCTCGCGCCGGTCGGCCTCCTCCTGACAGCGCGCCTCCTCCTCCTTCTGCCAGCGCCGGAACAGATCGGCGCGGCGGGCCGGATAGCGCTCCTCGCGGGCGACAAGATCGGTGATGCGGTCGGTGCGGAAGTGGCGGAAGGCCTGACGCAATTCGCACCAGGCGATGACGATGCGGACCCGCTCGTAGAAGGTCATGCCGATCGGCCAGATCATGCGCTGCGTGTCCTGCCCGCTCTCGTCGCGATAACGCATCTCGAGCTTGCGGCCCTGACGGATGGCGGCGCGCACGGCAGCGACATCGACCTGATCTACGGGTGCGTCGCGGCCATAGGCCGGCGCGAACAGGGCGCCGTCGAGCAGGATCGGTCGCAGATGCGGCGGCAAGACTGCCGCGACCTTGCTGACGACATCCTCGGCCGCACGCGCCAGCACCGGATCGGCGCGCTCGCCGAGCCAGCGCATCCCGACCAACACCGCCTCGATCTCGTCGGGCGACAGCATCAGCGGCGGCAGGTCGAACCCGGCATCGAGCACATAGCCGATACCGGCCTCGCCGCGCACCGGCACGCCCTGACGCACCAGCGCCGCGATGTCGCGATAGACGGTGCGAACGGAGACATCGAGTTCGGAGGACAGCGTCTCGGCCGTCACCGGGCGCCGGCGGCGGCGCAGGCTCTGGATCATGTCGAGCAATCGTTCGGCGCGCTGCATGTCGACGGTTCCCGCTTCGGCTTATCCGGTGCCACAATGCTCTAGCGCTGCTGACAACTCCTGTCAGCAGCGTGTCAGTAGCATCCTGCATCACGATGACGTCGATTTGCGGAGGGGACGATGATCACGCTGCACAGTTTCGGACCGGCTTTCGGCCTGCCCGATCCGAGCCCGTTCTGCATCAAGGCCGAGCTTCTGCTGAAGCTGTCGGGCCTGCCCTATCAGCGGGTCACCGGCAACCTGCAACGCGCGCCGAAGCGCAAGCTGCCGCTGATCGTCGATGACGGCGTCACCATCGCCGATTCCAGCTTCATCCGCTTTCATCTCGAAAGCCGACACGGCATCGATTTCGACAGGGGATTGAGCGCCGAGAGGCGCGGCACGCTCTGGGCGGTCGAGAAGATGCTGGAAGAGCAGATCTACTGGATCATGGTCGACGAGCGCTGGATGGACGACACCAATTTCGCGCGCGGCCCGGCGAACTTCTTCAAGCCGGTGCCGGCACCGCTGCGCCCTCTCGTCTGCGCCATGGTCAGGCGGCAGGTCCGGCGCAGTCTGCACGGCCACGGCCTCGGCCGGCATAGCCAGGCGGAGAAGATGGTGCTGGCGGAACGCGCGCTCGACGCGATCGCCGCAATCCTGGGGGATCGCGCCTATCTCGGCGGCGACGAGCCCGTCGGCGGCGATGCCGCGCTCGGAGCCTTCATGATCGCCGGGCTGACGCCGCTGTTCGATTCAGCCTTGCGGGGCCGGATCGAGGCGCGCCCCAGCCTCGTCGCCTATGCGACGCGGATGAGGGAGCGCTACTTCCCGGCGTCGGAAGCGATCAGATCGGCCGCCTGAGCTTGCAGCGGTCGATGAAGCCGAGGCCCTTCTCCCGTGCCGAATCGTTGAAATAGCCGGTGTCGCGGAAGGCCTGGAGTTCGTCCTTCGTCATCGAGGCGACCGTGCCCTTGGCGTAGCAACTGCAGGCGGAGTGAACCGCCTCGCGGCTCGTGCCCATCAGGCGCGACTGCGTCACCAGGCAGGCGTCGAAGGCGCGCAGCTGAATCATGTAGGGCGTCAGGTTCTTGGCGGTCGGATCGGGCGGCGGCAGAGCGCTCGAGCCGCCAGCCGCATGGGCGCCAAGGCCCGCCAGCACAGACAATCCACCGGCCAGGAAGACCGCACCCATCCGCCGCATGATCATGATTTCATTCGTCCTTGGCGCGCAGGCGCATCGGCGCCGCTGCTTGGCCCGCCTGTGTCAGCGGATGGGCCATAGCGCCGCTGAAACGTCAAGGGCCCGCGCTGTCACGCCTTCCTGATCCAGACCTTGTTGTCGTGGAAAGCGGCGCCGCCGAAGGGAGCGGGTCCATCGGCGCCGGTAATTGTGTTGATGCCGCGCCCATGCTTGTGGGCCGCATTGGGCCAGATCGATTCGGCGATGACGACGCCGGGCACGATGCCGGCGAACAGCACGGCGCTGAGATGGACGCTGCCACGCGCATTGCCGACGACGACCTCGTCGCCTGCCGCGATGCCAAGGCGCGCGGCGTCGCCAGGATGCAGCATCAGCGTCGGGCCGACTTCCTTCTTCACCGAACTCGGCGTCTCCGTGAAGGTGGAGTTGAGGAAGCTGCGCGCCGGGCTCGTCGCCAGCCGGAACGGGTGCTCGGCATCGACATTGTCGAGCACATCCCACTGGTCGGGCAGTTCAGGCATCTGCTGCCAGGGGCCGACCGGGCCGGCATTGGGATTGGGCACCTTCGGCCAATCCGGCTTGAAGCGGAACTTGCGGTCGCGATAGCCGAAGCCGTCGAGATAATGCGCGGTCCGAAAATCCGGCTGCACGTCAATGAAATCATTGGCGATCAATTCGTCGAGCGTGCCGCGGCCGCTCTCGCGCAACGTCCAATCGACGATCTCGCGCGGCGTCATCGCGAAGCCGCGATGCTGCGCGCCCAGCCGCTCCGCCAAGGCGCAGATCACATCATGGTTAGAGCGGCATTCGCCGGCCGGCTCGATCAGCTTGCCACCCCACATGATGTGCTGGTGGCCGCCGCCCTGATAGATGTCGTCATGCTCCATGAACTGGGTCGCCGGCAGCACGATGTCGGCCATCTTCGCCGTCTCGGTCATGAACTGCTCATGCACGACGGTGAAGAGGTCGTCGCGGGCGAAGCCCCGCTTGACCAGTTCCTGCTCGGGCGCGACCGAGACCGGATTGGTGTTCTGGATGAAGAGCGCCTTCACCGGCCCGCCCTGGCGCAGCGCCTCGGCGTCGCCGGTCAACACCCGGCCGATCTGGGACTGGTCGAGCTCGCGGATGCGGGGATCGCGGACATCGAGCCCCTCGATCAGGCTCTTGCGCCAATTGTAGATGCCGCTGTTGCTGTGGAAGGCGCCGCCGCCCTCATATTGCCAGGCTCCGGTCACGGTCGGCACGCAGAGCGCCGCATGCATCGAGACGGCGCCGTTGCGCTGGCGGGCAAAGCCATAGCCGAGGCGGAAGAAGCTGTTCTTGCGCGTGCCGACGAGTGCGGCGAATTCCTCGATCTGCTCGACCTCGAGCCCGGTGATCGCCGCCGCCCATTCCGGCGTGCGAGTCTTCAGATGCGCCTCGAGCTCGCCCGGCGCATCGGTATACGCTGCCAGGTATTCGCGGTCGGCATGGCCGTCGCGAAAGAGGACATGCATGACGGCGCAAGCGAGTGCCGCATCGGTGCCGGGCCGCAGCACCAGTGGCAGGTCGGCCTGGGCCAGCGTTGCATTGTGGTAGATGTCGATGGCGACGATCTTGGCGCCGCGCGTCTTCCGCGCCTTGATCGCGTGATGCATCACATTGACCTGGGTGTGCACGGGATTCGTGCCCCAGATCACGATGCAGTCGGATTTCGCCATCTCGCGC
>DATDBB010000508.1:0-3372 GCA_036525085.1 Allobosea sp.
AGAATGGCCGGGATGCGGTGGTGGAAGGGAAGTGCGGGTCGGGACATGGGAGGGCTCCATCGGGTGAGCCCTCCAACTAACGCAGCGGCCGCTCGGATGTCGAAATTGAAATGAACGCCGAACGGAAATCGTTCGGCCGCCGCTGGTGTGCCCGTTTTTGTGCCCACTCCCGCGAACCCCCGACAAGCGAGCAAATCGGCCATTCAGCAGATATCGCATGCAGATCAATGCGCTAACCGCGAAACAGGTGTGCCCGCTTGCCTTGGTCCGGCTGATCCCCCGGCCTACAGCCGCGCGCCAGCCAAGACGCTGACGTCGTTCACAAAGCCTGCTCGAAATGGCCAGAAAGCGTCGCCCAGACCGGTTTAGGACACCGTTGCTCTATCCTGCTGAGCTACCGGGACGCGCGCCAAACCGTGTAGCATAATCGCCATGCCGGTGAAGCCTCTTCTTGCAGTGGTTCTCGCGATGGTTGCCTTGCCGCTTCTTGCCGGGGCGGCGGTTGCGAACGATGCCTGTTCGGAGCTTGGGCCCGACAGTCCGGTGGTGCGCCTGTCGGGGCTGGATGGCGCCGGTGACCTCGTGCTCGCAGACGGGCGGCGGCTTCGCCTGGTCGGCATCGCGCCGCGACAGGACGATGCGGAGGCGGCCCGGTTTGCGACCGGGATCGGCCGCTGGCGCGAGCGTGAGCTGCATCTTGTCCTGCTCGGCGAGCCCGATCGCTGGGGCCGCTTGCCGGCGAGGCTCTATGATGTCGTCCCAGTGCCCGGTCCTGCGCCGCGCGAGCTTGCCGCCGCGCTGTTGAGCGAGGGGGCTGCCTTGCCGCTGCCGGAGGCGCGGCCGGCCCGCTGCGACGGCGGAGTGCGCACCGCGCGGGCCACCGGGCAGCGGGGCAAGGCGGCACTGCCGGCAGCGGCTCCGGCGGGCGAACCGGCCATCGATGGTCATGATATCGCCGCTCTCAAGGCGCAAGAGGGGCGAATCGTGCTGCTGGAGGGGCGAATCGCCTCCGTCGGCGAGCGCGGGCAACGCACCTATCTGAATTTTTCGCGCCGGCGTGGGGAGGCCGCGTCGATCGTGTTGTCGAAGATGCTGTGGCGCGAGATGCAGGCTGGCGGCTGGACCGCGAGCGGGGTCAGCGGTAAACGCTTGCGGGCACGTGGCGTCCTCTCGGGGCGGGACGGGCTGCTGCTCGACGTGACCTCGAAGCTCGCCCTGGAACTGATCGACTGACGGCATGCTGGCGTTCTGGCGACACGGACTTCTGCTTTGTCCCAAGCGGCTGGCGGCGCTCGCGCTTCCCGTCATGCTGCTCGTCGCCTGCACCAGTGACCAGAGCCCGCTCCTGCCATCTCAGAACGCGGCCGGTGGCGAGATCGCGCCGCGGGTCAGCACGGCGCAGCGCGCCTCCGAGAGCGAGCACCAGCGCCTGCTCTCCGCCTTCGGCGGCGATTATCGGGCGCCGAGGGCCAAGGCTGCGCTGGACGAGATCGTGCAGCGGCTGTCGAAGGCGGGCGAGGGCCAGATCGGCGCCTATGAGATCACGATCCTCAATTCGCCGGCGGTGAACGCCTTCGCACTGCCTAACGGCCGGCTCTACGTCACGCGCGGGCTGCTGACGCTGGCCAACGACACCGCCGAGATCGCCTCGGTGCTTGCCCATGAGATCGCCCATGTCACGGCCCAGCACGCCGTCGAGCGGGCCGAGCGCGAACTGGACTCGGCGCTGGTCAGCCAGGTCGTCTCGCAGGTGCTCAAGGACCCGGCCCAGAGTGCGGCGGTGCAGGCCGGTTCGAAGCTGTCGCTCGCCAAATTCTCGCGGCAGCAGGAACTGACCGCCGACCAGATCAGCGTGCGCAACATCTCGCGCGCGGGCTATGATCCCTACGGCGCCGGGCGCTTCCTCGCCGCACTCGGGCGCAATACCGCCTTCCGCAGCAGCGGCCAGAACCAGAGCCCCGACGACAAGCGCCTCGACATCCTGTCGAGCCATCCGCAGACGCCCGAGCGCATCGCCGCCGTCACGGCTGCGGCGCGGCAGATCGGCGCGCCCGGAATCGGCGAGCGCGATGCCGGGCGCTGGCTCGCGGCGATCGACGGCATCGCCTATGGCGACGATCCCCGCGACGGGGTCGTGCGCGGCCGGCGCTATCTGAACAGCGCGCTGCGCATCGGCTTCACCGCGCCGGAAGGTTTCGGACTGGAGGCCGCGCGCGACATGGTGATCGGCGTCAGCGCCAACGGGGCCCAGGCGCTGCGCTTCGACTCGGTGACGCTGAAACCCGACCAGACGCTGCAATCCTATGTCGCGGCCGGCTGGATCGACGGGGTCGAGACCACGGCGATCGAGGCGCTCGACATCTCCGGGCAGCCTGCGGTGATCGCTGTCGGCAAAGGCACGGACTGGACCTTCCGTCTCGCCGCCATCCAGGCCGGCAACCGCGTCTACCGCTTCATCCTGGCGGCGCGCGGCGGCGGCGATCCGGAGCGACCGATGCGGGCGCTGCTTTCCAGCTTCCGCGTACTGAGCCCGGAGGAAGCGCAGACGGTGAAGCCGATGCAGGTCCGGATCGTAGCGGCTGCCGCCGGGGATACGCCCGCGACCATGGCCGCGCGGATGCCGGAGCAGGACCGCGCGCAGGAGCTGTTCATGGTGCTGAATGGCATCGAGCGCGGCGGGGCCCTCGTCCCGGGCCAGCGCTACAAGATCGTTGCGGAATAGCGCATCCGCAACGCGCGGCCTTCACGAAGACGCGATGAGCGGCGCCAAGCCCTCCGCATCCGCTCCCAGTCGCTAGGATGCCTGCACCCCCATGCAGCGGGGGAGGGAACGTCGCATTCAACCCGTTTCGTGACGCAGGAGGTCACCATGGCGCTCGATCGCCGGATCGTCGAACTCTATGACGAATATACCCATAAGCCGCTCGACCGGCGCCTCTTCTTCAACCGGCTGCTGACGCTGGCCGGTTCCGCCGCGGCGGCCGAGGCCGCGCTCGCCTTGCTCGAACCGAACTATGCCCAGGCCCAGCAGATCGCGCCTGACGATGCCAGAATCACGGCCGAGCGGCTGGACACCAGTGTCGATGGCGTCGCGCTGAAGGGCTATCTCGTCACGCCCAAGGCGACGGGCCGGCGCGGCGGCGTGCTCGTCATCCATGAGAATCGCGGTCTCAATTCGCATATCGAGGATGTGACACGGCGGATGGCGCTGGCCGGCTTCACCGCGCTGGGGCTCGATTTCCTGACACCGCTCGGCGGGACGCCGAAGGATGCGGACGAGGCGCGGGCTTTGTTCCCGCGGCTGCCGGCGGAGGATGTCGTGCGGCAGGGTCGCGCCGCGCTGAAGCTCCTGGCCTCGCGCCCGGATGCGAC
>DATDBB010000509.1:0-7130 GCA_036525085.1 Allobosea sp.
CCCGAGACTGCATCTGCCTTTGCCGTAGCGGTCTTGCCAGCCGCGGTCTTGCCAGCCCGGCCCCTGCTCTCTACCTGTCTCAGCCCTTCCTGCTGGAGATGTCGTCGATGCGCTCAAACCCCGTCCCCGGCGCTGCGACGCGCCGCCGGCGCAAGGCTGCGCCGCCGCGCGCCGAGATCCGGACCAAGACGACGGTCGTCCACGGCGTCGAACTGCTAGACGACTACGACTGGCTGCGCGCGCCGAACTGGAAGGAAGTGCTGCGCGAGCCGGACGCCCTGCCCGCCGACATCCGCGCCTATCTCGAGGCCGAGAACGCATATTCCAAGGCGCTTATGGCGCCGACCCGCACGCTGCAGCGCGACCTCGTCAAGGAGATGCGCGGCCGGATCAAGGAGGACGATTCCAGCGTCCCGCAGCCCGATGGCCCGTTCCTCTATTACTCGCGCTACCGCAAGGGCGGCGAACATCCGCTGATCTGTCGCAAGCCCCGCAACGCGCCGCCGTCCGGCGCAAAAACGCGCGAGCAGATCATGCTCGACGCAGATGCATTGGCCGAGGGCAAGGACTTCTTCGATCTCGGCGACACCGCCCATAGCCCCGACCACCGCCTGCTTGGCTGGAGCGCCGACGAGGCGGGGTCCGAGTTGCACATGATCCGGGTCCGCGACCTCGCCAGCGGCGAGGACCTGCCGGACGCCATCCCCGACACGACGGGCGACATCGTCTGGGCGGCCGACAGCCGCTCCTTCTTCTATGTCGGCGTCGATGCCGATCACCGCCCCTCCAAGGTCTTCCGGCATCGCCTGGGCGATCAGCCCGGCGAGGACACGCTCCTGCATGACGAAGACGATGCCGGCATGTTCGTCGATATCGACGAGACCCAGTCCGGGCGTTTCCTCCTGATCTCGATCGCCGACCACGAGACCTCGGAGATCCGCGCCGTCGACCTGACGCAGCCCGATGCAAAGCCCATCACCATCGCGGCGCGCGAGGTCGGCCGGCAATACGAGGTCGAGCATCATGGCGAGGACTTCCTGATCCTGACCAATGCCGACGGCGCCGAGGACTTCAAGATCGTCACCGCCCCGGTGGCCGATCCCTCACCTGCGAACTGGCGCGACCTTATCCCGCACAAGACCGGACGGCTGATCCTGAGTCATCTCTGCCTGAAGGGCCGGCTGATCCGGCTGGAGCGCGAGGACGGCCTGCCGCGCATCGTGATCCGCGACCTTGCGACGGCTGAGGAAGCCAGCATCACCTTCGACGAGGAGGCCTATGGGCTCGGGCTCGACGCCGGCTACGAGTTCGACACGGACAGCTTGCGTTTCATCTACGCCTCGATGGCGCGCCCGGCCGAGACCTATGACTACGACATGGCGACTGGCGAGCGCGTCTTGCTGAAGCGGCAGGAAATCCCGTCCGGGCACGATCCCGCCGCCTATCGCGTGCGCCGCATCTTCGCCACGGCGAAGGATGGCGAACAGGTGCCGATCTCGATCCTGCACCGTGCCGACACACCGCTCGACGGCTCGGCGCCCTGCCTGCTCTACGGCTACGGCTCCTATGGCTCGGCGATGTCGGCCTCGTTCCGGACGCGCCCGCTGAGCCTGGTCGATCGCGGCTTCGTCTACGCCATCGCTCATGTGCGCGGCGGCACGGACAAGGGCCGGCGCTGGTATCTCGACGGCAAGCGCGAGAAGAAGCTGAACACCTTCACCGACTTCATCGCGGCGGCGGAAACACTGGCCGATGCCGGCTTCACCGCACGCGGGCGGATCGTGGCGGAGGGCGGCAGCGCCGGCGGGATGCTGATGGGCGCCGTCGCCAACATGGCGCCCGAGCTTTTCGCCGGCATCGTCGCGGAAGTGCCCTTCGTCGACGTGCTCAACACCATCCTCGACGACAGCCTGCCGCTGACGCCGCCGGAATGGCCGGAATGGGGCGACCCGATCCGCGACGTGAAGGCATTCGAGACGATCCGCAGCTATTCGCCCTATGACAACGTCACGGCGCAGGACTATCCGCCGATCCTGGCGATGGGCGGTTTGACCGATCCGCGCGTGACCTATTGGGAGCCGGCGAAATGGGTGGCGCGGCTGCGCGCGACCATGACCGGTGGCGGGCCGATCCTGCTCCACACCAACATGGATGCCGGTCATGCCGGCTCGGCCGGCCGCTTCGACTCGCTCAAGGAAACGGCGCTGGCCTATGCCTTCGCCATCCATGCGGTGGGCGAAGGCTGGCCGGAGGCCGGCTCCGGCTGAGCGGGCACCGACGTCATTGCGAGCGTAGCGAAGCAATCCAGGAGGGCTCGCTCGACGGCCCCTGGATTGCTTCGCTGCGCTCGCAATGACGGCAGACCAGCCCAAAGGCCGCCGGCTCAGACGCCGAGCCGGCTCTTCTCGCTGGCGAGGTAGACCTTGAGCTCGTCCATCGAGGCGAAGCTGTAATCGCCATCGGGCGTGCGCGCCTGGATCGAACCGTCGGCATAGATGGTGAAATGCGCCTCGCCGACCTGATAGGCGCCGACAACGCCCTCGTCGGAGGCGGCCGGAGCGCCGTCAGCGGCGGCATCGTCTTCGGCGGCGACAGCCTCAGCTGCGACCGGCTCCACTTCGGACCCTCTGGTCGCTTCATCCTCGGATGCGGGCGACGAAGCATCTTCCGAAGCCATCCCCTCGCCTTCGGCGTCGCCCCTGCCCTGCTCAAGGGGCGAAGGCGATACCGGCTCGAAGGGAGCGGCCTCCCGCGCATGTGGCGGCCATGGCGGCAGTTCCACAACCGGTTCCGGCGCCGCCAGATCGGCGATGTCCAGTTTGGGCCAGGACATCCGGGGTGGGATCTCGGGCGCCGTCGCCGGCTCCGCAGGGCTCGACGGGGCGACCGGCTCCGATGCAGCGGGCGGTGCCGTCTCGAACCAGGGCGCGCGACGCTGCAGCGCCGGCTCCATCCAGGTTGCGGCGGCGGCGAGATCGTCGGGGCGGCCGCTCTCCTGCTCGTCGCCATGCTCGCGCAGGCGGTAGACATCCGAGAAGGAGGGCTCGATGCGTCCGCCGCCCGGCTCCGGCCGCAGGCCCAGCCCCGCCAGGCTCTCGCGCAGCATGCCGAACTCGTCGGCCTCCGGCTCGGCGGCGGGCGCGGCCTCGGGCGTCAGCGGATCCTCGATATCGGAAGGGGCATGGAGGCCAACCAGGGCCTCCGGCGGCTCGTCCGGCAGCGCGACCGCGGGCCCGGCATGCAGCCTTTCCGAAGCATCGGTCTCCGGCTCGGCTTCCGGCTCGATCGCGGGCTCGATGGCCACGACCGGCGGCGGCGCGGCTTCGGGCACAGCCTCAGCCGGCACTTCGACCTCGGGCTCCGGCTCAGGCTCGCCCTGCGGATCCACCGGGCGGAACGGATCGAAGACCGGGAGCGCATCGACATCGGCCAGGCGGGTTTCGTCCAGGGTATCCCTCTCCAGATCGGCCTCGGAGTTGAAGACCTCCGCCAGACGCGCGCCGAAGGGATCGGGCCCGGCAGCCTTGTCCTCGGGTTTGTCCGAGGCGGCCGCGGCCGGAAAATGCGTCGCGGCGAGGACAGTCCCCGCGCCGGCGAGCGCCCCTGCCCCGGCAGCGGCCAGGCCGGTTCGCATGGCTGCCGCCCCGTCCTGCGGCTCCGGCGGCAGGGGTGGCACAGGGGCGGCGGCTTCCGGCCCAGGGCTGCCGACCATCGAGGCGACGGACATCGCCATCGCGGCATTGGACAACGACTTCTTCAGCCGCCGCAACTCGACCAGGACCCATGACAGGGCCAGCATCACGACGCCCGCGGCCGCCAGCACCGTGCCGATGATGACCTGGGTGAAGCCGCGCTCGAGCACCATGTAGGGCAGTCCATCGACGATGGCCGCGACGCCGCCGCAAAGGAAACCGAGGCCGAGCAAGATGAAGATGGTGATCAACGTCGGGTCCTCGAAAACAATCCTGGCAGTCCATTCGCCGGATCGGCCTCAGCCACCCCGCCCCGCCATCATGTAACGCATTGAATAAGAGAGCGTTTCAAATTCTAACTTCGCATAAGGCGAGGATTCAGGCAGGAGTGAGGCGCGCCGTCCGCCATGACATGGACGCTTCGCCGGTGCGGCGGTTGCCGGAGCGCCACCATAGGCTTAACTAACGAAGCGAATGGCGGGCGCCCCCCGTGGCAATCACCCGGCCCAGCCGCCCCGCGGCAAGCCATTCTCAGTTCCAGCGATTTTGCCAGCCCAAGGAGAGGCCCCATGACCTTCACCCTTCCCGACCTGCCCTACGCTCATGATGCGCTCCAGCCCTTCATGTCGAAGGAAACGCTCGAGTTCCACCACGACAAGCACCATCTCGCCTATGTCACCAACGGCAACAACGCGATCAAGGGCACGGAGTTCGAGGGCAAGTCGCTCGAGGAGATCGTCAAGGCCTCGCACGGCAAGAACCCGGCCGTGTTCAACAATGCCGGCCAGCACTACAACCACCTGCATTTCTGGAAGTGGATGAAGCCCAACGGCGGCGGCAAGATTCCGGGCGCGCTGGAGAAGGCGATCGTCGATTCCTTCGGCTCGGTCGACAAGTTCAAGGAAGACTTCGTCGCCGCCGGCGTCGGCCAGTTCGGCTCGGGCTGGGCCTGGCTCGAGGTCAAGGGCGGCAAGCTCGCCGTCTCGAAGACCCCGAACGGCGAAAGCCCGCTCGTCAACGGCGCGAGCCCGATCCTCGGCTGCGATGTCTGGGAGCACTCCTACTACATCGACTACCGCAACCGCCGTCCCGACTATCTCAAGGCCTTCCTCGAGAGCCTGGTGAACTGGGACTACGTCGCGGAGATGTACGACGCCGCCAAGGCCTGAGCCTCGGCGCTTCCGCCATGAACACAAACGGGGCCTCGCGGCCCCGTTTTTTATGCATTGAAGTTTCCACCGCCCGCTTCCAGCGCAAACATCCAACGCGGGTCATCCCGGACGCAGCGAAGCGGAGATCCGGGATCCATGCCGGAACGCTGGTTCAGAAGAGTTCAGGCATGGATCCCGGGTCTCCCTGCGGTCGCCCGGGATGACGCTGCAGAGGTGGTGAATCGAAAACGCGGTCTCAAGCCGCGACGCTATGCAGGAACTGATCGACCGTGGACCGCAGCCGCAGGGCCTGGGCCGCGACCTCTCCGGCCGCCCCGCGCACCTCTTCCGCCGAGCGCCCGGTCTCTTCGACGCTGTCGGCCAGCACGCTGAGATCGCTCGAAACCGACAGCGCCGAGGAACTCGCCATGGCGACGCCGCTGGCGATCTCGCCGGTGGCAATCGCCTGCTGCTCGATCGAGACCGCGACGGAGTTGGCGAAGTTCTCGATCGCGCTCATGCGCTCGGCGATGTTCTGGATCGAGCCGACGACCTCGCCGGTGGCGGACTGAATCGCGCCGACCTGCGCGACGATGCGATCGGTCGCGTCCGCCGTCTGCGAGGCCAGGCTCTTGACCTCGGAGGCGACCACGGCAAAGCCGCGCCCGGCCTCGCCGGCGCGGGCGGCCTCGATCGTCGCGTTGAGCGCGAGCAGATTGGTCTGGGCGGCGATGTCGCGGATCAGGTTGACGACCTCGCCGATGGCGCGCGCCGTTTCGTCGAGCGCATGCACCGACGTCGCGGTGTCGCGCGAGATCGAGGCGGCCTCGACGATTTCGGTGCGGACGCGGCGGACCTGGAATTCGACCTCGCGGATGGCGGCGCCCATCTGCTCGGCGGCCTGGGCAGCGCTCTCGACATTGCCCGACGCGTCATGGGCGTTGTGGGCGGCACGCGCGGCGCGGCTGGACGATTCGGCGGCGACGCGGGCCAAGCCGACGGAGGCCTCGCTCATGCGGTCGGCATTGCTCTTGAAGGCCTCGAGCGCGACGCCGACCTCGCCGCGGAAGAGCGCGATCGCCTCGTCGACACGCTGCTGGTGCAGGCGCCGCTCGGCCTCGGTGACGTGCTGCTTCTCCTGCAGCGCCGCGCGCTCGGCCAGACGGAGCTTCAGAACGCCCAGCGCATGGGCGATGGCGCCGATCTCGTCGCGCCGCGCCAGCGCGTCGATGGGCGTGTCGAGCTTGCCATCGGAAATGCTGACGATGGCCTGCGTCATGTTCTTCAGCGGCTTCATCGTCCGCGACAGCGAGAACCAGAGCAGCGGGCCCAGAATCAGCAGAATCAGGATGCCGAAGCCGATCGTGGCCATCTGCTCGAAGGCGACGCGCGCAAGCAGGCGAGACTTGTCGAAGCGCAGGGCGATGTAGCCGATCTGCTTCTGATGGCCGCCGACCCGGACGACGTGGATCTTGGTCACGAAGACGTCGTCCTCGATCTCGGTCGAGACCACGTCCTTAAGGGTGTCCCAGGGCTCACGACCAAGCTGGGCCGCCACGGTGCGCGGTGTCAGTGCCAGCCGCGCCTGCTCGGTTCGTCCCGAACTCGCCAGCGCCGACAGGTCGTCGGCGACGAAGCCGGCCTCGAAATCGGGATCGCGCCGAAGCGACTCCAGGATATAGCCGAGCGTGTTGGTGTCGCGCGCCAGGATCAGCGACGGCGACGCGTTGACGACCATCAGGACCAGCGCCGTCATCTTCTGTTCGAGATCGTCGCGCGTCTTGGCGTCGTTGTAGCGCGCCGCCGCGAACACCACGAGCATGATGGCGAGCGCGACGATGGCGACCGCCGCGGCCGCGATCTGGCTGCTCAGGGAACGGCCCGGCTTGCGCGCCGGGGTCAGCGCCTGCGCGGCCGTTTCTGTCCTGGCCGCTCGCTTGAACCACGTCATCGCGCTGAAAATCCCCGAAAGATGGGCTCGAATATGCAACCGTCACCGGGCATGAGCTTCGACAGGGAATGTGACAGAGCTAGGTAAATAATCGATTGCGCGGGCGTCGCTCAGGGAAACTGCGAGAACCGCACCATCGCCAGCCCCTTCGGCACGAAAGCGGCGAGCGCAGCATGCTCGATCGGTCGCGTCGCGATCACTGGATCGAGCCGTGCCAGTTCGTCATCGATGAAGCCGGGGTGGCACATCACGAGATGGGCCGGCCCTGGTCTGAGCAGGAAGCGCTGCAGGTCCGCAGCGAAATCGCGGCTCGGATCGAAGGGCGCGACGCCTGAG
>DATDBB010000510.1:0-3237 GCA_036525085.1 Allobosea sp.
GACGCCGGAAGAGCGGGCAGCCTACAGTGTCCCCGAGGGGCAGCCAGCCTACATGAACCGGCAGGGCGAACCAAAATTTGGCCCCGCCAGCACCAAAATCACGAACAGCATCGGTGCGACCGAGGGCGAATACGCCAAGGCGAACGGCAAGGCGATCTCCGGCCGGTTCGAGAAGATCGTTGAGGAAGGCGATGCGGCCCAGCTTGAAGCCGGCGCGATCACTCGCCTTCGTGAACTCGGCGGCTCGATCAAGAACATGGGCGCGGGCGCCGCGCTTCAGGCCCGCCTTGCCGAATACGGCATCAAGGTTGGCGAGAACGTCAGCGAGATCGAAGCCTACAGTGCGCTGATCGACAAGCTGACCCCGCAGCAGCGCATTGCCGGCGCAGGCGCCACGTCCGATTTCGACGCCAAGATGTTCAAGAACTCGCTTCCGGGGCTCGTGCGCACGCCGCAGGGGAATGCGATGATCCTCGACACACTGGAGGCGGTGAACGCCTACAAGCGTCAGCGCGCCGACATCGTCGCAGAGGCCATGGCGAGCAACGAGAAGCCAGCCGACGTGCTCAAGCGCCTGAAAGAACTCCCCGACCCGTTTGCGGCGTTCAAGGAATCCCGCAAGGGCGCCGCTCAGGGGGGCGAAGCTCCGGCTCAGGCTGGCGCTGCTCCTGCATCTCCTGTCGGCCAGCCGCGCGTCGTCGCAACCCCGCAGGACTATCAGGCGCTCAGGTCCGGCGACACCTATGTCGATCCCCAGGGCAACACGAGGCGGAAGCCCTGATGGCGAACCCTTGGGATAACGACCCGATCATCTCACCTGCTGGCGACGGCGCTGCGGCTATGCCGTGGGCCAACGATCCCATCGTCAAGCCTGCGGCAGGCGCCCAGCCCTCGACCTGGGACCGTGTCAAATCGACCGCAGCCGATGTCGCTCAGTCTGCTGTGTCTGGCGTCAACAAGGGCGTGATCGGGCTTGCCGGACTGCCGGGGGACGCGGCTTCGTTTATTGGCGGCGTTGCGGACGCGGCAGCTGAGAAAATCACCGGCCAACCCGTTCCGAAAATCGGGACGGGCCGCGCCCTTGGCGAAATCATCGGCGGCCAGAACATCCGCAAGCAGTACGAGGCCGCAACAGGCCCGCTCTATGAGCCGCAGACCACAGCCGGAAAGTTCGCATCCACCGTTGGCGAGTTCCTGCCGGCATCGGGCGGCGGCGTGGCAAACGCCATCAAGTTCGCGGCAATCCCTGGCGTCGCCAGCGAGGCGGCCGGGCAGTTGACCGAAGGCACCGGCTTTGAAGGCCCTGCCCGCGCTGTTGCGGCCGTCGGCGCTGGCCTCGGCGCTGCGGCTGTCGGCGGCATGAAGGCGCCGACCGCTCTTTCGGGCTCGATGCAGGGCGTTGATGACGCTGCTTTGTCGCAGGCGCGCGACCTGTTGAACGCGGCATCTCAGCAGGGCATTCGCCTGACATGGGATGAGGCGATCGGCAAAGTGACTAGCGGCGCCAGCAACATGGGCAACTTGCGCCGTGTGGTCGAGAATACGCCCGAAGGCGCCGCTGTCCTTAAGCCGATGATGGCTGAGCGTCCGGCGCAGGTCGCGGCTGCGGCTGGTCGGACGTTCGACAACATCGCGCCGCCGAGCGCAGCGCCGTCCGGCATCGGGCCTGCCGCAGGGCGGATTGCGGAAGACCGCGTCAATGAGGTACGCGGTGCCATCAATACGGCCACAGACCCTCTCTACAAGGCCGCTGAGACGGTGCGCCTGTCTGCCGGCGATATGGCTCGCGTCCGCGCTCTGCCTGGCTTTGACGACGCCGCCAAGGCCGTTAGGTCCGATCCCCAGCTAGCTCGCTATGTGCAGGGTCTTCCTGATGACAGCGTTGGCTTCCTCAATGAGGTCAAAAAGCAGCTTGATACCGCCGCGACCAACGCGGCTTCGCCTGTCAATGCTCAGCAGAACATGCAGCGTTCGGCAGGGTTCGGCGCGGATGCGGGCGCCGTGCGGCAGGCCGCAGAAGCCGCTTCGCCTGAATATGTCCAGGCGCTAGCAGTCCAAGCATCTGCTCGTCAGCAAATCCTACAGCCCATCCTTGACGGCCCGATCGGCAAGATCGCGTCAAGGGACACCACAACGAAGCAGGCCATCGACGCGCTTTTCCCGAGCAACCCGCTTCCGGGCAGCGAAGCCGAGATCGCAGGCGCGATGAAGGCGCTCTCCAACAAAAGCCCCATGGTCGCCCGCCAGCTCGTGCGAGCCCATGCGGAGAGTATTTTCAATGAGGCGACGCAGAACCTTGCATCTGGCGCCAATCAGTTCGGTGGGGCGAAGTTCGCAGCGCAGATTAGGGGCAACCCGCAGCAGGCGGCAAACCTTGAAGCGGCAGTGTCGGCCCTGCCGCAGGGCGCTGAGCGTCTTGCCGGCCTGAATGTGTTTCTCGACACGCTGGAGGCCACCGGATACCGCCCGCAGGCGGGGTCCATGACAGCCTTCAATCAGCAAATCCAGCAGCAGTTGCAAGGCGGCGGGAAGCTGGGGGAAGCCGCAAATGCTATCGCAACAGGCGGCTTCAAGCTGCCGGGCCGCGTGACCAAATGGTACGAGGAACTGAGGCAGGGCAAAAATGCGGGCCGCCTAGCTGAGATCCTTGTCGACCCCAATGCGCTGCCGCTGCTGCGTTCGATCGCCAAGGAACCCCCCGGCTCCAGCAAGGCTCTCGCGATCACTGCCCGATTGACGGCGATGGGCGCTCAGACGCGAAACCAGTGAAATGACGAGGTTGGCGCCGCCTGTGTAGGCAGCAACAAGCATCAGCGCTCCGAAAGCAATGCCTGGCCCGGCCAAAGCAGGCTCAATGGTTGAGCCAAACCAGATGCCCCAGATGAAGATCGTCGCCTGCGGCAGGTACCAGATAACGAAGCGTTTCATCCCCTGACCCTGCCGCAAGTCGCACCCGCCGTCTAGCGACAGATCAGCCAAGACCACGGACATTCCAGCCAAGGCGCCCCTCACCGGGCGCCTTTTTCTATGGGATCACGCCCTTGTTTTACTCGGTATTCTCACGCAAGCCGGTGGCCTATAACGGCCGGCTGGCGGCAGACCCGGATGGGGCTCGTGTCGAGTTCTTCGACGCTGGCACCAACACCGTTCGGACGATGTATTCTGACGGCGCCCTGACGGCGGCTCTTGATCCGCTCGACATCAGGACGGACGCGAACGGATGCTTCCCTGCGATCT